>JBARRP010000065.1:0-4664 GCA_049644285.1 Candidatus Acidiferrales bacterium | reverse complement strand
ATAAATGGAAATTAATCTTATTTTAAGCTCGTATGGCGATGAGTGATTTATGCTCTGTCGCACCCGCCGGGCGCCAGTACGCTCTGCTGCTCTAGCGCGCCGCCGGGGGCCCGGGATCCATCGATAGCGCCCGCAGCGTGGGAAGACGACTGAGCAAACTCCTGATGGATTCGTTCAAGAGAAAATAAAACATCAACCTTTAGGGAGAACAAATGAGACGACGGTATTTCACCCTCATCGCGGTCTTTCTTATATTCGCAGTCAAAGTGCAAGGTCAGGAGACGCCCCCACTCAAGCTTATCCAGACGCTAACGCTACCTGCTGACGTCAAAGGGAACTTCGATCACTTCGGCATCGATCTGAAAGGCCATCGGCTCTTCGCCACCCCGGAAGACTACAAAGCAGTCTTGGTCGTTGACTTGAACACCGGCAAACTGATCCACACGATAGCGGGAATCAGCAGGCCGCACGCCGTGCTGTACCGCCAAGATCTGGACCGCATCTACATTACGGACGGAACTGTAGGAGAGTTGAAGATTTACGACGGCAAAACGTACAGCCTGGTCACGAGCGTAAGACTCCTGACGGACACCGATTCGATCGGGTACGATCCGGCCACAAAGTATCTCTATACCGACAACGGGGGCGGCGATGCCCATCAAACGTATTCGATGATGAGCGTTGTTGACACGACCGCCGGGAAGAAGGTGGCCGACATCCAGGTTGACGGAGAAACTGTTGAGGCCATGGCGCTCGAGAAATCGAGCCCCAAGATATATGTCAACAACAGGACCAAGAACCGGGTGGATGTGATCGATCGGGAGAAACGAGAAGTCATCGCCAGTTGGCCCATCACCCAAGGCAAGGTCAACGTCGCCATGGCCCTCGATGAAGCGAACCATCGCTTGTTTGTGGCCTGCCGCAGCGGCCAGATTGTCGTGCTTGACACAGAGACGGGGAAGGAGGTCGTCGCTCTGCCAATTACAAAAGGCGTTGACGATCTCGTTTTCAACCCAGCTAGCAAACGTCTCTATGCTGCTTGCGATGGCGCAGCAGATGTATACGAGCAAGCCGGCGCCGACAACTACAAACTACTCGGAAAAGTTTCTACTGGGCCTCTGGGAAGAACCGCGCGACTTGTGCCTGAACTGAACCGCTATTTTGTCGCCGTCCCGCAGCACGAAAGTAAAAGCGCTGAGATTCTGGTCTTCGAAGTACAGTGAAGCACGCGCTTTTCAGCACTTGATGCGGGCTAGGGGGTCCCGGGAAACGACGATCCGAAGAGCCGCCCAGGGAATGGAAAGCGAAGGGCTCGAAACCGAATCGCTTGGAAAATCTGCGGATTAAGGGAGGCTCATTTGAAGTGTCGAGACGTAGTGCTGGCAACATTCCTTGCGATGGTTGGAGCAGTAACGCCGCTGCATTCGCAAGCTCCTCAGGTGATGGCGATTCGCGCGGGACGCTTGTTTGACAGTAAATCGGGTCAGGCGCTGGCCGACCAAATCGTGCTGATTGAAGGTGACAAGATAACGGCAGCCGGTCCAACCAGCAGTGTCCAAATCCCGTCTGGGGCCCAAGTGATCGACCTTGGCAAAGCTACCGTGTTGCCTGAGTTGATTGACGGCCACACACATGTCTTTGGCTACGGGAACGCCGGTATCAAGTCCGGCGGCGCTCCATTCGCTAACCTCATAAACGACACGCGGGAGTGCCGAACGCTGCTGGCTCTGGCCAATGCCCAAAAGGACCTCCGAGCCGGTTTCACCACGTTGCGTGACTTGATGAGCCACGGCGGAGGCTATGGTGACGTGGACATACGGAACGCCATCGACCGTGGCTTTTTCGAGGGTCCCCGGATGCAGGTCTCGACGATGGGCCTCGTCGCCACCGGCGCCGGCATTCTCGGATCACCGGAAGTGGACCTACCCAGAAACTACCAGACCGTAGACAGTCCGTGGGCGGCACGCCAAGCAGTCCGCGAGCAGATCCACTATGGAGCCGACTGAATCAAGTTCCACTCCACCGGAGAATATGAGTTTAAGCCGGACGGGAAGCTTTGGTGTGACCCGATCTTCACCTTGGAAGAAATCAAAGCGATCGTGGATGCAAGGCGACCGGTGGCAAGTACACTCTGGCGGCCATGCGGGAGAAAAGCGGGCGATTGGCCATCTCTCGTGGGCTGAAGATTTCGTTCGGCACCGGAGTGGGACCGTTTCCCCACGAAGCCAAGCCGTTGAGTTCGAATATCTGGTCAAATACGGCATGACACCCACCCAGGGGATTCAGTCTGCAACCACCGTCGCGGCGGAAATGATGGGCTGGGAGGATCGCATCGGCTCAATCGAGAAAGGCAAATACGCGGACATTATCGCCGTATCAGGAGACCCCTTGAAGGACATCACCGAGCTCGAGCGCGTCAAGTTTGTGATGAAGGGCGGGAAGGTCGTGCGGAACGACCTAAAATGACAAAAACCCCTCGCCAACAGGAGGTCGTTCGGGTATGCGCCGCGTCATCCGCTCACCTAGCGACCTGGGCGATTTTTCAATTGCGCGGCTGTGTCCCTCGTTATGTAATGTTATCGCTCAGACCCATGCGCATCCTCCTAGTCGAAGACGAGCGGAAGGTTGCCAGCTTTATCGCGCGTGCCCTGCGGGAAAATTCCTACGCGGTAGATGTGGCCGAAACAGGCGAGAAAGCACTCGAACGCAGCACAGATGTCACTTACGATGCCATTCTTCTTGATGTTCGGTTGCCTGGCCTCAGTGGAATTGAAGTCTGCCGCGAATTACGCCAGCAAGGAGTGGAGGCCCCGGTCCTGATGCTCACCGCCCGAACCTTGGTCGAGCAACGCGTGGAAGGCTTGGACGCCGGCGCTGATGACTATCTCACCAAACCTTTTGCTCTGGCAGAACTGCTGGCGCGTGTGCGGGCACTCGTTCGTCGCGGCTTCCACAAGGGAGGCGCGAAACTTTGCTATGCGGACCTTGAACTGGACCGTCATCGGCGCCGCGCCACGCGTGGCAAGGAGGCCATTCCTCTCACGTCCAAAGAATTCGCCATCCTCGAGCTCTTCTTGCTTCGCGCTCCCGAGCTTGTAACCCGCAGTGAAATCGTCGAACATGTCTGGGACTGTCAATTTGATACCGAGACGAACCTCGTTGAAGTCTACATCAACCGCTTGCGCCAGAAGATTGACCAGAATCGATCGGTGAAGCTGATTCATACCGTTCGCGGGGTGGGCTACCGCTTGGGCATGCCGGAATGATGAAAGCGAAAACGCTTCGTTTCCGAATGATGGTTTTATTCTGCACCGTCGTCGGAGTGCTGCTTGCGGGGTCATATCTCGCCTTCTGGGGCCTCCTCGCGCACGAGGTGCATACGCAACTGAACCGCCAGTTGTTGGAGACTGCCCGCCCTGTCATTGCCGACCTCATTCGGGAGCCAAACGGCGAGGACGTGAACCAGATGGACCTTCCTGACGAGTTTTTTGAACTGCTGGATCCAGCGGGCCGCGTGCTTCAACGCTCAAAAAACCTTCCAACCCCACTCGACTTGAATGGAATCAGCCTTGAGATTTCACGGCCCGTCTTCGCGATCGCGGCCACCGGGAATGGCGATTCGGTGCGCGTGGCGCTCATCCCTTTTCAGCATGCCGAGCGGTCGCGCGTCTTGGCAGTGGCCATACCCACTCTGGGCACCAAGAGCGTGCTTGAAAGTTTCGGAAGCGTCGCCTTGCTCCTGTTGCCGCTGAGCCTCTTGGTGACGGCGGCCATCTCCGCATGGTACGTTGGCAGGAGCCTCGCGCCTATCACTGCGCTCACACAGCACGCCGCCCGGATGGCCAAGCGAGTCACGAACCGGGAGGGGTTCTGGACACCTGTGGTCGTAGCCTCTCCCCATGACGAGCTCGGTCATCTGGCGGAAACATTTAATCAGCTCCTACAAGGCGTCGATTCGGCCCTCCGTCAGTTGCGTCAATTTGTGACGGATGCCTCCCATGAGCTGCGCACGCCCCTGGCCGTTCTCCACGGCGAGACAGAGCTGGTGCTTTCCAGACCCCGGAGCGCCGAGGAATATCGGAAAACTCTCTGCGGGTTTGACGACGAGCTGAAGAAGCTGACCCGCATTGTGGAAGGGCTGTTCACGCTTTCAATAGCTGACGCTGGGCAGCTTCACCTGGCGTACGAACCGCTCTACATCAATGAGGTTCTGGAGGAAGCTTGCGCTCTAATGGCCTCGCGAGCGCGGGCGAAGAATATTGCCATCGTACGGGAACTGAAGGAGGAAATTGCCTACCTTGGGGACGAGGCGTTCCTTCACCAACTGTTTGTGATCTTTCTCGATAACGCCATCAAGTACTCCCCCAATGACACTCGTGTCCGCATAACCTTAGAGAAAAACGACGACTTGATTCGAGCCCGCTTTGAAGATCAGGGCATTGGAATCTCGAGCGAGCACCTATCCTTTATATTTGAGCGATTCTACCGCGCGGCCCCTTCTACCAGCGGCGAGGCCCAGAGCGGAGGGCTGGGTCTGGCCATTGCCCGGGCCATCGCACGCGCGCAGGGGGGCTTCATCGAGTGCGAGAGCACCCCGGGCGTCGGTTCAACGTTCACGGTGATTCTGCCTGTTAGTTACTCCACGGAAATTCTCGAAACTGAAC
>JBARRP010000064.1:0-106380 GCA_049644285.1 Candidatus Acidiferrales bacterium | reverse complement strand
TACTTTCCTTGTGCACGTCTAGGCCGATATATTTGGTGCCAGTCATACGGGCGCTCCTTTCTGGAGGGGTTTGAGCCGAACACTCAAAACCCTACTCCAAAAAGGGCGCCCCTTTATATCGCGTCGGTGATTCTCGGAGCTGAGAATTTGGCCGAAGAGCCGTGCCGAAACAGCATCGTTCGAACCAGTCGCGATGAGCGAGGTCCCGACGATACGAGCCAGATCCAGCGTAAGGAAACCCATACCCGAACCAGATTCAAGTGCGGTCGCTCTTCCGTGAAACATGCGGGGCCAGAATCTCGGCAGGGTTCTGCCAGGCAAAAACCTTTGACCACCTGCAGCCCCGTCAGGCACAATCCTCTGCCGGCTATGGAGGCATACTGCTGCCGAGGGTCGCGATGATTCATGATACCGCTGTTTCGCGTGCCAGAGAGATCGCCGAGCACGTGCTTCTTCCGGCGGCTGCGCAGAACGACAAGGCAGGGCGGTTCTCAACCGAGGCTGTCGACGCGCTTGGGCGGGCCGGGCTGCTCGGCTTGATGCTGGCGCGCGAGGTCGGCGGCTCCGGTCTGGGGCCGCGTACATTCGCGGCCGTTACCGCGACACTTGCCGAAGCGGACGCATCAGTCGCCATGGTCTATCTCATGCACGCGCTCGGCGCTGCGACGATTGCCGCGGCGCGGCCTGGGGCGACCGTCGCGCCGACGCTGCAAGAGATTGCCACTGGCCAGCACCTGTCCACGCTCGCGTTCAGCGAGGCTGGCTCGCGCAGTCACTTCTGGACGCCGATCTCTCGCGCGCGTCGGAATGGCACGGTCGTCTACATCACCGCCAAGAAATCGTGGGTGACGAGCGCTGGTCATGCTCAGAGCTACGTTGTCTCATCGCTCGCTCCCGAGGGCGTGAGTCCCACCGATTCGACGCTTTACCTTGTTCCGGCGGGGGCACCTGGTCTGTCGGTAGCTGGCCCCTGGGATGGCCTTGGATTGCGGGCGAACGCTTCCGCGCCGATGATGCTCGACGACTGCGAGATCCCGTTGGCACTGCAGATCACGAACGACGGCGCGGGGTTTCAGGCAATGCTGAACGTCGTGCTGCCGCTGTTCAATTTGGGGACGGCAGCCGTGGCGTTGGGTCTCTGCCGGGCCGCCGTCGCCGCGACCGCAGCGCATCTCAAGAGCGCGCGATTCGAACATCTGGGTTTGAGTCTTGGCGAGAGCCTACCGACGCTGCGCGCGCAGCTCGCAACGATGCGGATCGATACAGATGGCCTTTCGGCGCGCATCGACGATCTGATCGATCACCTTGAGCGGCCACGAGACACGACACTGCTGCGCGTGCTCGAAACAAAGGCCGCCGCTGGCGACGCGGCGATTGGCGTCACCTCTGCGGCAATGCGCACGTGCGGAGGAGCGGCGTTCTCGAAGCACACGAGTATTGAGCGGCTATTCCGCGACGCCCATGCCGGTGCGGTCATGGCGCCGACCGGCGACGTGCTGCGCGAGTTCATCGCGAGGACGATCCTGGGAATGCCGCTCTTCTGATCGCGAAAACCGAAGAAGAGAGCCGAGAGGAGGCCGAAGGTCAGTGGCGAACGAGCAGAGGACCATGAGCCAAACAATTTGGGTGGGGGCAGTTGCGTACGATCCGAAGGTCGTCACGATCTGGGAAGGCATGCGACGCTACTTTCATGAGGAGGCGCGTCTGCCGATTGAGGTCGTGCTGTTTCAGAGCTATGAGGCGCAGATCATGGCGCTCCTTGCCTCGCCCAGTGATCCGTTGCCGCACATCGATATCGCTTGGAACACAAATCTTGCGTACTTACAGGCCGACGAATGGAGTGTACATCGCTGCCGGCCCGTAGCTATGCGCGACACCGATCTCGACTGGACCACGAAGATCGTCGCGGTGAACGGAGGCCCCATAGCCGCGCTTGCCGATCTGAGAAATCGCACACTGGCGCTCGGGAGCCGCGACAGTGGCCACGCCGCGATCCTGCCCGTTCACTTCCTCGAGCAGCAAGGCTTGCTCGAAGGGCAAGACTACCACACGCTGCGCTTTGACAGCGACGTGGGCAAGCATGGTGACACCGGCACGAGCGAAGTTGAAGTCGTTCGCGCAGTCCTCGACGGGCGCGCCGATGCCGGCGCAATCGGCAGCCCGTTCTGGAAGGCGGTGCGGAGCGAGCGCCTGGTGCCGGAGGGCGCGCTCACCGAGATCTGGACGTCCCCGCCGTACAATCACTGTATGTTCACTGCTCGGCCCGATCTCGACCTGACGCGGCAGCGACAGTTCGCCGAGGCCCTGTCCGCGATGAGTTATGACAATCCGATTCATCGTGCTGTACTCGATGCCGAAGGGCTCCAGCGCTGGGTGCCGCCACACCTCGATGGGTACGACGCGTTGCGTGAGGCGTCCGTGCGACAGGGGTTCTTCAGAAGACCGCTCGCCAAGGCAGCCGAGGGCTAAAAGCGAACTCGTGGCATGGTGCTTTCCTCAGAGGCGCAATGAGGATATAAGGGCCCGCCGCAGGTCACGCGCAGTTAAAGATAGTCGCCAAGCGACGCGGATGTTCGCGTTCCCGGTCGAATGCGCGGCGTACGGCAGCGAAGGCCTCGGCAAGCGGAAAGATCTCGCGGGTAACCAGTAAGTCTGCATCCTCAGCTCCCACCGGGTGCCAGTAGACGCCCTCCGCCGTGATGGTGATTTCGGGCACGAGATCGGCGCGCGCGAGGGCGACGCCCTGCGACGCGAAGCCGCGTAGCGCGATGCGGCGGATCACCCGGTCCTCCCCGTCGATCCGCTGCGCATCGAGGAAGCGGTGGAACTCCTCAGCCTCCGCGTCCGTAGACACGGTCGCTGCCAATCGCACCCGAAACCCTTCCGCGTGCGCTCTCTTGACGCCCTCCCATGCGCGCGCCCATGTGCCCCGCCCGCGATGGCGGTCGTGCCGCTCCGGCGTTGGGCTGTCGAGGCTGATCTGCATCGTTATGCGATTGCGGGGCAACGAGCGCAGCGGCGCGAGCTTCTTTCCCGCGAACAGCATACCGTTGGTGAGCACCGTCGTCCGAGCGGCAGCGGCGCACGCAGTGAGGACTTCGGCAATGTCACCCAGAAGGAACGGCTCTCCGCCGGTCACGAAGATTTCGCTTACACCGAGTTCGGGTGCTTCGCTGGCGATGCGCTGTATGCGCGCGAGGCCGAGCGCCCGGCGAGGTGCAACTGGTGATGAGCGCACGCAGCAGTAGTCGCAGCACAGGTTGCAGTCGAAATTCGTGTACAGCCACAGGCGCGATCCGAGAGGACGGTCGGTGTGCGGATTCACCGGGGCCGCGCCGCACCGAATGACCCAGCGAGTGCGGCCCGCCTCGGTGGTGGATGCTATAAGCGTGTTGCCCGTAAAGCGGCACCAGGCATCGAGGTCAGGGGCGACGGCAGCCTCGTCGCTGGTGATGGCCAACAGATCGCCCGGGCGACTGCGCCGGAGCGCCGCAATCAAATCGACCAGCAGGCCAGTGGCGAACGTCCGGTGGCCCGCGTCGAGCTCGATATTTGCTTTCGACCACATCGGGCCAGTATTATAGCCCTGCCCGCCTCGCCTCCGGCTCGCGGTGAAACCTCAAAGGCCGGCTTGAAGTCGAATGGGCGCGGCAATCACAATGACGACGAACACGACCCAAGCGCGAGACAAAGCATCCGAAGGAGCCGAGCAACCGGACGCGCGAATCGCGCTGGCGTTGGTACGACTGACGATTGGCGCGATGTTTGTGTGGGTCTTCTTTGAGAATCTGGGGAAAGGTCTCTACACGCCGGCGGGTTACTCCGGGCTGATCAACTACTACATCCAGCATGGTCATGCTCCGGCCGCATGGAAGGCCGTCATGGCGGAAGCGGCGAGTCACGCCGCGATGGCGGCCCCTATGCAGGCGTTGACCGAGATCTCTCTCGGGATCCTGCTCGTCGGCGGTTTGCTGACGCGCCCGGTCGCCTTTGTAGCGTTTCTGTACCTAGCCAGCCTCTGGATGTCTGAGTGGGGCACGGCCTGGATTTGGGAGCTGCTGGTTCCAGTGCTCGCATCGTTTGCGCTCGCAGTGGGGCGGGCGGGTCGAGCGTGGGGCGTCGACGCCTTGCTGGCGCGGCGCTGGCCGTCCTCGCCATGGTGGTGACTTGAGCCAAGATCAAGTGCGAGTGTCGGTCGTCATTCCTACGCACAACGAAGCGCAGTCCATCGGCCGCGTCTTAGCTGATCTCCCAACCGATCTCGTCACCGAGGTCATCGTCGTCGACAGCAACTCGACGGACCGGACGCCTGAGATAGCCGCTCGCATGGGTGCCCGGGTTATTCCCGAACCGCGCCGTGGATACGGCCGGGCCTGTCTGACCGGACTCGCCTGCACCAGCGCGCCCGATGTTGTTGTATTCCTTGACGGCGACTACAGCGATCGGCCGGCTGAACTTCCGCGCCTCGTTGCCCCGATCGCTGACGGGCGCGCGGACATCACGCTGGGTTCACGCCTCCGGGGTCCGCGCACGCCTGGCGCGCTCCCCTGGCACGCCGCGTTCGGTAACCGCCTGGCCGCGCGCTTGATCACGCTTCTATTTGCGCAACGGATCACCGACCTCGGCCCGTTCCGCGCCGTACGCGCCGACGTCCTCCGCGCGCTCGCGCTCGAAGAGACCACTTACGGATGGGCGGTCGAGATGATCCTGAAAGGTGCCAGTCACGGCTTCCGGATTGTCGAAGTGCCGGTGAGCTATCACCCGCGCGTCGGCAAATCGAAGATCAGCGGCACGGTCAGCGGCACCCTCGGCGCGGCGTGGTTCATTTTCACTCGAATTTTGCGCTATTATCTGCAACGGCGGCGGGCTGGTGTGCCTGGGTCGGCGTGAAAGCCCGCGTGACCTCTCGATGCGAGCTTGCGGCGATTGCACACTAGTTATCATGGCCAAGGCACCTAGGCCAGGTGTGGTGAAGACCCGGCTGGCCGAGTGCCTTCCGTCACTGGCAATCATCGAGCTATACCGCTGCCTCCTGGAGGACACGATGGCCCTGGCACAGTCACTCGGCGGCGTGGAAACAGCCATGATGTGCCCAGCGTCTGATGTCGAGGAGCTGTCGCGCGTGGCCGGCGACGCAGTGCGCGTCGTAGCGCAAACCGGCGAAGGCCTCGGGGCGGGCCTCACGTCCGTGTTTGCGCATTTCGCGGCGACTGGCCGTCGGCGCATCGTCGCTTTCAACAGCGATAGCCCACATCTGCCACCATCCGCGCTCCAGATCGCGTTCGACACGCTTGCCTCGGGTGACCTCGTGGTCGGACCAACGCACGACGGCGGCTACTATCTCGTCGGTGCGACGGCGTCTCATCCAGGGCTTTTCACGGGCAACCCGATGGGAACAACGAATGCACTGGAAGCTCTGCTGGCGCGTGCCCGCACGCTCGGGCTGTCGGTGCGCTTTACCGATCTGTTCTACGACATCGACGTACCGGCTGACCTGAGCCGGCTGGCAGTCGAACTGCAGCTCGCTCCTGCGAGGGCGCCACGCACTGCGCAGTGGCTAACAGAGTGGGAACGAGCAGTGGCCCAGCCACGGGCGAGCCGCGTAGGCCCGTGACGGTGACGCCGTCGCGCAGGCTCTACGGGCTTGGCGCCATCATATTTGCAGCGCTGGTAGCCTGCGCCCGAATCCCAGGCGGTGTTGGAGCGTCTCCCTATCTCATTACGCTGGCCGTTGCTGGCATCGCGTACCTCCTCGCCATTCGTGAGTTCTTCTCCACGCCAAGATTCCCGCACCGCGTCATCGTCATCGGGCTCGTGTTGGCTGCTCTGTGGCATCTTCCATTTCTCCTGATGCCGCCGGGTTCAGATGATGACGTTCATCGATATGTTTGGGATGGCCGCGTGCAGCGGCTCGGCTATAACCCTTATATTGTCGTTCCCAGCGACCCTGCGCTCGGCGGGTTGCACACACCCGAGACCCGCACGCTGAACAACCCGGATGTACCGAGCCCATATCCAGCGGGCGCTCAGTTTTTCTTCCGCGCCGTAACAGCGATTCATGAGTCTATCTTTGCGCTGAAAGTAGCATTTGTGGTTTGCGATTTGGCAATTGTTCTCGTTTTGCTCGATGTCTTGCGTAGTAGTCGGCAAGGAGCGCACTGGGTTCTGGCTTATGCCTGGCATCCACTGCTGGCGACGGAAGTGGCGGGCAGTGGTCACATCGATATCGTAGGCGTGCTGCTGCTGTTGCTGTCTGCCGCCGCGCTAGCACGGCGCTGGCGTGCGCTTGCAGCCCTGGCATTTGGGCTGGCTGTTGCAGTGAAATTGCTCCCGATTGTACTGCTGCCACTCTACTGGAGGCGTGTTCGTATGCGCGACGGCGCGCTGGCGGCAGTCGTGCTCGGACTCCTATACGTACCATTTTTCAACCACGGGCGGATTCCGATCGGATCGCTCGGCACTTACGTGCAGAGGTTCCGCTTTAATGATCCGGTGTTTGCAACGCTCGAGCGAGTGGCGGCTCCGCAGCTTGTAGTTGGGTTGGCAGTGCTCGTCGGCTTTCTTACCGCAATCTGGCTGAGAGGCAAGGCCCCGGCATGCCCTTCGGACGCATTTGCATGGCCGATGGCAGCATCGCTTCTATGTGCACCGGCCGTATATCCATGGTACCTTCTCTGGCTGCTGCCGTTCCTGCGGTCGGCCTCGACGCTGCCGATCATCATCTGGACAGTTAGCATCATCCCGACTTACTACGTTTGGCATTTGCGCACGCTTGGTCGTCCGTGGTTGGTTCCTGGCTGGATTATGCTGCTGGAATTCGGATCCGTGGCGGCGGCCGGTGCAATTATCGGGTGGCACCGGTTCCCACGACCGGCGGCGACCTGATGCTCAACGGACTAGTTGCCTATTGCGAATGCGGTCTGCAAGCTTGCGTGAAATGACGACTGTGGCCGCATGAAGGTGCGAGAACACAATCACCGGAAGTGTGCTGTATAATGCGCGGCCAACGGAGAAAGGGGTGCGAATGGCTGGCGTGGGCGAAGGGTACTGTGCCGACATGCCCTCGTGTATGCCGAACATTTGCCCCGTCAACCAACAAAGCATCCATTCAATTCACTGAGGAGCGGACTCCATGACAAATGCGAACCGTGTAACGATGATCCGTGTTCTGGCTTTCGGGGTGCTGGTCCTTGCTACAACCTCCTGGGCACAGAAGCGCCCGCCAATTGTCGAACAAATCGCCAAAACCTATGGTCTCGATTCGTTTGGGCAAATTGAAGCGATCCGCTATACCTGGAATGCACAGTTCCCTGGAGTGAATCTCTCCCGTTGGTGGGTTTGGGAGCCCAAGACCGGCAAGGTCTCCTATGAGGGGAAGGATAAGGACGGCAAGCCGGTCAAGGTTTCCTATATGCGCTCCGAGCTCGGAAGCCAGTCCGACGCCGTGAAAAATGAAGTCGATCCGGGTTTCATGAACGATAACTATTGGCTTCTGTTCCCCTTCCATGCTTACTGGGACACCAGCGCCACCGTGACCGATCAAGGAATGCATAAACTGCCGGTTGGCAACGGCTCGGCCGAGCTGGTCGCGGTGAAGTATCCCAACGAAGGCGGTTACACGCCTGGCGACACCTGGGAACTCTACGTCGGCAAAGGCAATCGCGTCGAGCAATTTGTCTACCACCGCGGCGGGCCCAAGAAGCCGAGCCTCGTCATCGCAACGTGGGCAGGCTACAAAAAGGCAGGTCCTCTGCTGATCTCAACGGAGCACCGCGGCACCGCCGATGGCAAGCCCCTGCACCTCTTCCTTTCTGACGTGTCCGTCAAGCTGACGGGGTCAGACACCTGGATGAACGCGCAATAAACTTAATTGAAGGAGCTTCGGGTCGAATATAAACTAATCTCAGGTAATGTTGAAGATTGGCTAGCGCCAGGCGATAGCGGGCCTGGGCGTCGTCGTACGCATTGCGCGCCAGTGTCAGAGTTGTGCACTTTCGGGCCAATATACTTCAGCAATAGCAGTAACCTTCCAACGAGTGGACGACCTCTATGCTTTTCGCCGCGGCTAAAGACAGATTTGATAAATCCCAATGTTACCGGTAATGGTTATCCGGCTGCTCAGGATCGAGCCGAAACAACCTTTCGGCACACAATGGGATTGCGGACGAAATCAGCCTGCCGTGAATGAGCTAGGCTTGCCGAAACGCCCGCGGAGAGCGTTTCCGCCATCGTGGACTAGGAGTGTTCTTGCGCTGTTGCGGCCAGCGACGATTAGCCTGTCGACGATTTCTTTCCGGCCCTCTTCTGCGCTGATGCTGCTGCCGAGGCCGAGGACGGAACCGCGCGGAGCGGGAGTTGCTTGGTCGCGGGTGCAGCCTTCTTTTCGGCGAGACTTTTCTTGAGCGCTTCCATCAGGTCGATCACCGGAGCAAGCTTCGGATGGACTGCGGCGGCCACTTCCTGGCCCTGCTGTTTCGCCGTGATCATGGCCCGCAAGTTCTCCGAATATTGGTCGCGGTACTTGTCGGGCTGAAATGGCGCCGCGAGGCTCTCGATTAATTGCAGCGCCAGCTTCTTTTCCTGGTCCTTCAGCTCCGTCTTGTCCGTCTGGCCATACTCGGCCACCTGGCGAATCTCGTTCGCGTAAAACATCGTGTGCAACGTCAAGCCATGCGCCCGCGGCCGGATAACCACGATGTGCTCGCGCTGGTGCATGGTGATCTTGGCGATGGCGCCGTAGCCGGACTCTTCCATGGCCTGCAGCAGAAGCTGGTACGCTTTCTTCCCTGCGTCTTCCGGCGTGAGGTAGTACGAAGCATCAAAGTAGAGCGGATCGACCTCCTCCAGCTTCACGAACTCCAATATTTCCATCGTGTGCGCGGATTCCGGCTCGATCTTGTCCAGCTCCTCGTCGTTGAAGAGCACGTACTGATCTTTGTCATATTCGAACCCTTTGACGATTTCCGTGCGCTCCACATTGCGGTTGCACGTCGGGCAGAAAAGCGGCTGACGTATGCGGGTATTGCACACCTTGTGGAGCTGGTTCAGGCTGATCCGCTCCGTGCGTGCGGCGGAAAAAAGGCGAATCGGAATCGAAATCAAACCGAACGTCAGGTATCCCTTCCAAACTGAGGTGGCCATCGATAGCTCCTCTCCCTCCCAAGATCGCGCGCGCTCGACTGTGTGGGGAATTGCAAGGTTAATTGGGTCACCGCCTCGAATGCAAGGCGAATAGTGGGCGAAGATGCCAGAAAGGCAGGAGTGCAACAGTCTTGTGGGCGCCGGAAAAGCCTGGGCTAGAATGGCTTCATGGCCAAGCTCGAGGAGTATCGCCGCAAGCGCCGCTTCGACCGCACGCCCGAGCCGCCGCCCGCAAAAGAAGCCGGGCCCGGGGACGGCACCTTCGTTGTCCAAAAGCACGCGGCGCGGCGGTTGCATTACGATTTCCGGCTGGCCATTGACGGCGTCCTCAAGTCCTGGGCTGTTCCCAAAGGGCCTTCGCTCAATCCCGCGGACAAGCGCCTGGCCGTCCAGACCGAAGACCATCCGATGGATTATGCGAACTTCGAGGGGAAAATTCCCGAGGGCAGTTACGGCGCCGGCACGGTGATGGTTTGGGACCGCGGCACCTTCAGCGTCGAAGGAAATTCCGATGCCAGCCAGCAAGTGGCGCGCGGCGAGATCAAGTTCAGTCTTCAGGGTGAAAAACTGCGCGGCAGCTTTGTTCTCGTCAAGCTGAAACGAAGTGAAAAGGGCAACGAATGGTTGATGATCAAACACGATGACGCCGCCGTCGATCCCGCCTGGAACATTGATGAACACGATGGCTCGGTCCTGACGGGCCGGACACTCGAAGAAATCGCCGAAGAGCTTCCGCCCAAGCGAGAAGCGAGCCCAATGCGCCCGGCGGAATTGCACGGAGCGCGCAAGAAAGAGATGCCGGCCCGCCTCGAGCCAATGCTGGCTACGCTCATCGACCACCCGTTTTCAGATCCGAGCTGGCTCTTCGAGATCAAATGGGACGGCGTCCGCGCGCTGGCCTGGATCGCAGATGGAAAGGTGACCCTTCGTTCGCGGAAGGGAAACGACGTCACTCAAACGTATCCGGATTTGGCGTCTTTGCCGAAATTCCTGAACGCCCGCCGCGCCATTCTCGATGGCGAGATCGTCATCCTCAACGACCGCGGTCGCAGCGATTTCGAGCGGCTCCAGGAACGCATGCATGTTCGGGCGCCCTCGGCCAAGCTGCTCGGGGACGCTCCCGTCACCTACTATCTCTTCGATCTTCTTTACTGCGACGGTTACGACTTGCGCGAAGCTCCGCTGGCAGAACGCAAGGAACTCTTGCGCCGACTCCTTCGCCCGCATGACCACATTCGCTTCTCCGACCACCAAGTCGAACTCGGCCAAGAGATGTTTGAGCTCGCGCGCAAGGAAGGATTGGAGGGCATTGTCGGAAAAAAGGCCGACAGCACGTACGTCAGCGCGCGCATCGCGAATTGGGTAAAGTTGAAAGCCACGCAAACGCTGGATGCCGTCGTGGGCGGCTGGACCGCGCCCCGCGCGAGCCGCTCTCACTTCGGCTCGCTGCTGCTCGGTCTTTACGAAGGCAAGAAGCTACGTTTCGCCGGTCACGTGGGTAGCGGCTTCGACGACAAGACACTCGAGGCCATTGGAAAGGAACTGCGAGCGCGAGAAGTCGCAAAATGCCCGTTCGACAAGCCGCCCGAAACAAATGAGACGGCCTTCTGGACGAAGCCCGAGGTTGTGGCGCGCGTGCGGTTCACGGGCTGGACGCAAGAGCCGCGTTTGCGCAATCCCGTTTTTCTGGGGCTCCGCGAAGACGTTCGGCCAGAAGACTGTCGCTGGGAAACCGAGGTCGCCGCCGAGCCGCCTCCCGCGGTGGTGCGGGCTCCAGCGGTCGTCGGCCAAGTGCTCAGTCAGGAACGCCAGATCGAAGCGGAGCTCTTCAAGGGCAAGCAAGAAAACATCACCATCGAGCTCGACGGAAAACGCTTTCGGCTAAGCAACCTGAACAAAGTTTATTTCCCTGAGTCCGGCTACACGAAGCGCGAGCTGCTTGCGTATTACTATCGGATCGCGAATCACATCCTGCCGTTCCTGAAAGATCGACCGCTGGTGCTGCGACGTTATCCCGATGGAATCAAGGGCCAGGCGTTCTTCCAGAAGGATGTCCGCGAGGGCGTGCCGGATTGGCTCGTCACCGTCCCTCTGGCCTCGGAAACGAAAGGAGAGGCGATTCACTACGTAATTGCGAATGATCGCGCAGCTCTCCTCTATCTCACCGGCCTTGGGTGCATCGACCACAACCCGTGGACCAGCCGCCGCGACGATGTCGAGCATCCCGATTATTTCTTCTTCGATCTCGATCCGGCCGATGGCACGGACTTTTCCGTCGTCGTTACGATTGCGCGGGCCCTCTACGACAAGCTCGACGACTTGGGATTGAAAGTGTTCTTGAAGACCTCCGGCGCGACCGGGTTTCACATGTATCTCCCGGTCGAGCGCCGCTACACCTACGAACAATTGCGCACCTTTGGGGAGATCATCTCGCAACTGGTGACTCAGGAGAACCCCGCTCTCGTCACACACGAACGAAGCGTCGCCAAGCGCCCCGCTGGCCGCGTCATGATCGACGTGACCCAGAACGCGCTGGGGCGCCCGCTTGCCGCGGTGTACTCGGTGCGCGCCTTTCCCAAGGCGCCGATTTCTACACCGGTTCAGCCACGCGAGCTGCGCCCGTTGCGCCCGGAGAAATTCACTCTGAAGACAATCTTTGCGCGGCTGAAAGAAAAGGGAGACTTGTGGGCCGATTTCTGGAAGAGCTCCCAAGGAATTGAAGACGCCCTCGAGCGCCTCGGCACCCGTGTCCCACGCTAGAACGGAAGATTCCTCTTCCCTTGTGTTCGTAGCGCCATCGTCTCGCCGGCTTCTTAGGCCATCGTCCCGCTCTTCCCAGACTCGGCCACAGATCGGCATTCGGCCTCCACGGGTGGGCGAGGCTGCACCTGTCGCATTCCGCGACGCAAATCCGCGCCGTTCGTAGGGGCGACGCTTGCGTCGTCCGAATTGGCCGCGTGCGCCTGATGCGCCGCGCATGTCTTTCGCCGCTGAAAGCTGTGTAGAATGACGACGCCACGCGACGCGACAGTCGCGTAATTCTCAAGGAGATGACAATGACTCCATATCGCCAAGGGTCCGAAGACGAAGGTCCGATGCTTTACGCCGCCAAGGTCCGCAGTTTGCTCCCTCGCAGCGCAGGAACGGTGGTGCTTGTGGTTTTGCTGCTGATTCTCTTATACGCGTCGGTAGCCTATGTGCCGGCGGGCCATGTGGGCGTGCTGACGCTGTTTGGCCGGGTCACCGGCGACGTGCTCCCCGAAGGCACGCATATGGTCAACCCCTTCAAGGGCAACAACACCATGTCGATTCGCACTCAGGAACTGAAAGAAACCGCCAGCGTTCCCTCGAATGAGGGCCTGGTGATGACCCTGGATACCTCGCTTCTCTTTCGGCTGAATCCGGAGAGGGCCGCCGATGTCTACCAAAAGATCGGGCCAAGCTATGTCGAGGTAGTCGTCGAGCCCACGTTGCGTTCGGCGATCCGTTCCACGACCGCTACCCACAGCGCCAACGCGCTCTATACCGGCGGCCGCGAAGAGGTAGCGCAGAAAATTTACGAAGAACTGGTGCGCCAATTGGGCGGCAAGGGCATCGAGGTGCAGAGCATTTTGCTGCGCGATATCCAGTTGCCACAAATGCTCAAGTCCGCGATCGAGGCCAAGCAGCAAGCGGAGCAGGACGCGCTGCGGATGGCGTTCGTCTTGCAAAAAGAAAAACAAGAGGCCGACCGTAAGCGCATCGAGGCTCAAGGCATCCACGACTTCCAGCAAACGGTGGCGCAAGGCATCAGCGAGCAGTTGCTCCAGTGGAAAGGCATCGAGGCCACCGAGCGGCTGTCGACCAGCAGCAATGCCAAGGTGGTCATCATCGGCAGCGCCCGCACCGGCCTGCCGCTAATCCTCGAGCCGAAATAGCAGGCAGCGAAGCAGAGGACTCAAACGAGCCGCCGAGAAGTTTCAACGAGTGTAGACAGCGGCCACGATTCGCTTTAGCCGTGAGCGGGCCCGGTTTATTCTCTGCGCTCTCTGCTGCGTTTCTCTGCGTCCTGTGCGTAATGTTTCGCTTTTGGTACGAACTGCCGCGAAAACGCCACAAATTCCTTGTGTTTGCCGGATAAGGGGAGTAAACACGAGCAATCACCTGAATGTGCCGACGGCGGCGTCTTACTGAAGAGAGTTCCCATGTCAGCGAATCCCGCGGATGTTTCCGCTCACCGGTTGAAGTTGCATACCTTCACCGTGGAAGATGCGACCGTCGTGCAGTGCACCGGCAGGTTGACCGCCGAACACACCTCGATGCTGAAGACCGAGGTCAAAGCCATGATTCCGCAGACCAAGCGAATCGTCCTTGACCTGACCGACCTCAATCACATGGACAGCGCGGGCCTCGGTACAATCGTGGGTCTGTACGTCTCCGCCAAACGAGTCGGCTGCGATTTTCGCCTGATCAACTTGAATAAACGCGTCAGAGAACTCCTCGGAATCACAAACCTGCTGTCCGTATTTGAAGCCTGCGGTCAATATCGCATCAAGATGCCCTGACCACCAGACTGCATCGTCCGCCAGGTTCATTGGGCTATTCTCCCCCTGGGGTTATCCCCCTGATCCCTGAGGCATTCAGTGAAAGGTGAAACTGAAATGAAAGGAAGAAAGAATCGCAAGGTAAGGGACCACAGTGGTTCGACCTTCGACAGCTTTCTCGAAGAAGAAGGCATTCGGGAAGAAGTGGAAGCCGTCGCCATCAAGCGGGTACTCGCGTGGCAACTTGAACAGGCCACGCAGGAACAGCAAAAAACTAAGCAAGCAGTGGCGAAGCAGCTTCACACGAGGCGGTCGCAGTTGGACCGTTTGCTCGATCCTCAGAACATCTCGGTAACGCTCGATACGATTACTCGGGCAGCGAGGGCGCTCGGCAAACGCGTAATCATTCGCGTTGCGGACGTAAAGGCCAAGCGAGCGTAGGCCGCGCCTGCCTGCCGTCTGCCTGATCGCGCAAAAACTTGGGTCCAAATACTGCCTTCCGCTTCTTCGATTCCTTAGCGAGGAACTGCTGTGCGGGGGTCAAGCCGCCCTCTGCGCTTTGCTCTATTTTCATTTTGACCTCCTTCCAGCGACCAGCCCGGCGGGTGACACTCGTCAAGACTTCGTTCAGGGGCGCGCCGAGAAGGATCATCTTCAAGGCATCGAGAAACGCCTCGCTCGAGAGGGTTTGCGCGGGGGCCGGTGATGTTGGAGACGCTTGATCCTGGCGTTTCGTTAGCGTTTTGGCGCCTGCCATAACAATCCGCCTATCAGTCGATGTCAGCAGTATCGCACAAACAGATGCCCAGCAGTTGCCATGAAGAGGGAGGCGCGCAAGCATTCCGCGCGCTTTCGGTCTTCGATGTCGGTGTTCGTTCCGAACCATTTGACAACCCTTGCATCGCTGTCGAACGACGGAGTCGCACGGAAAAGAAACCAACGATACACGCCATCGAAACGGCGCAGGCGTCCTTCAATTTCACCTGGCTCGCAGAAGCCAGAGCGGATCGCCAGTAATCCCCAAGTCCGTCCAGGTCGTCCGAGTGAAGGGCAACCGTCCAGCCCCAGTCACGCGCCTGTTCGAGCGAGAGGCCGGTATAGGCGAGCCAGCGCCGATTGAAGAAGTCAGCAGAGCCGTCCGAACGAGCGGACCACGCGAGCGTGGGGATCGTGTCGACCACAAGACGAACGTCCTGCGCCTGCCGAGCCTGTTCGGAGCCATGCCCTGCGGATGCCATCCCGTAATTATACGCCGCTTGTGCGTTCGAGCTGATACGAGCGGCTCCCTTGGTTGAAAGTTTTGAAAGCCTGTCCTTGTTTTCGCTAAATCCGACGATAACAGCTACTTCACTAAGGACCTCGGGGAGGAATCGGCGTTCGGTCCGCCCACTCTTGGCGATCCGTTATCATCAAGCCGTGCGGCTGCCCACATCCCAACTTTCTTGAGCAAGCGGACCAGCTCTACTCGTTCCCCGGATCTCAATACGGCCATCGTTTCCTCCATGTCCATGGCGTGTTTTTGGAACGCTCGTTCGATTAAATGTCGACCCGTCTTGGTGAGCTCAACGATCCAGCTGCGCCGGTCCTTCGGGTCGGCTCTCCTCCGGAGTAGTTTTCTCGATTCCAGGCGATCTACCGCGGCGGTGATCGAACCGCTCGTGAGCAGAACCTTCTTCCCGATGACATTCACCGGCTGCGGCCCCTTGTGCAGAAGCACTTCTAATACCGCGAAGTCGGAATGGCCGAGGCCCAGCGCGGACACGCTTCGAGTGGCGTTCTGCTCGATCGCGTGGGCGGCCTTCCAAAGTACTAGCCAGACGCGGGTTGCCGCTTCACTGCTTTGACTTGAGACGGGAATCGCCAACGCACGCGCCTCCATTTGACCTTGGTGGTAGCTCAAATAATACTCTATATCGAGCTATTTTGACTACAGAATATTACCATAAAAACGTTGAATCCTGGCGACAGGGCCAGAGCATCTATCTTGATGTCGAGATAAATGTCTTATTGAGAGCCAAAGAGAATTCGATTAACGCATGGAGGTGATGGGATGATTCGTCGACTTTACGCCACGGATGACAGCACCACGACGTCGATTCTGAGACTAGTGCTGGGAGTTGTCTTCTTCGCGCACGGCGCGCAGAAGATGTTGGGTTGGTTTGGAGGCTTCGGGTTCGCAGGTACGATGGGTTTCTTCACAGGGTTGATGCATATTCCTGCTCCGCTGGCCTTCTTGGCAATCGCGGCTGAGTTCTTCGGTGGGATAGGGCTCATCCTCGGATTCCTGACTCGAATCGCAGCGTTCGGAATTGGTGTGAACATGCTGGTTGCAATTATGACTGTGCATCGTGCCTTCGGCTTCTTCATGAACTGGACCGGCACTCAAAAAGGCGAGGGATTTGAGTTTCACCTGCTGGTACTCGCGATTGTGGCTTATCTCATGATCCGAGGAGCGGGTGCTTTTTCTGTTGATCGCGCCCTCAGTGTCTCTCTGCTTTCTCGCGCGGCGGAGTCGCGTCTGGCGCACTGATGAGCACGAGGAATAGGATGGAGTCACAAACATGCAAATCGGCGTCGACAGCTTCGCAGCGGCCATCTCCGACCCGGGAACGGGCCTTACCATCAGCCCTGTCCAGCGTATGCAGAATCTACTGGAAGAGATTGAGTTCGCGGACCAGGCCGGTCTGGATGTTTTTGGCATCGGCGAACATCACAGGGCTGAGTTCCTTGATTCTGCCCCAGTTGTGATCCTGGCTGCGGCCGCCACGCGGACAAAAACCATCCGCCTTACGAGTGCCGTGACCGTTCTCAGCGCCGCTGACCCGGTTCGCGTCTTCCAGGAATTTGCCACTTTGGACCTTATCTCGCATGGTCGTGCTGAGATCGTCGCGGGTCGCGGCTCATTCATTGAGTCCTACCCGCTCTTTGGTCTGCGCCTAGAAGACTATGATTCGCTTTTCTCAGAAAAACTCGATCTGCTCCTCAAGATCCGCGAGAACACGCACGTCCACTGGTCAGGCAAGCACCGCGCGCCACTCACCGGCCAAGCGGTCTATCCCCGTCCGTTGCAAAATCCACTGCCGATTTGGATCGGCGTCGGCGGCACCCCCGAATCATTCGCTCGCGCCGGCATGCTCGGACTCCCTCTCATGGTTGCAATCATCGGGGGTGAACCCAGACGATTCCGCCCTCTGATCGACCTGTACCGAGAGGCGGGTCGCCGCGCCGGTCACCCCGCCGAGAAACTCATCGTCGGTCTTCACTCCGTCGGCTTCCTGGGCGACACCACCCAGCAAGCTGCGGACGACTTTTATCCTGGATACGCATACACGTTCACCGAGATCGGCAAGGAGCGCGGCTGGCCCCCAACTACCAGGGCACAATTCGACGCCGTGCGCGGACCTACCGGTGCGCTGCTGATCGGCGACGCCGAAACTGTCGCGGAAAAAATTCTGTACGTGAATGAAGCTCTCGGCGGCCTCTCTCGGATTACGTTCCAAATGGGTGTCTCCACGCTTCCGCATCAGAAGATGTTGCGAGCCATCGAAATCCTGGGAACTCGCGTCGTGCCCTTGCTCCGCGGACGGCTCGCCGCAAGCCGTGCGCGTGCCTAATAAGGGAGGCGGCAGCGTAGTCGTATGCATGTGAAGCGTCGTAGACCGGCAACTGCACGGCCCGATGCCGACTCATTCACAACAAAGGAGCGTGTCATGGCGACATCTGATTTGGAAAAGTTACCCCGTGAATGGGCGAGAGCCTGGTCGTCCTCGAATGATTCCGAAAGCCTCCTTGGTCTCTTTACCGACGACTGTGTCTTCCAGGACGTCACTTTCGGCGTGGTCACTCGGGGCAAAGAGGAACTTCGCGATTTTGTAAACAGAGCCTTTGCGGCAGTCCCTGACTTCAAATATGAATTGAGAAGCTGGTTTTGGGGGGGGTCAAAGGGCAGTTATCGAGTGGGCTATGTCGGGCACGCAGAAAGGCGACTTCCCTGGCATGCCCGCGACTGGCAGGCGCTTTTCGTCGATCCGTGGCTCGAGCATTCTCGAACTGAACGCCGGGAAGATAAGCCGTGAGTCTGATTATTGGGATGCGGCTACCTTTATGAGACAGGTTGGGCTGCTGCCGTCAGCAACAAGAGATTGACCTGCTTTTTCGTCCGGTCGGGCTGATGGAGAGTTTTTCTGGACTCGAAGGAGGTGTGGACGATGGTTCCGTCGTCCAGGCCATACCGCCGGTAACGAGCCCACTTCAAACCCGTGCCGATGTAATTAGAAAGGAGCTTTAATGAACACTACGTCAATTTCTGATGCAGCGAAGACAGTCGTGCGCCGAAACACAGAGGAGGTTCAAGGCCAAGGAAAATTCGACCTATTCGATCAATCAGAACCCGCGTAACTCGAATCAACCGCGAACGCACCGAGGCACGACAGGCGTAGGGCAAAGAGATGTGCATGAAAATGCCTCGGTTATACCCCCCACGTCTGAGCCGTGTTTCAATCTCCTCAGGAGACCACCGCGACAGGTTAGATGGGTTGAATAAACCCTCGCGGCGAAGTGTTCGAACTGCCGAATAGGAGTTTTCAAGCGAATACCCGTTCACGGAAAGTATGGACAGAACAAGGTCTTCCCATACGCTGTCCTGGTCAGTTTCCATTCGTTCGCTTGCATCCATGTTTTCGATCAGATCCGAGTCCCCCGAGATGCGGATGCCCTCGGCGGTGCGTTTCGTGTTCGACGCGCGACTTGGGATCATGTAAGAACTGCGGGTAGAAAGTATAGTTCTAGTACTTAGTGTCATATTGGAACGGGAGACGCAATGGGCTTACTTGTCTTTTTTTCAGATGATTAGTAGGTTTGGCGAAGCAGTATCCAGGTGGAGACAGTCGTGCTATACGGAGGTTGAGCTCTGCAAGGAAAAGCGTGGGGAAAAAGGGGGAGGAGATGGCGACTATGAGAGGGTATAAGTGTGTGGGTGCCGCTGCGGTTTTGTGTTCGCTTTTGTTTTTCGCTCTGGCGGCTCGGGCACAGAACAAAGTCTTGGGAGAGCTCCAATTCGAGGCGGCGAACAAGCCAGCAAGAACAGCCGGCGTCTGGATTGACGGTCAGTATCTCGGCTTTCTGCGGGAACTCAAGGGATCAAAGAAGGTTCTGCTGATGCCCGGCGAACATGAGATTTCCATCCGGCAAGCCGGCTACAAGGAGTTTCAGGAAAAAGTAGTGCTTGAGCCGGGGCAGCAGCAAAGCTTGACTGTGGCGCTGCAAAAAGATCCCCACGCTCAATATTCGAGCGTAACAGCGCAAATCAAGATCTCGGTTCAGCCCGACCGGGCTGCGGTTTTTCTCGACGACGCTTACGCAGGACATGCCCATGAATTTGGCGGCGTTGGGCGGGCGATGCTTGTAACTCCGGGGAAACACCACATCAAGATTGTCCTACCCGGATATCAGGACTTCGACGCCGAGGTCAACCTGCTGGCCAACGAGAAATACGAGATCAAGACTGAGCTGCTCAAGGGAAGCATCAATCAGGCTGATCCTCTGATTAAGCAACCCTCGATGTAGGAAGGGCAGAAGCTGCCGAACAGACGTTTTTGTTCACGCGCCCGTCAAAGAGCCGGAACTTCGCCCGCGCCTACGTAGTTCGTGACCCTGTTCATTCCGTTCAGAGCCGCGACTTTGTAGGCTTCCGCCAACGTCGGATAGTTGAAGACGGTGTCGCGGAGGTATTCCATCGTTCCGCCCAGCGCCATGACCGCTTGTCCGATATGGATGATTTCGGAAGCGCGGTCCCCGATCACGTGCACTCCGAGGATTTTCAGCGAAACCGGATCAAACAGCAGCTTCAACAACCCGCTCTCGTCGCCGAGCATCTGGCCTTTTGCCAGCTCGGCGTAGCGCGAAATTCCCGTTTCGTAGGGCACTTTTGCGGCGGTCAACTGCTCCTCGGTCTTCCCCACCATGGAGATTTCAGGCACGGTGTAAATGCCATAGGGCAGGAATTCGGGCGAATACTTATAGGGCAAGCCAAAAATATGGCAAGTGGCGGCGCGCCCTTGCTCCATCGACGTGCTGGCCAGGGCCGGGAAGCCGATCACGTCTCCGGCGGCGTAGATGTGCGGCACCTTGGTCTGAAAGAATTCGTTCACCTGCAGCTTTCCCCTGGGGTCGGCTTCCAGACCCGCGGCTGCGAGATTCAAACCGTCGGTGTTGGCTTGGCGTCCCACAGCATAGAGCAGGAAAGCCCCCGTCACGGACTTGCCGCTCTCGAGCTTCGCCACGACGCGCTCGCGCTGCTCGTCGATGGCCACCGAGACCACTTTTTCACCGAGCCGGAATGTCGTACCGAGATCGCGAAGGCGGTAAAACAAAGCGTCGACCATCTCGCGATCCACGAAATCGAGCACGGTCGGCCGCTGCTCAATCAGCGTGACCTTGACGCCCAGCGCGGCAAGGATCGACGTATATTCCAAGCCGATCACTCCGGCCCCGACCACAATGGCCTCCTTTGGTATTTCGTTCGACCCGTTCAACTGGTCGGTATCAATCACCCGCTTTCCGTCAAACGGGATGGATGGGTCGCGCGCAGGCCGCGCGCCGCAGGCGATCACGACGTAATCAGCATGGACGGCGAAGGATCCGGTGTCGCTCTTCACCTCGAGAGTATGCGGATCGAGAAAGCTCGCCACTCCGTCCAGAACCGTCACATCGTTGCGCATGAACTGCGCCTTGATGACCTCGACTTCCTTGGTGATGACGGCCTGCACGCGGAAGGCGAGATCCTGCACCGCAATGCGGTCCTTCAGTGTGTAATTCCGGCCATAAAGTGTTTTCTCGCGAAAACCGGTGAGATAAAGGACTGCTTCGCGGACCGTCTTGCTCGGAATCGTGCCGTTGTGGACCGAGCAGCCCCCAAGGGCGCCTCGCCGGTCTACGACAGCGGCTCGCTTGCGGATCTTGGCGGCCGCGATGGCAGCCTTCTGCCCGGCGGGGCCGCTGCCGATTGCCACGAGATCAAACGATTGCGTGTCCATAGAAGGTGTAAGATGCTTCAAATCCCTTCGCGGCGCAAGAGCCCGTCGGCCTCAGGGCGGCCGGCTTCCGCAGTTTCTCCAGGGGCTTTGCGGAAGATAAACAGCAAGAAAGTGTTCGACTATATGCTATCGAATCGAGATGAACGCACCGTTAACTCTATCGGCCATTCGGCCCGCGAGATGAGGCCTCGTTAGGTCGCTCACCGGACGAGGGTACCGCGCCGCCTGGCCCGCTGGACAGGGTGTGCCCGCTTCCAGTATGAATGCGGGCATGCGGAAGGAACATCACCATTGGTACGCGTCGCGGTTGGGGCGCGAGATGGGAATCGTTGTCTATGGGCACTGGGGCTCTCCGCTGCTCTCGTTTCCCACCAGCGGCGGAGATGAGTGGGAACACGAGAACCAGGGCATGATCGCCGCGCTCGCCGATTTCGTCGACGCCGGCCGCGTGAAAATCTTCGCGGCTGGGCCCGTGAACACCGAAAGCTTTTATAACAAGGCCGCTCATCCGTTCCATCGCAGCTACGTGCAGAGCCAGTTCGACGCCTACATCCGCCACGAAGCCATTCCTTTCATTCAGAATCACTGCCAAACGACCGGCATCGGCGTTGCGACCTTTGGGGCTTCGTTCGGCGCCTATCACGCTGCGAACACCTTATTCAAACACCCGGATGTGGTGAAACGCTGCTTCGCGCTCTCCGGACTATACGATTTGAAGCGGTTCATGGATGGCATGTACGACGACAACTTCTACTTCAATAATCCGGTCGATTACCTCGCCAATCTCTCCGATCCAGCAATTCTAGAGCAGCTCGCATCTTGCGACATTCACATCGCGACGGGAACCGGGCCTTGGGAAGACAGCAGCTCTTCCTACCGGTTGTCGGAAATTCTTTCGCGGCGGAACATTCCACATCATTTGGACGACTGGGGCCCGCAAGGCGGGCACGATTGGCCGTTTTGGAAACATGAGATGCGGGAATACATCGGCCAATCGTTCTGACTACGAGAGCTGCAAGCGATCCAGAAGGTAGCGGCCTTTCGAAATGACCTGGTCGTCGTCGATCCAGACGTCGCAGCGGCGGGTGAGGACATCGACGTGCGTTTTCGATTGCCAGTTCGCGTGTGTCTGGCTTCCGTAGGGATCGCCGAAGGCGATGTGCACGCCCGGAAGTTTTTCGTCCTGCAGGAGCACGCCGATCATTTCTGAGAGGCCGACGTTTGTGCCGAAGGCCAATTCGCCGATGCGGTCGCTGTTTTCGTCGGTGTGGCAATAGTCCCAGAATTCGCGCTCGAGATCTTTTCTCGAGCATTTTGCCGAAATCAGGCGCCCGCCCTCGAGCGTGAGAACGAGCGGCGTCTCGCGCAGGTCGCCGTACTTGCCGTTGAAATAGTCGCCGGCGGTTCCGTCGCAAACAAAAGCGCCGTCCACGCGCGCGGGCGTGGTGAAAACCTCGCCTGCGGGAAGATTGGACCAATAGTGCGGGCTGATTAATCCGCTGGTCTTCACCCAATCGAGCGAGGGATCGAACGTGGCGGCGAGAGCGGTGCCCGCTTCGGTGCGAACGCGAAGCGAGTTAGCCTTGCGCATGCGCTCACGGAGACCGTCGCTCAGGCGATCGACGATCGTGTAATCGGCGCGCATTCCCTGCTGCATGATCTGCGGCGTGACCCCCACCATGTGCGCGTAACGGATTCGGCGCCGCTCGACGAGGGAAACGATGTCACGCCGCGCCGCCAGTTCACCGGGATACGGCTGCATGCAGAGAATACCGGCATCGGCGGTTTCGAGCGCCTGGAGGATTTCTCGTGGGGTGCTGCCAACCGGCCGCGTCGCGTAATCTTCGATGCAAAGAAATGTGCCGCGCGCCTCCCGCTGTTCCAGGGCCTTTGCGAGGCTCTCGGCGACCCGGCGGCTTGGCTCGTCAAAGATCAGCGTGACTTTCTCGCCCGGCTGAATGCCGAGGCACGTTTCGACGGCGTTGCGGGCGCCGGGCAAAAGCTCGGGATCGATCGCAGTCGTATTCATCGCTTGAAACCGCGGGCAGGTTAGGTGACACCCTCCATAATTCGAATGTCACGCTCGCCGGCGCCGTTAAATACCTCCAAGGCGACCTTGTAGGCATCGCTCTCATACGCAGCGATTGCCTGCGCCACACTGTCGAACTCGATCAAGACGGTTCGCTCGTTGGTTCCCGCCTCGTAAGTCTTCGCGGGCCCGCCGCGGGCTAGAATGCGGCCGCCTGCCGCTTGGATTGCGGGGCCCGCCAGCTTGGCATAGTCGGCCAGCGCGGCGGGGTTAGAAACCGATCGGTAGAAAACGATCCAATATGCCTTAGCCATTGGCTTCTCCTAGTAGGCGGGGCCGTTCGTCCTTTATTTTGCTCAGAACAGGCGAATGGCCCAGCAGAAAGTTGATGCGTCTTTGGCGCATTACGATTCCGTCGAGCGCGGTGCGACGCGGAAGGCGGGAACCTGGCCGCCGCCCGAGGTGACATTGGCGAGGCCGGTGGCGCTCAATCGCGTCAAGAATCCCTCGAGCTTGCCCCGGAACAAATACGGCGCGAAATCCACGAGCATGTGGCGCATTGTCACACCGGAATCAGGTTCGATATACGGGAAAATTTCGCGGCGCACTGCAATCCGCTCCTGCACGATCCAGGCGCGGTCGCTCTCCGAAAGAGCTCGCTCGATGGCGGCATCCCATTCGCGCTGATTCATCTCCCAACCGAGCATTACGCCGGCGCCGCCATATTCGTCATTGGGCTTGAGGACAAAATTCCCACGCTTCGTGCGAACGTGATCGAGCAATTCGATGGGCTCGTCGTAATGAGTGGTCCGCGTGTCTTCGAGACGCCGCGTCCACGGGACATGCTTTCGGATGAGTTCGTGTTCCACCGGGCTGAAGAGCCGCGCATTCTTTTCATCGGTGAGGACCGCGAAGAAGGCTTTCTTATGCGGAATCTTGCAGCGGAAGGTGTTGGCGACGCAAACGGCGCGAGCTTCGTAAGCGCGAACGAGGGCGACGCACTCCGCGGGCCGAGCAACGATATCGTTGATCAGGACGCGGCGATAGACGAGATCGATCTTCCGTCCCGCCGCGGAGAGTGCCCGGCCATCGAAGACGAGATCGCGCGGATCGGCAACCAGCGTGGGCACGCCGAGCTGTTCAAATCGCTCGCGAAGAATTTCAAATTCGCTCCAGGTGGGCACCCCGCGCCAATCCACAATCGCAATAGCCGGCTTCGCCGATGTGCCTCCCCAGTCGCGATAACTCGCGAGCAGCGCGTCCAGGATCGCGGCCATCAAGGAATAGGAGTGCGCGCGGAACCTTCCTTCGAAGCGCGCCATAATCGGGAGCCCGCAAAAAACATCCGCGAGCGTTTCGGCATAGCCCAGACCCGCTGGGGATTCGGCGTTGTACTCGGCAAACTGCAGGGAGTCGGGCAGGAGAAATGCATCGAGTCGCGAGGCCGTGCTCGCCATGTTGTATCCGGGCTCGATACGAGCCAACCGCTCTTCCGCGGGGCTCAGTCCAACCTGCGCGAGCAGCTCCGGGGAGTCGAGCGCGGCTGCGACCACCCGCTCTCCGAGCACCGCGATTGTTTCGGCCACGGCGCGGACGCGGGCTTCATCTTTCTCATCGAGGAAGAACGGGCGTAGGAATGGGCAGTGAATGCGGTCGCCAAAGGTCAGGCGCGCCGAACGCAGCCGCGCAGTGAAGTCTTCGCAATAGGCGGGAGCCAATTCGACATCGGGCCGCAGCAAGGAATGCCAGAATTCGGCGGGTGAGGAGGGCGCAGCGGAGGGCGCCCGGGAAAGCGCCCCTGAAGAGGCGCCCGAAGGTGAAGGACCGGCCGCATTCATCTCGAATGGGCTCCTGCTCGCTTGGCCTGCGGCGCGCCGGTGAAGCCGGCAGGCTCACCGAAGCCGACCATTTGCTCCCAACGCGGCCAGGTGTTGGCGACGTTGCCGTGAAGGGCGCGATCGATCGCGAGGCGCGCCATGCGGTCCACCACGTGGGAGAAATAGAACTCGGTGATGCGATCGCGCTCAAAATCCGGGGCAGGATTCAGGAAATCGATCGCGTAAGGAACGCCATCTTTGATGGCAAATTCGATGGTGTTCATTTCGTATCCGAGGGCCTGGTTCAGCGTCTGCGCGTCCTTCACCACGCGTGCGCCGAGCTCCGCGGACAAGTAATCGTGGATTACCAAATACCGCCGAGCGTCCGGGTCGTAGGCCACCGGGATGATTTCCGTTTTGCCGAACGTGAAGCAGCGGATGTAACGATCGAAATCGATGAATTCCTGCAGCGTCATGCAGTACGGTCCGGTGCGATCGTAGGCGGCCAGCAATTCTCCGCGATTGTGGACCTTGTGAACGTGTTTCCAGCCGCCGCCTGAAAACGGTTTCAGAATCGCCGGGCGGCCCACATAGTCAAGAAGAGCGTCCCAATCGACCGGGTATTCGAGATTGCGAAGCGATTCAGAAGTGATGTCCACATCGTGGGGATAAGATTTCTGCGGCAGAAGAACCGTTTTCGGCACGGCGACGCCGATCTTCTGCGCGATCGTATAGTTGAAGAATTTATCGTCCGCCGTCCACCAGAAGGGATTGTTGATGACGTAGGCGCCGTGCAAGACGGCGTGTTTCAGGTAGCCGCGGTAGTACTCCACCTCGTGCGAGATGCGGTCGACGATCACGCGATAGCGCGCCGGATCGCCCATTCGCGTGCCGCCCAGCTTCACAAACTCTGCCGTGATCCCTTCCTTCTTTCCCAGCTCGTTCACGCGCTCGAGGAATGCCGGGGGGAAGCTGTATTCGCGTCCGCAAAGGAGTCCGACTTTCATAAGCCCTCCCTTTCCCGCGGGAGCAGTCGCGATTGAAGCGACTCTCTCCGGCTGCCGATTCTAGTTGGCGGCGGCGTGTGATGTCATCGCGCGGCTGAATCCCGCTCGAGTTTCATTTACCAGGTGGCGCACGACCACTTTCAAATCTCCCGTTTCCTTGAAGACGCGCAACTGGCGCTCGGCGCTGGTGCCATCGCGCAGGATTGTGTGCAGGCCTTCGACCAGCGCGCGGCTTCCGAGGTCGTCGACGACGTCGTCCACGAATTCGAGGAGCTCGAGAGCGAGGTCGCGCATGGGAACTTCGGCTTGCTTGCCGAAGTCGATGAGCTTGCCTTCGAGGCCCCAGCGCGCCGCTCGCCATTTGTTCTCTTCGATGAGCGCGCGCGGATACATTCGAAAACCGAGATTGCGCGTGTAGAGGCGGTGAAGCTTGACCATGATGGCCTGAATCAGCGCGGCGATGGTCACCGATTCCTGGGCGCGAGTGGGCACGTCGCAGATACGGAATTCGAGAGTGCCGAACGTGGGATGCGGCCGGAGGTCCCACCAGATTTTCTTGCCGTCATCGATGCAGTGGAGTTTGACGAGCAACTGGATGTAGTTGTCGAATTCGCTCCATGAGCTGAAGTAGTCGGGGACGCCGGTGCGAGGAAAGCGCCGGAAGATCGTGGTGCGGAACGATTTCAAGCCGGTGTCGCGCCCCATCCAGAAGGGCGAGCTGGTGGAAAGGGCGAGCAAGTGCGGGAGGAAGTAGCGCGCCTGGTTCATCAGGTCGATCGTGGTAGTGCGGTCGGGCATCGCGACATGCACGTGCAAGCCAAAGATCAGCAGGGAACGCGCAAGCTGCTGCAACTCGTCGACGATGTTTTTGTAGCGGTCGCCCGGAGAGATCACCTGCTCGATCCAGTTCGAGAAAGGATGAGTTCCCGCCGCGGCCACTTGCAGGCCGGCGCGGTCGGCCGCGTCGACGAGCGCTCTGCGCGTGCGCAGGAGCTCGATTTCAAGCTCCGCGACGTTCGCGCAGATCTTGGTGCCCATCTCGACGATGGACTGGTGCAGCTCCGGCCTGATCTGTTCGCCGACTTCCGGAGAGCTCGCCGCGATCAGCTCGCTCACGTGCGAGCGGAGTTCGCCGGTGGCGGGATCGATGATCTGGAATTCTTCCTCGACGCCAATAGTGAATTGATGAGCCATGGGGTGCTGCCTCTTGCGCCTATCAGCCTGCGGGGATACTGAGGCCGTATGATACTGCGCTCGGAGTTGACAGTCGAGAGTTGAAAGCTGATAAGGAAAACCTCACTGTCGCCCCTCCCGGGGCTGAACAGTCGGCGATGTGTTTTGCCTCCCCAGGGTTTACACCCTGGCTATTTTCTGACGCCGCTCCGCGGCTCCGTGTCGCTTTGACTCTGTCGCCCCTCAAGACCTGCGGGCGGCCGATGGTTCTGTGGTTGGGTGTTCGGTTCAGCGACAGCTCGTCCCGAGAGCGGTCAGTCTGGCGAGCGACGCGGCTGAATCGGTTCCTGTAACATCCTTCACCAAAAGCAGATAGCCCGGGAGGGCAATCGGCATCCGATTTGCCGGTGGGCCAGGGATGTAGACGCGCTACATGCAGGGATGTAGGGACTCTACAGCCTGGGGTGAGTATGAAACACCGCTACCAAAACCGAATTGAGCTGCTGCAAGGGACGCTCGACCTGCTCATTCTGCAGACACTTCGCTGGGGGCCGCAACATGGTTACGGCATCAGCCAGGCGATCCGTGTCAATTCAGGCGACATCTTGCAGGTCGATACCGGCTCTCTCTATCCGGCGCTGCACCGGCTGGAAGGCGAGAGATGGATCGCCGCAGAGTGGAAGGTTTCCGAGAACAAGCAGCGTGTGCGGGTGTATCGTCTGACGGCAGCGGGGAAAAAGCAGTTGGTATCCGAGCGCTCGCGGTGGGCGCAGCTCTCGGACGCGATCGCAGGCATCCTCGAACCGGCGAAGAGGGAAGGTGAGGCGTGAGAATCCCTGTGTGGCGCCGCCGACGGCAGCAAGAAGATCTCGAAGAAGAAGTCCAGAGCCATCTGCAAATGGCGGTACGCGATCGTGTGGACCGCGGCGAGACTCCCAAGCACGCCGAAGAATCCGCGCGACGCGAGCTGGGCAACGTGGGGCTGATCAAGGAGATCACGCGCGAGATGTGGGGATGGACGTCGCTCGAGCGGTTCCTGCAGGACCTGCGGTATGGGTTTCGAATGCTGGTGAAATCGCCGGGGTTCACGACGATCGCCATTCTCACTCTCGCACTCGGAATTGGAGCCAACACGGCGCTGTTTTCGGTCGTGAACGGGGTGCTGCTGAATCCGCTGCCGTACCCGCAGCCGGAGCAACTCGTGACGCTGCATGAGAGCAAGCCGAATTTCGAAAAAGGCTCGATTTCCTATCCGAATTTCCGCGACTGGCAGAAAGAGAACCGCACATTTTCCGCACTCGCGGTGTATCGCGGCTACTCCTTTAGTTTAACTAGGAGGGGCGCAGCTGAGCAGGTGCGCGGGGAGTTCGTGACGTCCGACTTTTTTCCGCTGCTCGGCGTGAACGCCGTGATCGGTCGTACCTTCGGGCCCAGAGAAGACGAGGTCGGAGCGGGACCGGTGGCAATGATCAGCGCGGGCTTCTGGAAGAGCAAATTCGGCGCGTCCGCGGACGTCCTGGGAAAGAGCATCACGCTCGACGGCAAGGACTACACGATCATCGGTGTAATTCCGCAGAGTTTCGATCTCCTCGTGGGGAGCTTCCGAGCGAGCGAGGTGTACGCGCCCATCGGCCAGTGGAACAATCCGCTGTCCACCGCAGCGCCGGCCTGGGGATTCATGGAATCGGCCGGCTCAGGCCCAGCGTGACGATCGAGCAAGCACGCGCCGATATGGACGGAGTCACCCGGGGCCTGGCAGCGGCATATCCCGAAACGGACAAGGGAATCAGCGCGAAGGTCGCCTCGCTCAAGGAAGAAATGGTCGGTAAGATTCAGCCGATTCTTTTCGTTTTGCTTGGTGCGGTGGGATTTGTGCTGCTGATCGCATGTGTAAACGTGGCGAATCTCCTGCTGGCGCGCTCGACCGGCCGGACGCGCGAATTCGCGATTCGAGCGGCGCTGGGCGCCGGCCAGGGACGATTGCTCCGCCAACTTCTCACCGAGAGCGTTCTGCTGAGTGTTGCGGGCGGCGGGCTGGGTTTGGTTGTGGCGGGCTGGTGCACGCGGGCCGCCCTGGGAGTGCTGCCGACGGCTCTGCCGCGTGCGGAGGAGATCCGACTCGACGCGCACGTACTGATGTTCACCATGGGAGTTTCCTTGCTCGCCGGGATTCTCTTCGGACTGGCGCCGGCGCTCAGAATATCGCGGGCGGATTTGCACGAAACGCTCAAGGAAGGAGGCCGCGGGTCGAGCGCGGCACGGCATCGCGCGCAAGGTTTCTTCGTCGCGACCGAAATGGCGATGGCGCTCGTCTTGCTGGTCGGCGCCGGACTGACGATTCGTAGTTTGGCCGCGCTGTGGATGGTCAATCCGGGCTTTCGCTCCGACAATGTTCTGACATTCGGGCTCGCGCTTCCGCCGTCCATGATGCATGCCGGCCCGGACGCGATTCGCGCCGCGATTCGCGAGCTTGATGACAAGCTTGCCTCCACGCCGGGCGTGCAGGCCGCCTCCCAGACCTGGGGGGCATTCCCGATGAACGGCGATGATGAATCGCTGTTCTGGCTCGAGGGCCAGCCAAAACCATCGAGCTTCCACGACATGAACTGGGCGCTGAAGTACGTGGTCGAGCCGGATTATCTGAAGGTCATGGGGATTCCGCTCAAGCGCGGCCGATTTTTCACGCCGCAGGATGATGAGCACTCTCCCCTCGTTCTCGTGATCGACGATGTTTTTGCCCGCAAGTATTTCGGGAACGAAGATCCCATCGGCAAGCGCCTCAACGTGGATGACTACGACAAGCCGGCGGAGATCGTCGGAGTGGTCGGGCATGTGAAGCAGTGGGGACTCGATGCCGACGATACGCACGCGCTCCGGGCTCAGGTTTATCTTTCGTTCATGCAGATGCCGGACATCGCAATAGCGCTCGTGTACGCCGGCACGGGAGTGGTGGTGCGTTCGGACGGAGCGACGCCCGCGCTCTTCGATTCGATTCGCCACGCGGTGCAAAAGATGAACAGCCAGAACGTTGTCTACGGCGCCCAGACGATGGACGAGATTATCTCCGAGTCGCTGGCGGCGCGGCGATTTTCGATGATTCTGCTGGGCGTGTTCGCAGCGCTGGCGCTTCTGCTTTCGAGTGTGGGCATCTACGGTGTTACCTCCTACGTCGTCGGCCAGCGGACGCACGAAATCGGGATTCGCATGGCGCTTGGGGCGCAGCGCGAGGATGTGCTGCGGCTGGTGCTGGGGCAGGGAACGCGGCTGGCGCTTGCGGGCGTGGCGATGGGGCTCGTGGCGGCGCTCGGCTTGACGCGGCTGATGGCCAATCTGCTCTACGGGGTGAGTGCGACCGATCCGCTCACATTTGCCGGGGTGGCGATCATTTTGACGATTGTGGCGCTGGCGGCGTGTTACATCCCCGCGCGGCGCGCGATGCGCGTCGATCCAATTGTCGCCCTGCGGTATGAGTGATCTGCCCCTACCACGAACTGCAAACATCGGTCGCAAACCACGCGAGTTGAGCAGACGGACTGGTTGACAGCCCGGCAGCACGGGCGGATACTCGCAGCAGCGCGGATATTGTGGTCCTTTCCCCCTGTCGGGCGGGCATGGGAACCTTCAAACGAGAGCTGCTGGAATCGGTTTCGCTGACCATCGTTTCCGGACTTCTTCTGGCGGGATTGGCCGGAATCATTGGGAATGCGCGCGGAGCGGCGAGGCAGTCATCGACTCCGTCCCCTCCGCCAGCTTCGGCTCCGGCCCCCTCCACACAATCCGGAGACCAGAAACCCACGGCATCCGTTGCCCCTCCGGGGGGACCTTCTTCCGACGAAAAAGAGGAAATGACGAGTGAAGAGACAGTGCCGGCATTCCGGGTGCGGGTGAACCTGGTGCTCGTGAGAGTGACTGTCCGCGATCAGTTCGGCAAGGTGGTGGGGAATCTGCATAAAGAAGACTTCCGGCTGTTTGACAATCGCAAGCCGCAAACCATCACGCAATTCAGCCTTGAGCCTGCTGCCGCTGAATCCGCCGGCTCGGCGAAAACAGCCCGCTCAAACGACAGCGAGGGGGGAAGCGCTCCGGTGCAAGCCGCGCTCCCACGACGGTATCTCGGGCTCTATTTTGACGACGTGCATATGAGGCTCGGGGATTTGCAACGTGTGCGGGATGCGGCGGGCCGGTTTCTGAATTCTTCACTGCAGGCGGATGACCGCGCCGGGATCTTCACTGCCTCGGGGCAAGGCAATCTGGATTTCACCGACGATCGTGCGAAGCTCCACGAAGCGCTCGAGCGGTTATTCCCGCACCCGATCGTTGTCCAGAACGATCAAGACTGTCCGGACGTGGACCATTTGCAGGGCTACAAAATCCTTTTTGAGAACGATGCAGTGGCTTTGAATACGGCCGCGACAGAGGCTCTCCACTGCTTCTTCCAAGACGATCCCCGATTCGCGCAACAGGCAGCAGCGCGAGCAACAAACCAAGCGGGTATGGCGCTGAGTGCCGGCGAAACTCAAGCGGACTACACCACGCGGGGGATCGAGGGCCTGATCCGGCGAATGTCGATCCTGCCGGGACAACGGAACCTAGTTCTGGTCTCGCCGGGGTTCCTTGTTCTTGGCCGAGAAAGAATCGAATGGGACTTGATCGACCGTGCGCTGCACGACGACGTCATTGTGAATTCCCTGGACGCGCGGGGCCTGGATGCGCCGATCCCGGGCGGGGAAATCGATGAGCAACGACCGCTTGCGCCCCGCGCCGAAGGTCCCAAGGCCCTCTTGCGGGTGGAAACGCATTCCCGTAATTCATCCGTTCTCTCCGATCTGGCTTACGGCACCGGCGGATTGTTCTTCCAGAACAGCAACGACCTGGATCAGGGATTCAAGACGCTGGGAGGCTTGCCGGAATTATCTTACTTGCTGGGCTTCGTTCCAGCGGATGAAAAGTACGACGGGCGATTTCACACGATCGATGTGAAACTGGCTTCAAGGTCCAAGCTCGCGGTGCAGGCACGGCGCGGGTACTACGCGCCGGACAAGAGGTTGGATGCCGCAGCGCAGGCCAAGCAGGACATCGAGGAAGCCCTTTTCTCGCGGCAGGACTTCAACGAGGTTCCGGTAGAGGTGCACACGCAGTTCTTCAAGGTTGCGGAGACCAACGCGCGCCTTTCGGTGGTGACGAAGGTGGACACGCGCTTCGTCCCTTTCCGCAAAGCGGAAGGGCGGAATCTGGACAAGGTGACGGTGGTCACCGCGTTGTTCGATCGCGATGGGAAGTACATCATTGCCAAGGAAAAGACTGTGGAGATGCGGCTGTTGGATGCTACGCGTGAGAGAATGGCGCGCTCAGGCCTCACCACAAAAACCATCTTTGATGTGCAGCCCGGCACGTACTTGGTGCGACTGGTGGTGCGAGATTCGGAAGGATCGCGGATTTCGGCGCAAAATCGGACGGTGGAAATTCCTTAGGATAGAGAGGTGTTCTATGCGGCTGAGCCGGCCTGCGCTTTTCGTCGTCGTTGTTCTTGCAACTTTGGCTTTCATGGGTTGGCAGACAACTGCTTCGCCGCAGTCCGCGGCGGCGCCGCAGGGATCGGGTCAGGCGCCAACGCAAGCTCCCGGGGAGGCTGGGGCGGCGTCACAGGCGCCTGCCGGCAATGCGCCGGTGATCAAGAAAGAAGCGAACATGGTGCTCGTGGACGCGGTGGTGACCGACAAGAAAGGCGAGTACATCCGGGATCTGGCAGTCAAAGATTTCAAGGTGTACGAGGACAATAAAGAGCAGCCGATCGTGAACTTTTCGAACGCCAGCGAAGCGAATGGGCCAAACGGGCCGGCCTCGACGCGGTATCTCGTGCTTTTTTTCGATGACTCGACCATGGACGCCGGCGACCAGGTGCGCGCGCGGCAGGCGGCGGCCAAGTTCATCGATTCAACGGCTTCGAGCGATCGGCAGATGGCCGTGGTCGATTACGGTGGGGCAGTGCATGTGGCGCAGAATTTCACGGCCAACACCGACCGGCTGAAGCAGGTAGTGATGAACGTCAAGACGTCGGCCGTTCATCCGAATCAACAACTCGAGCAGCCGCAGCTCGCTTCTGCGGGTGCTGCGAACTCGTTCGGCCCTGTCTCGGTTTATGGGGCGGAGGCCGATTTCGGAGCTCGGAGCATGTTGCTGGCGGTTCGGAGCCTGGTGAAGAACTTGCGGACAGTGCCCGGGCGGAAGACGCTGATTCTTTTCTCAGAAGGCTTTCCGCTCACGGCGGACCGCCAATCCGAACTGACCGCCACAATTGATGCCGCGAACAAAGCGAATGTCGCGATCTATCCGCTCGATGTTCGCGGGCTGGCAACGATGCTGCCGGGTGCAGATGCCGGTGGAGCGGCAAGGCCGTTTTCGCGCGTGGAGCCTCGCCACGATTGGCGACCGGGTTCACCGGCGCGGGACCTTGATGGCGCATCTGCCTCGGCACGTTTCGTTGTGGCTTCCTACTCCCTTGATGTGGCCGAACCAGATCCGCAAAAGCCTGGAGGGGGCGGAGGCGGTGGTGGTGGCGGCGGACGGCCCGGGGGTGGTGGCGGTGCGGGAAGCCCAGGCGGCGGTGCGGGTGGAGGCGGTCGTGGTGCTCCCGGAGGTTCACCTGGGGGAAGCCCCGGAGGAAAGGGCGGGGCTCCGGGTGGGAGCCCTGGGGGAAAGGGAGGCTCGCCGGGCGGCAATCCGGGGGGCTCTCGCGGCGGCGGGGGAGGAACAACCAATCCGACGAACAATCTGATGAATGCGCATCCCTTCAACGATCCCCGGCAGATCGTGCCGCAGATTCCCGAAAGCACGGCCACGAATCAGCAGGTCCTGTGGGCGCTTGCGGACGGCACGGGCGGCTTCTCGATTTTCAACACAAATGATTTTCTTGCCGGGCTGGACAAGATTGCGAAGGACCTCAACGAATACTACATTCTTGGATACACCCCGCCGCAAAGCGAAGATGGAAGCTGCCACACGATTCACGTGAAAGTCGAGCGCGGAGGCACGCATGTGCGCTCCCGCAGCGGTTATTGCAATGTGCGAGGACCGGACACTCTTCTCGATAAGCCGGAAGGCAAAGCCTTGGAGGAAAGGGCCTCCAGCGCTCAGCCGGGGAACATTCCGGTTTCGCTCCAGGCGCCGTATTTCTACACCGGGCCGAACACCGCCCGAGTGAACCTGGCGCTCGAAATTCCCTCGACCGCGGTGAGCTTCGCAAAGGAAAAGAAGGATTTCCACTCGGAGATCAATATTCTGGGCGTCGCTTACAAGGCCGATGGCTCCGTCGGCGCGCGGTTCAGTGATTCAGTGAAGCTGAATATGGAAAAGGATGAGGTGAAGGAATTCACCAAGCAACCGTTCGTCTACCAGAACGGCTTCGACGCGGCTCCTGGGAAATATCAGTTGAAACTGATCCTCGGCGCGGGAGGGCAGAGCTTCGCCGTCTATCAGGCGCCGCTCGAAATCGATCCCTATGACGGGAAACAGTTCGGATTGAGCGGAGTGGCGCTGAGCAACAATGTTCACTCGGTGGGAGCGGTTTCGGGCGAGCTCGACAGCCAACTCCTGGACGAAAGGACGCCGCTGATCGTTCAAGGGCTGCAAGTCGTGCCCTCCGCGACCAACCGTTTCAAGAAAAGCGAAAAGGTCGTGCTTTACGTGGAGATCTACGAACCGGCGATCATGACGGGCACAGCCCCGCGCGTGGGGCTCCACTATACCGTGATCGATCTGAAAACCAACCAGGCCGCCCACACCCAGAAGCCCATGCTGATGAATTCTTTTATCCAGGCGGGCAATCCGGTGATCCCGATCGGTCTGATGGTTCCGGTGGAGTCATTGGCGCCGGGAGACTATCGGCTGGACGTGCAGGCGCTCGACGATAAGGGCAACAATTCCGCAGTGCGCAGCGCAACGTTCAGGCTGGAGTAAACGCAGGAATCTGCTTTTGCTTGAATATGCTGCCAAGCAGATCCCTCGCTCCGCTCGGGATGGCAGAGAACGTACTTGTTCAGCGTCCGGGTAACGGCCAGGCTACGCCCGTTCGGAACTGAGCGACTGTCCGGATTGGGTTGGAGCAATCCCTTCTCTCTTTACTCCCGCTTGTAGACCCTTCCATCCTTCATCACGAAGACGACATGCTCGAGGACGCTCACGTCCTTCAAGGGGTCTCCTGCGACGGCAATAATGTCGGCAAATTTTCCGGCGCGGATCGAGCCCAGCTCGTCCGAGTGGCCCAGGAGGTCAGCCGCGCCCATTGTGGCGGACTGGATTGCACTCATGGGCGTCATGCCGTACTGCACCATGAAGGGGAATTGCTTGGCATTGTCGCCATGCGGGTACACACCCGCATCGGTTCCGAAGGCCATTTTCACTCCGGCTTTGGCGGCCTTGCGGAAATTTTCGCGCTGAATCCGGCCGAGTTCCTTGTCATGCTCGAGGAAATCTTCGGGCTCGCCTTTTTGCTTCCCTTCACCCTGGATGTACTCATCGTCGTAGATATCGGCGACGAGATAGGTGGCATGCTCTTTCATCAGCGCGATTCCTTCATCGTCGAGGAAGGTGCCGTGCTCGATGGAAGCGACGCCGGCGCGGGTGGCGTCTTTGATTCCCTGTGCGCTATGGGCGTGAGCGGCCACGCGCAAGCCGAATTTGCGAGCCTCGTCCACTGCCGCCTGCATCTCTTCGGGAGTGAATTCCACCGCGCGGGGGTTGCTGCCGTGGGTCAGCACCGCGCCGGTGGCGATAATCTTGATCAGGTCGACGCCCTGGTTTGCGAGCTGGCGGATGCGTTCGCGGACTTGCCAGGGTCCGTTCGCAATGCCGAAGCGCAGATCCCAGGGCAATTCGATATCGGGCGCGTAGCCGGTAAGGGCGCCCCCGCCGCCGGAGATCGTGATGTAGGCGCCGGCCACGTACATGCGCGGTCCGATAACGTCACCGTGTGCGATGGCATCGCGCAAGGCTACGTCCACGAGGGCACGGTAGGTGCCTACGTCGCGCACCGTCGTGAACCCGGCGAGCAGGGTGGCGCGCGCGTTCGGAATCGAGCCGAAGGCTTTTTGCGCCGCGGTCATGCGAAGTTCAGCGAGCGGGTCTGTTTCCCAGACGGGGTCGGTGAGATGTGTGTGGCAATCGATCAAGCCGGGAAGCACTGTGCGGGCGGAAAGATCGATTATCTGCGCCCCGTCGGGAATGGCGAGCCCTTTGCCGACGGCTTCGATTCTCGTATCCCGAACGAGGATGATCTGGTCGGTCAAGACCTGGCCGGACTCTGTGTCGACGAGTCGTCCTGCTTTGATGGCGGTGACTTGCGCTGCTGTCGCTCCCGCAGCCGGAAGCAAGAGAATCAGGGCGGTCACGATTGTGCTCGCGATTCGACGCACTTTTTCCTCCCTTGTGCTTGGATTCTTCGCGCAAGACCCAGCAAATCGGTCCGACTGGCGTTGCTGGCTGCGCAAACCTACCTCAGGCTTGAGACCGATTCAAGCGCGGTGGCATCTTCTTTGTTGGATTGGGCGCGAATCGAACAGGACGAGTTTCCGGGAAGCCGCCTCACTTGGCAGTGATCGGCCGACCACCGCGTTTTTCGTTCTCTATGCTTGTACTGAGCTTCTCGTCAAAAGACAGACTGCGCCTCAGGTGGGTGCGGGAGGGGTCTGTGCGGAATGCCGAAGACCGGCAGCTTCTCCTGGGAGGCGGCTCGGTATATCATCACCCGGAAATCGGCCTACCGATTTGAAATGGAGGAGAGGAGCTATGGCGAAAAGATTAGGCGTCGCGCTTACGGTGTTTGCCTTGTGCACTGGAATGGCTTCGGCCCAAGACGCCAAGACCGTTTTGCAAGCGGCCACCAAGGCGATGGGCGACGTGAAATCGATCCAGTATTCGGGCACCGGCCACTACAACCAACTGGGCCAGTCTTATACCCCCAATTCGGCATACCCGGAAACCAATGTCACCACCTATATCCGAACCATTGACTATGCCTCCCGATCCTCGAAGGAGGAATTGACCCGCGTTGAACCAACTCCGCCGGTTCAAGGTGGGGGGCGTCCGTTCGCTGGGGAGCAGAAGCAAGTCAACCTCGTGAGTGGCCAATACGCGTGGGACCAGCCCGGGAAAGCTCCCCAGCCGCAGGTGGCCGCGGCCGACGAGCGGCAGCTGCAGATCTGGCTCACGCCGCACGGCTTCCTGAAGGCTGCCGCGGAGAACAACGCGACCGCCAAGAAGGGCAAAGGCGGAACCGTGGTGTCGTTCACGATGGGCAAGCTCAAAGTGAACGGCACGATTGACAACCAGAACATGGTCGCCGTGACAGAAACCTGGATTCCCAATCCGGTGCTCGGGGACATGCTGGTGGAGACGACTTACTCCGGCTACAAGGATTTCAATGGTGTGAAGTTCCCGACCATGATCGTGCAGAAGCAGGGAGGGCATCCGGTGATGGACGTGGCGGTGACCAGCGTGCAGGCCAACGTGGACCTCGATCTCCCGGTGCCCGACGCAGTGCGATCAGCGACACTCCCGCCGGTCAACGTCCAGTCGCAGAAGATGGCTGATGGAGTATGGTTCCTTGGCGGCGGCACACACAACAGCGTTCTGGTCGAGTATCCGAACTATCTGGTGATGATCGAGGCGCCGCTGAACGAAGCTCGGTCGCTGGCCGTCATCGCCGAAGCCAAAAAGCTGGCTCCCAACAAGCCCTTCAAGTATTTGATCAACACGCACCACCACTACGATCACTCGGGCGGCATCCGGACGTATGTCGCGGAGGGAGCCACGATCATCACCAATGAGATCAATAAGCCCTTCTACGAGCAAACCTTTAACGCACCGCGCACGCTGGCGCCGGACCAGCTTTCGCAGAACCCGAAGAAGCCGGCGTTCATCACCGTGAAGGACAAGTATGTTCTGGAAGATGGCGGCCGGTCGCTCGAGATTTATCACGTGGAGGGCGACAATCACAATGCCGGCCTCATGTTCGTGTACCTCCCCAAGGAGAAAATCCTGGTGGAAGCAGACGACTTCACACCCGCCACACCGACCACGCCTCCGCCGACGGGGCCTCGCGCTCATAACTTCACGGCCAATCTCTACCAGAACATCCAGCGCCTTAAGCTGGACGTGAATACGATCGCGCCGCTCCATGGGATCGTGGTGGCGTTCTCCGAACTGCAAAAAGCGGCTGGAGACTGATAGAGAAGGGCGAGAAGCCGTCGGGTGAGCGGGTCAAAGAAGCAACGCCTCTTCTGCCAGGTCGCGCCCGAGAAGCGCGCCTCTCGGGAAGTGAACCACTGCGCGGGTTGGGTCGGACCCGCGCATCGGCGCATCAAATCGGGTAGAATGAGGCTGCAAGAAATGAATACCGGGGGATAAGCGAAATGGCTTTGGAGAAAGCGACATTTGCAGCGGGGTGTTTCTGGGGAGTCGAAGCCGCTTTCCGGAAGGCACCGGGGGTGAAGTCAACGACGGTGGGGTACAGCGGTGGGACGACGCTTAACCCCACATACCAGGACGTTTGCTCGGGGCGCACCGGCCACGCCGAATCCGTGGAAGTCGAGTTTGATCCGGCCCAGGTCTCTTACGACGATCTCCTGAACGTCTTTTGGAACGAGCATGATCCGACAACCCCGAATCGGCAGGGGCCGGATGTCGGCACGCAGTACCGGTCCGCGATTTTCTTTCATAGTCCGGAGCAGGAAGCGGCGGCGCGCGCGTCAAAGCAGAAACTCGAGCAGTCCGGACAATACCGCCGGCCGATTGTCACGGAAATCAAACCCGCATCGCAATTCTGGCGCGCCGAGGAATATCACCAGCAGTATTTCGAGAAGCGCGGCGTGGCTTCCTGTCACCTGCCTTCGTAGCGCCAAGCCGACAAATTTGCTGCACGCCTGATTGACGGCATTCTGAGAGCTGACCGGCCTGAGGTGCGGGCTCCTTCGGGATGAAAACCTGCGCACCCTTTCAGCGGTTGTCTTCATCAATGTAGTCGGGGACGTGCCTCGCCAGCGGAGCATCTGGCGGAGCGGCTGAAATTGTCAGACATGCTGAAGGATTAGAGCGCAGGTTCCTGGGAGGAAATCTTTCAACTTGCGTCTGCGACTCCCCGGTTTTATTCTGTGGCGTCTGATATGGCTCACTTTCTGAAGTAACGGACAGAGAAAGAATTCGTTCGATATTTCATTTGGCATTATCGATCGGAGTCGCATCAGATACCAGGCGGCGGTTCGCGGTTCGTTGAGAAGAGCCTTGGGGGTCGGACAGCCGCTTGCCCCTTTTAGCTGACCTGCGGTGCCCCTGCCACAGGTCTTTCAAAATCAGCCTGGATCAACTGGATTTGCGTCGTGGAACCTGAGGGTCTTCACAGTTCGACGGAAGCCGGGAAAGTCCCTCCGCTCATCGAGCCGGGATACACGTTCGCGACGGTAACGGACAAGATCGCTGCCATCGTCCTGGGGCAGCGTAAGCGGACCGGGTGGCTCATCGGCTTTTCCATTTCCTTCCTCTTGCTGATGCTATTGATGGTGGCGGTTTCCTACCTGCTTGCGGTCGGCGTGGGCATCTGGGGAATCATGATTCCGGTGGCGTGGGGATTCGCGATCGTGAATTTTGTTTGGTGGATCGGGATCGGCCACGCCGGGACACTCATCTCCGCGATTCTTCTTCTGTTGCGTCAGCGCTGGCGCACCTCGATCAACCGATTTGCGGAGGCCATGACACTCTTTGCCGTATCGTGCGCCGGATTGTTTCCGGTGCTTCACATGGGACGGCCATGGCTGGCTTACTGGCTGTTCCCTTACTACCCGAACTATATGGGCACGTGGCCGCAATTCCGCAGCCCGCTGGTTTGGGACGTCTTCGCGGTTTCCACCTATGCCACGGTTTCTTTGCTCTTCTGGTTTGTGGGATTGATTCCGGACCTGGCCACGCTGCGCGATCGGGCGAAGAACCGGGCGGCGCAGATCTTCTACGGGATCCTGGCGATGGGGTGGCGCGGTTCGGCGGTTCACTGGCATCGCTATGAGACGGCTTCACTGCTGCTGGCAGGCTTGGCAACACCACTCGTTGTTTCCGTGCACACGGTGGTGAGTTTCGACTTCACCGTCGCCATGGTCCCCGGGTGGCATAGCACGATTTTTCCTCCCTATTTCGTGGCCGGCGCGATTTATTCCGGCTTTGCAATGGTGCTGACGCTGGCCATTCCAATTCGCAAGTATTATCACCTGGAAGATTTCATCACCATGCGCCACCTGGACAATATGGCCAAGGTGATGCTGGCGACGGGATTGATCGTGGCGTACGGCTACATGATGGAAACATTCATGGCGTTCTACAGCGGCAACCAGTTCGATAAATACATGATCGTGAACCGCATGGCCGGGCCGTACGCGGTGGTGTATTGGCTGCTGATTCTGTGCAATATCGCGATCCCGCAAGCGCTGTGGGCGAGCAAGGTGCGAAGGAATGTGTTGGCGCTGTTCGTGATTTCAATCGTGGTGAACGTGGGGATGTGGCTCGAGCGGTTTGTCATCGTCGTAACCAGCCTGCACCGCGATTTCATGCCTTCGGCGTGGGGGATGTATTACCCGACGCGGTGGGACTGGGCGACGTATGCCGGCTCGATTGGGCTGTTTTTGACGTTGTTGTACCTGTTCATCCGCTATCTGCCGTTGATCTCGATCTTCGAGATGCGGACGCTCGTGGGAGAGACCTCGGAGGAGAAAAAGTAGAGGGACGCATTCGTTAGCCGGCTGAGGGGTTGCGCGTTGCCGCAGCCGGCGTGAGTTTTCGATGGCGCAAATCTTTCATCGCAGCACGAATACAATCTCGCGGCTCAGCATCTATGGCGGTGCGTTCATTCTGGCCGGGCTCAGTTACGCCCTTTATGCCATCGGGGAATCGCCCTACTACACCGACGTGAACGTGGCTAAGCCCCAGCCGGTTCCATTCAGTCACAAGCACCATGCCGGGGAGTTAGGGATCGACTGCCGGTATTGCCACACTTCGGTAGAGACGTCTTCTTTTGCGGGACTCCCGCCGACGCAGACGTGCATGAGCTGCCATTCGCAGATCTGGGTGAACAGTCCGATGCTCGAGCCGGTCCGGGCCAGCTACCGTGATGACAAATCGATGGAATGGACGCGGGTGAATGCGCTGCCGGATTTCGTCTATTTCAATCACAGCATCCATGTGGCCAAGGGAATCGGCTGCACTACTTGCCATGGGCCGATCGCGGAGATGCCGCTCACCTGGCGCGCGAACACGCTGCAAATGAAATGGTGCCTCGATTGCCACCGCCAGCCGGAGTTGTACGTGCGGCCGAAGGAATTCGTCTTCCGCACGAGCTACCACCCGCCGCCCAATCAGCTCGAGCTTGGCCGGAGGCTGGTGAAGGAATACAAGATTCAGAGCCTGACGAATTGCGACACATGTCATCGGTGAACGCCGAAATGAAGAACAGACGATGAGTTCGCAACCGAATCCGAAGGCCGCATTAGATCTGGCGGCGATCCACGCGAAGCTCGCGCAATCGGGCCAGAAACGGTTCTGGCAGAGCCTCGAGGAGTTGGCAGGGACGCCCGAATATACCGAATTCCTGCACCACGAATTTCCCAATGCCGATAAGGAAGTCCCGGAAGGAATCAACCGGCGCGATGTCCTGAAGCTGATGGCGGCATCGGCGGCGCTTGCCGGGCTGAGCGCCTGCACGAAACTTCCGGCCGAGAAGATCGTTCCCTACGTGCGGGCTCCCGAGGAAATCATTCCGGGCAAGCCTCTCTTCTATGCCACGTCGATGCCCTACGACGGCGCCGCGACGGGCTTGCTTGTGGAAAGCCACATGGGGCGACCGACCAAAGTGGAAGGGAATCCCGAGCACCCAGGAAGCATGGGGGCTACGGACATCTTCGCGCAGGCTTCGGTGCTGAATCTATACGACCCGGATCGCGCCCAGGTAGTGATCCACGAGGGAAGGATCAGTGATTGGGGCGCGTTTTCAACGGCCATCGCGAATGCGCGGCTCAATCTGAAGGACAACCAAGGCGCCGGTCTGCGGATCTTGACTGAGACGGTCTATTCACCATCGCTGGCGGCACAGATTCGCGCGCTGCTCGCGGAATTTCCTGCGGCGAAGTGGCATCAGTATGAACCCTGCGATCGCGATTCGGTTCGCGAAGGCTCGCGCCTCGCGTTCGGCCGTTACGTGAACACGACCTATCGATTCGATCAGACGGAAGTAATTCTCTCGCTGGACGCCGATTTCCTGTGTTCGGGCCCCGGCCATGTGCGGCACGCGTGGGATTATTCGAATCGCCGCCGGGTCAGCTCGCCGTCCGTGAAAATGAACCGGCTGTACGTCATCGAAAGCACGCCGACAAATACGGGGATGATGGCGGATCATCGCCAGCCGATTCGGGCGAGCGAAGTCGAAACCTTCGCACGCGCGCTGTCAGTGGCGCTCGGAACGCCGGCCGGCGCTGGCAGCTCAGCCACCAGCAAGATTCCGGCCGAATGGATTCGCGCGGTGGCGCGCGACCTGAACAATCACCGCGGTTCCTGCGTCATTGTTGCGGGAGAGCACCAGCCGCCCATTGTGCATTCGTTGGCTCACGCCATGAACTGGGCACTCGCGAACGTTGGGCAGACGGTGATTTACACCGATCCGCTCGAAGCGGCGCCGGTGAACGAGTTGGAATCGCTGCGCCAACTTGTCGCCGACATGAGTTCAGGCGGCGCGAGCTTGCTGATCATCCTCGGCGGCAATCCCGTTTTCAACGCGCCGGCAGATTTGGACTTCGCCAACAACTTGTTGAGAGTGAAGCAGCGGGTGCATCTCAGCCTGCATAACGACGAGACTTCGGAGCTCTGTAACTGGCACCTGCCCGAAGCGCACTTCCTCGAATCGTGGGGCGATTCACGGGCGTATGACGGCACGGTCGGCATCATCCAGCCGTTGATTGCTCCGCTGTACCAAGGCAAGTCCGCACACGAGATGCTGGCGATCCTCTCCGGCCAGCCCGATCAGTCGGCGCACGAGATCGTTCGCAGCTACTGGAAGAGCCAACGGCCAGCTCAAGAAGCCGACAAGGACTTCGAGAATTTCTGGGAGCTCACGCTGCATAACGGCTGGATGAAAGGAACGGCGCTGCCGGCAAGACCTCCACTCGTTCATTTAGGCGCGCCGGGCTCGTTTCTCCCACTTGCAACGGAAGGTTCGAGCGGGCTCGAGCTTGTCTTCCGCCCGGATCCAACGCTCGGAGACGGCCGCTTCGCCAATAACGGTTGGCTGCAGGAATTGCCGAAGCCATTCACGAAACTTACCTGGGACAATCCGGCGCTGGTCAGCCCCGCCACGGCGCAGCAACTCGGGGTGAACAACGGCGATGTGGTGCGGCTCACAAGCAACGGGCGACAGCTCCTGGTTCCGGTGTGGATCGCGCCGGGGCAGGCCGACAACTCAATTACGCTGCACCTGGGGAACGGCCGCCGACGCGTTGGCAAGGTCGCAGTGGGGGTCGGATTCGACTCCTACGTCATGCGAACGTCGGTGGCACCGTGGATTGCCGGTGATCTCCACATCGACCGGACGAGTGGTCGTTACGAGCTGGCGACCACCCAGCATCATCACCTGATCGATTTCGAAGGGCATCGCGGCGAGGAGGAAAGTATCGCTGCTTTCAGCCGGGAATTGGTGCGCGTGGGGACACTTGACGAATTCCGGAAGAATCCCGATTTTGCCAAGGACCCGCGAGAGGAGACTTCGAAGGGGTTGACGCTTTATCCCGGATTCAAGGACACCGGCTACTCCTGGGGAATGGCGATCGACCTGAATAGCTGTATTGGATGCAATGCGTGCGTGGTGGCGTGCCAGGCGGAGAACAATATCCCGGTTGTGGGCAAGGATCAGGTTGCGCGCGGTCGAGAGATGCACTGGATTCGCGTGGACACTTATTTTCGCGGCGGGTTGGAAAATCCGGAGACCTATGTCGAGCCAGTGCTGTGCATGCATTGCGAGGACGCCCCTTGTGAAGTCGTGTGTCCGGTCGGCGCCACGGTCCACAGCCCCGAGGGGCTGAACGTGATGGTGTACAACCGCTGCGTTGGGACGCGCTACTGCTCGAACAACTGCCCATACAAGGTTCGTCGATTTAATTTCAAGTTGTTCCAGGACTGGACAACGCCAAGCCTCTATGGCTTGCGGAACCCGAACGTCACGGTGCGCAGCCGCGGGGTAATGGAGAAGTGTACCTACTGCCTGCAGCGAATCAACGCGGCAAAGATTCAGGCGGAGGAAGAAGACCGGAAAGTGCGCGACGGCGAAATCGTGACCGCTTGCCAGGCTGTTTGTCCTGCGCAGGCGATCGTGTTTGGAAATATCAACGACGCAAACAGCCGCGTTGCGAAGCTCAAGGCCCAGTCGCGAAACTATGCATTGCTGGACGATTTGAATACGCGGCCGCGCACGACTTATCTGGCGCGGCTGCGAAATCCCAATCCGGAGATTACGGAATGATATTGGCAGCTAACCGGGTGGGCGCGGGATTGTCCGAGGGCGTGCGAGGAATATGAGAAGGCATCCGGTCTACGGCCTGATGGCTGAGTTCGACAAACCCGAAGCGCTGCTGGAGGCGGCGCGTCACACTCATGCGGCGGGCTATAAGCGCATCGACGCGTTTTCGCCGATGCCGATTGAAGGTCTCTCCGAAGCGGTCGGCTTCCACCGCACGATGCTGCCGCTGATTGTCCTGATCGGCGGCGTGTGCGGTTGCATCGGCGGGTTTCTCTTACAGTATTGGGCCAGCGCGGTCAATTACCCTCTGAACATCGGCGGGAAGCCTTATAACAGTTGGCCGGCGTTTATTCCCATTACGTTCGAGATGACTGTTCTGGGAGCCGCGCTTTCGTGCGTACTTGGCCTGCTGGCGCTGAACGGGCTGCCGACGCCGTACCACCCCGTATTCAACGTTCCACGGTTTGCGCTGGCGACTCGCGACCGGTTCTTTCTGTGCGTCAAGGCGCGAGATCGCCAGTTCGATTTGGTGAAGACGAAGCGGTTTCTCGAGGGTCTGAAGGCTCTGGGCGTATATGAGATCGAAGCTTGAGATGAGTGCCGGGATGAGGGGCGCTTGCGGGCCACGCGCGAAAAAGATACCCGCGCTGCTGGGTCTGTGCGCGGGTGTCGCCTTGCTGATCTCGGGATGCCGGCTCGACATGCACGCGCAGCCAAAATACAAGCCCTACGCGCCATCAACATTCTTCGACGATGGAAGATCGGAGCGTCCCGTCGTTCCCGGCACCGTGGCGCGCGGGCAACTGCGAACGGACGAGCTGCTTTACACGGGAAAGGTGAATGGAGTTTTAGCCGATACGTTCCCATTCCCGATTACGCAGAAGGATCTGGAGCGCGGCCGCGAGCGCTACAACATTTATTGTTCTCCTTGCCACGATTACACCGGCAGCGGACGGGGCATGATCGTGCAGCGCGGACTTCCGCCGCCGCCCTCGTATCACATCGATCGCCTGCGCACCGCTCCGGCGGGCTATTTCTTCGACGTGATGACGAACGGCTTGGGCAGAATGTACAGCTATTCCACGCGCGTTTTGCCGGAGGACCGCTGGAGGATTGCCGCTTACATCCGCGCGCTTCAACTGAGCCAGCACGCCGGCTTGGCCGACGTGCCTGAGACGCAGCGCCCGAAGCTGCAGGAACAGACCCAATGAATCAGAACGAGGCACTTCGGCCGCAGTTTGACCGCGCCCTGCGGGCTGCGCTGATTGTCGGCATCCTGGGATTGTCCACGACTTTCCTTGGATCGGCTCGCAATCCGACGCAATTCTTCCGCTCCTATTTGTTTGCTTATCTGTTCTGGATCGGGGTTCCGCTCGGCTGCATGGCGATCTTGATGTTGCATCACCTGACCGGAGGAAGATGGGGCGTGCCGATTCGGCGGGTGGCGGAAGCGGGCTCGCGCACGTTCCTGCTGATGGCCGTGCTGTTTGTCCCAATCTGGCTGGGACTTTCTCGTCTTTTTCTGTGGGCGCAGCCGGAGGCGGTGGCTGCCGATCCGATCCTCCAGTACAAGCGACCGTATCTGAACCCGTCGTTCTTCACGATCCGCGCCGCAATCTATTTCGCCATTTGGGTATCGCTCGCGTATCTCTTGAGCAAGTGGTCGCAGGAGCAGGACGATACTGGAAATCCACAGTTGGCGGCGCGGTTCGAAGGGTTGAGCGCCCCCGGGCTGATCCTGTACGGACTGACGGTGACATTTGCCTCAGTGGATTGGGTGATGTCGCTCGAGCCGCACTGGTTCTCGACTATCTACGGAATGCTCTTCATGGTCATCGAGGCGCTGACCGCGATGGCTTTCATGATCTTGGTGGCGCGGCTGCTGGCGGAAAGCGAACCCGTAGCGTCGGCGGCCTCCCCCGCCCAATGGAATGACCTCGGGAATCTTCTCTTCGCTTTCGTGATGCTATGGGCTTATCTCTCCTTCTCACAGTTCCTGATCATTTGGGCGACGAATCTGAAGGACGAGATTCCCTGGTACGTGAGCCGAGCGTCGGGAGGCTGGGGCGCGATTGCGATCGTTCTGGTCATTCTCCATTTCACGATTCCGTTCTTGCTGTTGCTTTCACGAGATGTCAAGCGGCGCAAGGGAGTGCTCGCCACGCTTGCCGGAGCGCTGATCGTAATCAGCTTTGTCGATCTCTATTGGCTGGTGGTTCCCGCGTTTGAGCCGGGCGGGCCGCGAATCCACCCGATGGACTTGACGGCGCCGCTCGGAATCGGCGGGTTGTGGGTCGCAGCGTTTCTCTGGCAGTTGAAGAAGCGGCCGCTGGTGCCGCTGCACGCTGCGGACATGGAAGAGGCGGTCGAGCATGGAGACTAAGACACCGCAAAGCGGGAACCGCGCGGGCCACGAGGAGCACGACGCGAACGTTCGCGCGCTCGCCTACTTTGGACTCGTGCTCTTCGGAGTTATCGCGCTTACGCTTATCGGAATGAGAATGACGTTTTTCCATTTCGCGAAATCCCAGCAGTTGGGCCCGCCCCCAACACCCTTTGAGAACGCCCGGACACTGCCGCCGATGCCGCGCTTGCAGGTGGACCCGCGAGTGGATCTGAAGAATTACCGGGAGCGGGAGGAGGACATTCTGAAGAGTTACGGCTGGGTAGACAAGCAAAGCGGCGTTGTGCGGATTCCGATCGATCGTGCCATGTCCCTGTTGCTCGAGCGCGGCCTGCCCGCTCGACAAACTAAGCCGCCGGCGGATACAGCGGCCGTGCCTGCCGTTGAGGCGCCCGCCGCCACGCAACCTGCCGTGAATGCTCCGGGCCCGGGTGGGAACAAATGACGATCGGTTTCGGTTGCCAGAGGGGATCGCGTATGTCGGCTCGCACCGATCATCGCTCGAAGCGCCTTTTCGCAACGGTCGCTCTTCTTTTGGGTGTTCTCTCGGCGCTGGCTGGGGTTGCTCAGGGTCAAATGCAGGCGGTTGGCGTCCGGCCCGAGCTTTTGAAAGACGTTGGTATCGATCAGAAGCTGAACAATCAAGTTCCACTCAACCTGGAATTTCGTGACGAGAAGGGGCGGCCCGTCCAGCTTGGAAAGTACTTCGAAGGGAAGCCGGTGATTCTTTCGCTGGTTTATTACCAGTGCCCGATGCTTTGCACGCAGGTTTTGAACGGGCTCCTGCAGGGCTTGAAGGATCTGCCGATGGATGTGGGCAAGCAGTTCGAAGTCATCACCGTGAGCATCGATCCTCGTGACAATACCGCCGAAGCGGGAGCGAAACAGATCATGTATGCCGGCCTGTATGGCAGGCCCGGCGCTGTTCCAGGGTGGCATTTTCTGACCGGCAAGGATGTCCAGATCCATGAACTGGCGGATGCAGTGGGATTTCGATATGCCTTTGATGCGCAATCGGGGCAATACGCGCACGCCAGCGCGATCATGGTTTTGACTCCCGAAGGGAGAGTTTCGCGTTATTTTTACGGTATCGATTTTCCGGCTCGGGAGCTGCGGCTCGGACTGGTGGAAGCTTCGGCGCACAAGATTGGCTCGCCGGTCGATCAGATCCTGCTGTACTGCTATCACTACGATCCGGCCACCGGAAAGTACGGTGTGGTCATTGCGAATGTTCTGCGCGCAGCCGCCGCTTTCACGGTCTTCGCTATCGGACTTTTGATTTTTTTCCTGACGCGCTACACGCATTATCCGTTGCCGGGGAAGCGCGCATGAGAATCGATTGCAAGATTCGGTTCGCTTCCGCGCTGGCGTCGATGTTCTTCCCGCTTCATCCGCCGACTGCTTCGACGATCAGCCGCGGTGTGGACAATCTCTACTTCTTCCTGACCGCCATCACATTGTTCTTCACCGCCCTCATCTTCGCGCTGATCTTCTATTTCATGATCAAATATCGCCGTCGCTCGGAAGACGAGCAGCCTCCGCATGTGAGCACGTCCACGCCGCTGGAGCTTACCTGGACGCTGATTCCCAGTGGGATTTGTGCCGTCCTGTTTTTTTGGGCTTCGAGCCTGTATTTCGAGAACTCTCGGCCGCCCAATGCAGCGATCGAAATGTTCGTGATCGGGAAGCAATGGATGTGGCACATCCAGCATCCCGAGGGCCCGCGGGAGATCAACGAGTTGCACGTCCCAGTGGGTGTTCCCGTGAAACTCACGATGACCTCGGAGGACGTGATTCACGATTTCTATATCCCGGCATTCCGGATCAAAAAGGACGTTCTGCCGGGGCGCTATTCTTCCATCTGGTTCGAGGCGACGGAGACCGGAGCGTACCATCTTTTCTGCGCGCAATACTGCGGCGCCGAGCACGCCGACATGATCGGCACGGTGTATGTGATGACGCCGACCGATTACGCCCAGTGGCTCAGTGGAGGAGCGACCGGTGAATCCATGGCGCAGAGCGGTGAAAGACTTTTCACCCAGCTCGGGTGCGTTACCTGCCACGTGGCGAACAATTCCGGGCGATGTCCGACGCTGGTGGGCCTCTATGGGAATCCAGTCAAGCTGAGGGACGGGCGGACGCTGATCGCCGATGAAGCCTACATTCGCGCCGCCATCGTCAATCCGAATTCGATGCTGCTCCCGGGCTATGCGCCGGTGATGCCCGCTTTCCAAGGGCAGATCAACGAAGAGCAATTGCTGCAATTGATCGCCTATATCAAGTCGCTTGGAGCATCTCAAGAAAGGAAGTCACAAGGGAAATGAGCACGGCCGTCGCTGAACTTCCCGTCGAGTCTCGCGTTCACTATTTGAATGTGAACTATGGAATCAAGTCGTGGCTGTTCACGACCGATCACAAGCGCATCGCGCTGCTCTATCTCGGCTCAATCACCTTCATGTTCTTTGTGGGCGGCGCCGCGGCGGTTCTGATGCGGCTGCACTTGATCGAGCCGCAGGGAGCGCTGGTCCAGCCGGAAACGTATAACAAGCTCTTCTCGATTCATGGCATCGTCATGGTCTTTTTCTTTCTCGTCCCGTCGATTCCCGTGACGCTCGGCAATTTTCTGGTGCCGATGATGATCGGCGCGAAGGATTTGGCGTTCCCGCGCATCAATCTTCTGAGCTGGTATATCTACGTGACGGGTGCGATTTTCACGTTATACGCGATTATCGCAGGCGGCGTGGACACGGGCTGGACGTTTTACACGCCCTACAGCACCTCCTTCGCGCACACGCAGGTGATGGCTGCCGCAGTGGGCGTGTTCATCACCGGGTTTTCCTCCATCCTGACCGGATTGAATTTCATCGTCACGATTCACAAGATGCGGGCGCCCGGGATGACTTGGTTCCGGCTGCCGCTTTTCATCTGGACGATGTATGCTACGAGCATCATCTTCGTCCTCGGCACGCCCGTCGTTGCAATCACGCTGTTTCTTGTGGCGCTCGAGCGCCTGTTGCACGTCGGCGTTTTCGATCCTGCCGTCGGGGGCGACCCGCTCCTTTTCCAGCACCTCTTCTGGTTCTACTCGCATCCGGCGGTCTACATCATGGTGCTTCCGGGCATGGGAGTGGTAAGCGAGCTGATCACGGCATTCTCCCGGAAGCGCATCTACGGCTACTCGTTCGTCGCCTTTTCCAGCTTCGCCATCGCGGTGATCAGCTTTTTGGTGTGGGGCCACCACATGTTCGTCACCGGCCAGTCGATCTATGCGGGACTCATCTTCTCGGTCCTGAGCTTCATAGTGGCCATTCCGTCGGCGATCAAGGTCTTCAACTGGACGGCGACGCTCTACAAGGGTTCGATTTCTTATCAGGCCCCGATGCTCTATGCGTTGGGCTTCATCGGCCTGTTTACGATGGGCGGGCTGACAGGCCTTTTCCTTGCCTCGCTCGCGATCGACGTCCATCTGAATGGGACGTATTTCATTGTGGCCCACTTCCACTACATCATGGTCGGCGGCGCGGTGATGGCCTATATGGGCGGTCTTCACTTCTGGTGGCCGAAGATTACCGGGAGGCTTTATCCGGACGGTTGGGCGCGCTTTGCGGCGCTGGTCATTTTCGTCGGGTTCAATCTGACTTTTTTTCCGCAGTTCATGCTGGGTTATTTGGGGATGCCGCGGCGCTACGCGGTCTATCCTCCCGAATTCCAGGTGCTGAACGTCTTGTCCTCGGCTGGCGCGTCGATCCTGGGCGTGGGGTATTTGATTCCGCTGGTCTACTTCATCTGGTCGATGCGCTACGGTCCGGTTGCCGGGCCGAATCCGTGGAAAGCGAAAGGGCTCGAATGGCAGACGCCTTCGCCGCCGCCGACCGAGAACTTTGAGGAAACGCCCATCGTGACCGAAGAAGCCTACGCCTACGCCCCGATACCGGAGGGCTCGCATGGCTGAGATGGCCGCTCCTGGCGCTGCCGCAGCTCCGCATCATCCGCCGGACCTGCGCCATCATTTCGATGACATGGCCCAGCAGTTTGACGCCAGCAATCTGGGGATGTGGGTCTTCCTGGTCACCGAAATTCTTTTCTTCGGCGGCCTTTTCGCGGGGTACGCGATCTATCGCTCGCTTTACCTGCCTGGATTCGAAACAGGCAGCCGCATGCTCGATGTGAGGTTTGGCGCGGCCAACACGGCCCTATTGATCGGCAGCAGCTTGACGATGGCGCTGGCTATCCACGCGGCGCAAACGGGCCAGCGCAAGATGACCGTTGTGTTTCTTCTTCTCACCATGCTTCTGGGTGCCGCGTTCTTGGGAATCAAGTTCACGTTTGAGTGGGCGCACGATTACCGCGAAGGCCTGATTCCCGGCATCGGATTCAGCTACAACGGAGCCTACGCCTCCAGCGTCGAGCTTTTCTTCTGCTTCTATTTTTTCATGACCGGCTTGCACGCCCTGCACATGATCGTTGGGATCGGCATCCTCACCGTGTTGACGATCATGGCGGCGCGGGGGCGCTTTTCGCCGGAATACTACACTCCGCTCGAGGTCAGCGGCCTCTACTGGCACTTCGTCGATATCGTCTGGATCTTTCTCTTCCCGCTCCTTTATCTGATTGGCGGGCGCTACGCGATTCCGGGAGTGCCATGATGACTGAACACGTGACTCCGGCGAAGGTCTATGTGGCCGTGTTCCTGGCGCTCCTTGTGTTGACGGGGCTAACCACCTGGGTAGCATTCGTGAACCTGGGTCCTCTGAATACTGTGGCTGCGCTCGCGATCGCGGTGGCGAAGATGCTTCTCGTGGTGCTGTTCTTCATGGGCGTGCGCTACAGCAGCGGGTTGACCCGGACCGTGATCGTCGCGGGGTTTTTCTGGCTGGCCATCCTGATCGCCCTCACCTTGTCGGACGAGCTCACGCGTAACTGGAGCCCGATTCCCTCCGGCTGGGGACCGGCAATCAGCTCGTCTCAGAATCCGTGATCGTAAATCGTCGCTACATCAGCCTGTCATTCCCAGCCCGGCCTGGTCGCCTTGACTTGAGCTCGAGTTGTGTTCCGGCGGGTTGTTCGATACGCTCGGCGCTGGGCGTAACAGGCTGCCAGGCCTGCCTTTGGGGTGTCTTCCGAACGAGCGAGAGGGGAACCTTCGCCTTGCTGAAAGACTTGATGAAACTGGTGCCGCCGGACGGATTCCGCATCATCCTGACTCTTTTTCTTTCTTTCCTGCTGGGACTTCAGAGAGAAGAGCGCAGGGCCGATCAGGATCGCTACATCTTTGGAGGGGTGCGAACATTTCCGCTCATTGGCCTGATTGGCTACGCGATGACGTTTCTTTCCGGGCCGAATCTGATTCCGATGGGGATTGGATTCGCGGTCATTGGCGCTTTCCTCTGGCTGTCGTATCAGCACAAGCTGCAATCAACCGGCGTGGCTGGGGTGACGACCGAGGTCTCGGGGCTCACCACCTACGTCATCGGGGCGCTGGTCGCGCGCGATCAATATTGGATTGCCACCACGTTGACCGTTATCGGCTTGCTTCTTCTCGAATTGAAGGAGGCGCTCGAGAGCATTTCGAAACGCATACCAACCGACGAGATTTTCACATTTACGAAGTTCCTGCTCCTCACCCTCGTCATTCTTCCCGTGCTGCCGAACCAGAACTTTGGTCCTTTTCAATTCAATCCTTTCAAGACCTGGCTCGTGGTGGTCGCGGTGAGCGGCGTTTCCTACGCGAGTTACATCCTGCAAGCGCGCACGAAAGCGGAAGGCGGCATCCTCCTAGCCGCGATTTTGGGAGGGCTTTATTCCTCAACAGCAACCACGGTCGTTTTGGCGAAAGAAGCAAAGCAGCAATCGCGTCCCCATCTTTTCTCCGGCAGCGTTCTGGTGTCCTCGAGTGTGATGTATCTCCGGCTGCTGGTGCTCCTGGGAATCTTCAACCGTGAGTTGATGAGGCTCTTGCTGCCGTCCTTCTTACTGCTCACTGGCATGGGCGTGCTAGTGGGGGCGTTTTGGTCGCGGCGACGCGACCCTGGTGGGGAAGCAGTGAAGACCGATGCGATGGCCAAGAACCCTCTCGAACTGCAGGCGGCCCTTCTATTCGGCTTATTCTTTGTGGTGATGCTCGTGCTGACCCATTACGCGGTGGAATTTCTGGGCCGTGGCGGTGTTTTTGCGCTGGCCGGGCTGAGCGGCCTGACGGACATAACGCCATTTATCATGGGTCTGACGCAAAGCGCGGGAGCTACAACGCCAATTGCGCTCGCCGCCGCTGGCATCGTCATCGCCGCCGCCGTCAACAATCTGGTCAAGGGCGGATACGCCTATGGCTTTGGCGACCGAGAAACCGGACGCGAGAGTCTCGGCCTGCTGGTCGTATATGGCCTCCTCGGATTCTTGCCCTTGCTTCACTGGCCGTTCTGAATGGCGCCGGACAAAAGCTAAGGAAGTTGACAAAAGCTGACAGCCTGGTTATGCTTCTCTGTGGGAAAGATGTCTTACGAGGTGTAATACCACGCGTCATACCCAGCAACCGAGCAGGCGGAAGAAACGGATAACTGTCTCCTTGTCGCAGGATGCCGTTAAGTTTCTGAGGGCCCTTCGCGCCCAGGTTAAGTCTCCATCTATTAGTGCACTCTTCGAAAGGATCATCGCCGACTTGAAGCGGAAAAGAGAAATGGAACAGTTCAACAAAAGGATCGCAGCTTACTATGACTCTTTGTCGGATCTGGAGCAAAGGGAAGACACTGCGTGGGCTCAGCTTGGGGAATCTGCGCTGGTAGACATGGAGTCCGAGCTTGCTCCTGGGGAGCACTAAATGGGCGCGGGCCGGCCGTCTCTAGCGCAACCGCGCCGTGGTGAGATTTGGTTTGTGAGGTTTCCCTCTGACCCTCCTGACGAGAATCCTCGCCCGGTTGTAGTTGTATCCACGGATGCAAGAAACCTGCATCCACGCGCAAATACAGTTCTAGTCGTACCGCTCTCGACAACTCCGAAGGAACTTGACACCCACATTAGATTCAGCCCCGGCGAAACGGGCCTGAACGAAACATGTGAAGCGCAAGCCGAAAACATCGCCACAATCAGAAAAGAAATCTTGATACCGCCACGGCAACGTCTCCGACAGCTTGGTGGATCGGTGATTCGCCAAATTGCCAAGGCAGTAGTAATCGCAATGGGAGTGAGACCGGAAGATGTCGCGGACTGAAAACCCACGGTTGAGCCGAGCCGAGATCCACTTTGCAAGCGCCAGTTGCTGGATAAGCGGGCCGGATCGTGGGCCATTGCCGTATCTCCATCCGATCGCCGCCCTCGGAGCGACTTGCAATGTATATACGCACCGTATATACTTAGGATCGGAGGGCCATTCATGAGCAAAGCCCGAGTCTTTAAGTCTGGCAACAGCCAGGCGGTGCGGCTGCCGAAGCAATTTCGTTTTGACGTCAATGAAGTGGAGATCTTACGCCGGGGAGATGAAATTGTCCTGAGAGAGCCAAAGCGCGACTTGAGTCAGGCGTTCGCCGCACTTGGGGCCATGCCGGAGGACTTTATGGCTGACGGTCGGCAGGATCAGGCGCCCCAGAAACGGGATGCGCTATGAAGCCGCGGTATATGTTGGATACGAATATTTGCATATACATCGCCAAACACCAGCCACCCGACGTGAAGGCTCGTTTCGAGCGACTGAAGCCGGGACAACTGGTCATGTCGGTAATTACGTACGGCGAACTGTATTACGGGGCCAGCAAGAGTAACCAGCGAGCGAGGGCCTTAACGCAGCTCGAGGAATTGGTTCAGGACATCCCGGTTCAGGATCTCAATTCGACGGCCGCGCAAGCGTACGGGGAAATTCGCGCCACGTTCGAAAAAGAGGGCCGCCTCATTGGGAATAATGACCTCTGGATCGGGGCCCACGCGAGGGCTCTGGATGTCACGATTGCCACCAACAACGAACGCGAGTTCAAGCGCATAGCTGGGCTGTCCGTGGAGAACTGGACGAAGTAGAGCCGGATCCAAGGCATCGGGCGCCGGGCCCAAGACTTCGCGGCTCCTTTCCCGTCGACTCATCTTACGAGGAATTCAGCGGGCGAATGCGCGGAAGGCGAGGACGGCGTTCAGGCCGCCAAAGGCGAACGAGTTCGACAGGGCACATTCGACGCGCGCGGGGCGCGGGCGATTCGGAATGTAGTCCAGATCGCATTCCGGATCGGCTTCTGTGAAATTTGCCGTGGGCGGCAAGATCCCCTCGCGAAGCGCGAACAAAGTGGCGAATGCTTCGACCGCTCCGGCCGCGCCGAGAGCGTGGCCGTGCATCGATTTCGTGGAACTCACGGCCAGGCGATTCGCGTGTGCCCCAAAGACTTCGCGGATAGCGCGCGTCTCGGTGGGGTCATTCGCCGGTGTGCCGGTGCCGTGGGCATTGATGTAACCAATCCGTTCAGGGGCGAGTCCGGCGTCGCACAGGGCCGCGCGCATCGCCCGCACTGGGCCTTGCACGCTAGGCTGCGTCAAGTGCTGCGCGTCGGAGGACATTCCGAATCCAACGATTTCGCCGTAAATCTTGGCTCCGCGCGCCTCCGCCGCCTCGAGCCGTTCGAGCACCAGGATTGCTCCCCCCTCGCCCAGGATCATTCCGTGTCGATCCTTTGAGAATGGCCGGCAAGTATCCGGCGAAATCACGCGCATCGCCTCCCAGGCCTTGAGCAACCCCATGCTAAAAGGCGCTTCGCTTCCGCCGGCCACCGCCAACTCGGCGGCGCCGCTGCGCACCATTTGAAAAGCCTGTCCGATGGCATGATTCGAGGAGGAACACGCCGTGGACACGGTGTAGGCGGGGCCAGTGAGGCCGAACTCCATGGAGATGTGGCTCGCGCCGGCATTGGCCATCGTTCGCGGAATCGTTAATGGATGAACGCGGCCTCGATCCCGCTGATAGAGATCAACGAATCCTGAGTCCTGAGAAGACTGTCCGCCGACGCAGGAGCCGCACACGATGGCAGTGTTCTCCCGCAGCTCCGGAGTAAGTGCGATGCCGGCATCTCGAATAGCCTCGCGCGCGGCAATGACGGCGAACTGAGCGAAGCGGTCGAGGTGATCTTCGCGCCCGTTCGGGAAGAGCTCAGCCGCGCTGTAGTCGCGCACCTCGGCGCCATTCTGAAATCGCAGCTTGCTTGAGTCCACGGATTGAATGAGCCCGATCGCCGAGCGCCCCTCGCGAAGGGTGTTCCACGCCTCGGCGGCATCGTGGCCCAGCGCGCAGATGATGCCCAGGCCGGTGACTGCCACTCGCCTTGCGGGCATTGCTTAATCCGCGGAGCTGGGTGAGTTGAGCGGCGCAGTCGCAGCGGTGGCGGAGAGGAGCTTTTTCACGCCCTCGACAATGTCTTGTACAGAGCGGATTGCTTTCGCTTCTTCATCCGGGATGGAGATCTGGAATTCATTTTCGAGTTCGAAAAGAAGCGTAAAAGTGTCGAGGGAATCGACGCCAAGGTCCTGTAGGGAGGAATCGAGAGAGATTCTATCCGCAGGGATACGCTTTACCGACGCCAGGGTCGAAACAATTTTTTCGGTTACCGGGTCCGACATCAAAAAGACTCCCTCCATAGAAACGCCCAACCACTCGCAAACCTTCCATCACCGGCTTTCTCGTCGGTGGAGCGCCGGCTTTCACCGTGGAAACCCTAGCCCAATGCGCCGGAAAATGCAAATTTTCGTACCGGAAAAGCAGCCTCGGAAGACGGCTTCACATCCGGGAGTGACCATCCACCTGGGCTGGAGGAAACGGTCGACACACGCGGGAATTGGAGAGACAATGCTGCGGCCCGGTGCCCTTGTGGCTGCGACCCGAAAGGTCTGCTTGCGCCCAATCGTAGCCAAGAGCACGGACATAAGCCCGAACCCCACGGCGAGCAAAAGGGGCAGAGCCGCAACCCTCAATGACTCTAGTTGAGCCATCGAAACACAACGGTACAGCAATCCGAATCGCGGCGACTTCGACGGCGGTGCCCCCTTATATTCTCGGGAGGGAACAGGTAAAGACATACCTGAACCGTGTTTTCTCGCTCGAGAACAGCCGCCTCGAAGGAATGATGGCCGTCGTGGATAATTCGCAGATCGAGCAGCGCTATACCATTTTCCCTCTCGATTACACGATCGAGCCGCGATCGCTGACGCAAACAAGCCGTGAATATCAAGAACACGCCGTGCGTCTCGGAGGTCAGGTCGCTTGCGAATGCTTGCGTCGCGCGGGGATGAAACCCCAAGACATCGATCTATTCATCACCGTGTCATGCACGGGCGTGATGATCCCCTCGCTCGACGCACACCTTATCAACGAAATGGGTTTTCGTTCCGACGTGCGGCGGCTTCCCATCACTGAGCTTGGGTGCGCGGGCGGCGCGGCAGCGGTTGCGCGAGCCTGGGAGCACATTCGAGCATTTCCCGATCATAGCGTGCTTGTGGTTGCCGTCGAGTTGCCCAGCCTGACGTTCCAGCGGCGAGATATATCGCAGGCAAACCTGATCTCAAGCGTGCTGTTCGGAGACGGCGCGGCAGCAACCGTTGTGACCGGTCGGCCGGCTTCCGGGCCGGAAATTCTGGATACAGCAACCTATTTATTTCCGAATTCGCTCGATGCAATGGGGTTCGACTTGCGCGACTGTGGATTTCACATCGTGCTTTCCAAGGATGTGCCGGAGCTCATTCGGAATCAGATCAAGGAGTTGGTGGACGGTTATCTCCGGCGGAGCCATCTGACACGCGCGGACATTCCCGCGTTTGTCCTGCATCCCGGCGGACAGAAGCTTCTTAGTTTCATCGAAGAGGAACTTGGCCTCTGCCGCTGCCAGACGCAGCCGTCCTGGGATGTTCTGCGCCAATACGGTAATCTTTCGAGCGCCTCCGTTCTCTTCGTGCTCCATGAGTGGCTGGAGAAACAGGACGTCGGAGCCGGCAGCTACGGACTGCTCGCTGCCTTCGGGCCCGGATTCAGTGCCGAGCAAATTTTGTTGAGATGGGGATGAGCCGCGGCGCTTATTTCATTCTCCTGGCGGTTGTGGGACTCGGGCGGTTGCTTGAAATCAGGATCTCAGCCCGCAATCAGCGGAGGCTTGCGGGCCAGGGTGTGACACGGGTAAACGAGCCGCACTTTCGCTGGATGGTCACGTTGCATGCCGGGGTGCTGGTTTCATCGGCTGCGGAAGTATGGCTGTTGCACCGGCCTTTCATTCCAGGTGTGGCACTGGCAATGGGGGCCGTGTTCCTGTTCGCGAACGCGCTGCGTTGGTGGGTAATCCACACTTTATCCGAACATTGGAATGTTCAAGTGATGGACTCCGCGCGTCTCGGCGTTGTGACCAGCGGTCCTTACCGCTGGGTGCGTCACCCAAACTATGTCGCAGTGTTTCTCGAGCTGTTGTCCCTGCCATTGATTTACAGCGCTTGGATTACAGCCGTTTGCGGAACCATCGCTAATCTTTGGGTTCTCCATCGCCGGCTGGAAGTTGAGGAAGCAGTCCTCGAATCGAGCCCCACCTACCGGTCGCTAATGAGCTTCAAGCCGCGCTTTCTGCCCAAACTCTTCTGACTTCGTCAAGAAGACTGCAAGTTTGCAACTTTCATGGTGCCCTCGTTGTCCAATGTAAGAGTGCCTGACGTTCTCATCGCAGGGGGTGGAATCGCTGGCTCGGCGCTGGCAATTTTGCTGGCGCGCCAGGGGCTTCGTGTCGAAATTTTCGAGTCGGGCCGGTTTCCGAGAGAGAAACCCTGCGGTGAAGGGCTGATGCCGGCGGGAGTGAGCGTTCTCGAGCGCCTTGGAGTGGCGGAAGCCGTCGGTGGCGAACCGTTCCTCGGCGTGCGCTACCATTTCAGCGATCAAATTGCCGAAGGAAGATTTCCGAAAATCGGCGGACTACCGGCAGTGGGCCGCGGCCAACGCCGACGCGTTCTCGATAGCATTCTTTTCCGGGCGGCAGCAAGCTTGCCGGGAGTTACAGCCCACGTCGGCGCTCGGGTGGATGCGCCGCTTCTTAAGGGTGGGCGCGTGACCGGCCTGATGGTGGAAGGCGAGCCGTTCCGTGCGCCGCTTGTCATCGCAGCCGATGGGGCCCACTCCCGCATCCGCAATTTCCTCGGACTGAGCGTTCCATCGCGCCGGAAGCGCGTTGGGATTCGTACCCACTTTCGTCTGGCGCCTGGGAAGAGGCAGCCGCCCTGGGTCGATGTCTATTTTGGACGCGGCTACGATCTGTTCGTGACTCCGCTGCCGGATGGGGAGGTATTGGTCGCGGGCTTAGCCGATGCGAAGACCGTTGATGAGCCGTTGGGGCGCGTTTTCCCGCGGTGGTTGCAGTCTCAGCCAGAGATGGTTGCCCGCTTGGAGGGTGCCGAGCAGTTGACTCCCCTGCTCGGCGCTTGCCCCTTGGCTGGGCACGCGCGCTGCGGCGTGGCGCCTGGTGTGATCTTGCTTGGCGACGCTGCTGGCTTCATGGATCCCATCACCGGGGGTGGAATGACGCAGGCACTCCTCTCGGCTGAATTGCTTGCGAAATACACCGCTCGCAGCTTCGCCGACGCAGACGCGTGGCTGTGGACGTTTGAAAGACACCGCAGAGCGCTGCTGAGAGATTACCGGCGACTTACTCAGTTCGTGTTGTGGCTCGCGCAGCATCCACGTTTGGCGGCGCACTCCCTCGCCTTTCTTAAATCTTTCCCCGCATTGTTTTCGCATCTCATCGGAGTTTCCGGCGGTTTGCGACGGCTGCTCCCGAATAGCCCGTGCTTCGCTCGCCCCGAAGAATCCCTTTATTTTTGAAACGCCAGAAAGTACGATGCGCGGTTGCATTTTGCTCGGAGGTTGCAATGGCATGATGCAGAACCGTCTCGCTGGCGCACTCTTGAGTTGTGTTGCGCTTGTCACCGTCCGGTTGTTGCCCGTCGCTCTTCGCGCGCAGGAGTTGGATCCGAATCGGATGCGGGGCCTGGAATGGCGCTTGATCGGCCCCTTCCGCGGGGGCCGCTCCATCACCGCCGTCGGCATTCCTGGTAATCCGAATGTGTACTACTTTGGCGCCGTCTCGGGCGGCGTGTGGAAGACGGTCAATGCTGGCCTGACCTGGACGCCCATCTTCGAAAAGGAAAGCGTATCGTCCATCGGAAGCATCGGCGTTGCGGAATCAGACCCGAACGTCATTTACGCCGGCACGGGCGAGGCTTGTATCCGCGGCAATATTTCTTACGGCGACGGTGTGTACAAGTCGGTGGATGGCGGGAAGACTTGGAGCAACGTCGGGCTGAAGGATACGCGTCATATCGGCGCTCTTATCGTGGATCCGCACAATCCCGACATTGTTTTGGTGGCCGCGCTCGGCCACGCCTACGGAACCAACACCGAGCGGGGAGTGTTTCGTTCGATCGATGGCGGAAAGACTTGGGCAAAAGTCCTGTACAAAGATGAGAAGACGGGCGCAATTGACATCGTCTTCGACCCGCAGAACTCGCATATTTTGTTCGCCGCGCTTTGGGAAGCCAATCGCACGCCATGGAGCTTGACGAGCGGCGGTCCCGGCAGCGGGCTTTACAAGGCCATTGATGGCGGAACGACGTGGAAGCGCCTCGAAGGGCACGGCCTGCCCAGCGGTGTCCTCGGTCGCATCGGCGTATCCGTTTCCGGCGCGAGCTCGAATCGCATCTATGCGCTAATCGAAGCGGAGAAGGGAGGACTCTATCGCTCTGACGATGGCGGGGAGTCCTGGCAGCTCGTGAATGATGACCATCGGTTCCGTCAGCGCGCCTGGTATTTCACCCATGTCTTCGCTGATCCGAAAAGCGCCGATAGCGTGTACGTCCTGAACACGAGCCTGTATCGCTCGACCGACGGGGGGCAGAAATTCACCCGCATCCCCGGCTCGCATGGTGATCACCATTTCCTGTGGATTGATCCCACGAATCCCGACCGCATGATCAACGCGAACGACGGCGGCGCGACCATCACGACCGACGGCGGCAAGACGTGGTCTTCGGAGATGAATCAGCCGACGGCGCAGTTCTACCACGTGGCCGTCGATAACCGTTTCCCCTATGATCTTTACGGCGCTCAGCAGGATAGTTCCACGATTGCCATTGCCAGCGCTTCCCTCCGTGCGGGGATTGACCGCCCCGAATGGTTCGCAGTCGGCGGCGGCGAAAGCGGCTACATCGTTCCCGACCCTACCGATCCGGATATCGTCTACGCCGGATCCTACTTCGGGTACCTTACCCGCTTCGACAAGCGCACCGGACAGTCGCAAATGATTTCGCCGTGGCCGGACGACCCGGATGGCTATGGTGCGGCGGGATTGAAATACCGCCATACCTGGACGACGCCGATCGTGATATCAGCCCACGATCCGAAGGTGCTCTATTTCGCGAGCCAGGTGCTCTTCAAATCCACAAACGCTGGAATGAGCTGGACCGAGATCAGCCCCGATCTGACCCGCAATGACAAAAGCAAGCAGCAATCCTCCGGTGGTCCGATCACGAAAGACAACGCCAGCGTCGAGTTCTACGACTTAATCTTCACTGTCGCCGAATCGCCGGTGCAGAAGGATCTGATTTGGGCAGGCACCGATGATGGACTGATTCAACTCACGCGCGATGGCGGACAGAACTGGACGAATGTGACCCCAAAGGGGATGCCGGAATGGGGCATGGTGAGTCTGATCGAGGCTTCCTCGGTCGACGCTGGAACCGCCTACGCTGCGGTGGATTGTCACAAGCTCGATGATTTCGGTCCCTATATTTTTAAAACGCACGATTTTGGAAAGACGTGGACCAAGATCGCCGATGGCATTCGGGATGGTTCCTACGTGCACGCGGTGCGGGAAGATCCCGAGCGCAAAGGGTTGCTCTTTGCAGGCACTGAAACAGGAGTGTATGTTTCGTTCGATGACGGCGCTCGCTGGAAGCCGCTGCAACTGAACCTGCCGGTGACGCCGGTGCACGATCTCGCGGTGAAGAATGGCGACTTGATCGTCGCCACTCATGGCCGGGCTTTCTGGATTCTCGACGACATTTCGCCTCTGCGCCAGCTCGACCCGAACGCCGCAGCTCAATCGGCTACTTTCCTCTACAAACCGCGTCCCGCGATTCGCTTTCGCGTTGGCGGGCAGGTTCCTGACCGCTTGCTGCCCTTGGTTGGTCAAAATCCACCGGGCGGCGCGATCATTTATTACAGCTTGAAATCGGCGCCCAAGGAGAAGGAAGAAATCACGCTGGAGATACTGGACAAGTCCGGGAGGACCATCCGCAAGTTCTCAAATCGCTCAAAGAAAGAGCCTGCCGAGGAATCAACGTCGGAAGAGGATGAGGTGCAACCCGGCGCTGAATTAATTCCCGCCGATGCGGCCCTGAACCGTTTTGCCTGGGACTTGCGCTACGAGAAGCCGCGGGAAATTCCTGGCGGCATCTACGACGAAGGCGAGCCCCTGGCGCCCTTGGCGCTTCCGGGCGAGTATCAAGTCAAGCTGACTGCGGCCGGGAAATCGTACTCCCAGCCGCTCGAGATCAAGTCTGACCTCCGCGTGAAGGCCTCCGAGGCGGACCTCGCGAAGCAGTTTGAGTTGGTGAACGAGCTGCGTGATCTGCTCGACCAGGATCACGCCGCGGTTCTCGGGATTCGTGATCTCCGCGCGCAACTCGGGGCGCTCCGGAAGCGCTTGGCCAGGAATCCGGCGGCGAAAAGCGTTCTCGGCGCCACGGCAGACTTGGAAAAAAGCGTCACTGCCATAGAAGAAGAGCTCATCGAGCCCAAGGCTAGCGCCTCCGAAGACATGCTCAACTATCCCACCAAGCTCAATAGCAAGCTGGGCTACCTCCAGAACGCGGTGGACAGCGCCGATGCGGCTCCGACGCAACAGGACTATGAGTTGGCCAAGATTCTCGAAGGCCAAGTGAACGAGCAGATCACAAAGTGGAACGAGATTCAGGAGAAGGACGTCGCGGCGCTGAACGACCTCATGCGCAAAGCAAATATCCCGCCGATTATTCTCGCAGCGGAGGCGGCAGGCGAGGCGGCGGCTCGATAGCGCGCGAACGTCAGCGGGGCGGCACGAGGAGCGCGACGGCAGTCACGTCATCCAGATGCGGCCGGCCAGCGGCAAACTCACTCATGTCCGCGAACAGCCCATCCAGCACTTCTTCCGCAGATACCGGGCCGCGACCTCGGCGCAACTGCATCACTCGAGAGGCGCCGTAGAACTCGCCCTCGGCGTTGTTCATCTCATGAAGGCCATCGGTGGCGAAGAGCACGACATCACCCGGTGCGAGTTGTGCGCAGTGCTCGTCGTAGCGCACGCCATCGAAGAGCCCAGATGGCAACCCGCCTGCTCCCGACTGCAGAACAATCACTCAGCGAATAATGAAGCGGGAGGGGAAGACCCGCATTCGAAAATCGCAGCTCGAGCGTGGCCGGATCAAACACCGCATATTGAGCGGCGCAGTAACGGCGGGGCACGGCGCGGACTCGCAATCGGCGGTTGAACAGCTCGAGCACGTCGACGGGCCTTTGGTCATTCTTATGGATGCCCCGCAACGTGCCCTGCGCCAAGGCAGCGTACATCGCGGCCGCTAACCCCTTTCCGACAACATCCCCCACATACAACCCCAGACATCCCTTCGGCAGCTCAAAATAGTCGAGGAAGTCTCCTCCCACCTCGTCGGTTCAACTTGGCACGCGGCGTGCCACTCTGCACCTTCCCGGAACAGTTCTCCTGCTCTTGCCACTCACTCATGGCATGCGCTCTCGCGGCTAAAGTACTTTCTCTGTCACGTCCGATTTCTGGGGTCCGGTGGACTCGATCGGAGCGAGGGATCGGCTTTTTCCTTGATCGTGCCGTAAGCGACGCAATATCAGTGCGGCTTCCGCCCGCTGAGGCGCTTAAAGCCCCCGCTCGATCTCTCGCCTTTCCGCGATGCTGGGGTAGAATCAACCGGAGCCAAAAAGGGCCCGGAAACTCCAGCTTCCTCGGCGAGCGTCCCGCTGATTGAGACGTCCCGGCGCGCAACCATCATGTCGAATCCGTTCATGGCCAGAGCCATCGAGCTATCACTCAACAATGTTCGATCCGGAACAGGCGGGCCCTTCGCCACCGTCATCGTCAAGGACGGAAAAATCATCGCCGAGGGCACGAATCGGGTCACCTGCATCAACGACCCGACTGCCCATGCCGAAATCGTTGCCATCCGCGACGCTTGCAAGCAGTTGGGCCATTTCGAGCTGACCGGTTGTGAGATTTACACCACCTGCGAACCATGCCCCATGTGCCTTGGCGCCATCTACTGGGCACGGCCCGCGCGCGTTTACTTCGCGAACACCGCGGCGGACGCTGCGAAGATTGGTTTCGATGACGCGTTCATCTACGACGAGATGCGCCTTCCGCTCGAGAAGCGGCGCATCCCCATGATTCCTCTGATGCGCGAAGAGGCGCTCGAAGCCTTCCGCGCCTGGGAAGAAAAGAAGGATAAGATTCCGTACTGAGAATTCCGGGATGGAACACCGCTATATCGGCCGGTCGGTGCCGCGCAAGGAAGGAAAAGAAAAGGTCGCTGGGCGCGCCCGCTACGTGGACGACCTGGCATTCCCGGGCATGCTTTATGGCGCGACCGTGCGCAGCTCAGTTGCTCGCGGCCGGCTCCGCCAGATCCATTTCGAAGGCGGATTGCCGTGGCATGAATTCACCATCGTTACCGCGAAAGATATTCCCGGCGCGAATTGCGTGGCGCTGATCCAGGAAGATCAGCCCTGCTTGGCCGGCGATTCCATCAATCATGCCGAAGAGCCGGTCGTCTTGCTCGCTCACCCGGACAAGTACTTGCTTGAGGAGGGACGGCGCGCCGTTCGGCTTGAAATCGAGCCCCTGCCGGCTATCTTCACGATCGACGATTCGCTGGCGGGGAAGGAAGTCATCTGGGGCTCTGATAATGTCTTCAAATCCTTCCGCGTTGAAAAAGGCGATGTGGATCGCGCCTGGGCGAGCGCGGATTTCATCATCGAGGGCGAATATTCCACGGGTGCGCAAGAGCAACTCTACATCGAGCCCCAGGGCATGATTGCCATCGCGAATCCGCAAGAGGGTGTGACGGTGTGGGGCTCGCTGCAGTGCCCTTATTACATTCACAAAGCGCTGGTTCGGCTCTTCGGCCCGCCCAAGGAAAGAATTCGCATCATTCAGATGGAAACCGGCGGCGGATTCGGCGGCAAGGAAGAATACCCGTCCATGATCGCATGTCACGCGGCGCTGCTGGCTTGGAAGTCGGGCAAGCCGGTGAAGATCATCTATGACCGCGCCGAGGATATGGCTGCGACGACGAAGCGGCATCCGTCGAGGACACGGCACCGCACCGGCATCACGCGCGACGGCAAGCTTCTTGCCATGGACATTGAATTCTTGATCGACGGCGGCGCGTATCTGACGCTTTCGCCAGTCGTGCTCTCACGCGGAACGATTCACGCTGCCGGCCCTTATTTTTGCCCGAATGTCCGCATCCGCAGTTCGGCCGTGGCTACGAATGCCCCGCCCCACGGCGCCTTCCGTGGATTTGGCGCGCCGCAGAGCGTGTTCGCCCTCGAGCGGCATCTCGACCAGGTGGCCAGGGCGGTCGGGCTTGAGCCCGACGAGCTCCGCCGCCGGAATTTTATTCATGAAGGCCAGACACTCGCGGTCGGCCAGGTGATTCGTGAAAAAGTGGACATGGGCCGGCTGATGGATCGCGCCTTTGAGCTCAGCGACTATTACGCCAAGCGCAAGCGCTTCTCCGAAGAAAACCTCCGGCAGCGCGTGAAAAGGGGGATCGGCTTCGCCAGTTTTCTTCATGGCGCCGGCTTCACCGGTTCCGGCGAAGAGTATCTGGCGTCGGTGGTCGGAGTGGAGGCGACCCCTGAAGGCCGGATTCGTATCCTTGCAGCCAGCACCGAGATGGGTCAGGGCACCAATACGATCTTCACGCAGATCGCCGCCGACACTCTCGGCCTGGACTACGATCAGGTGGAAATCGCGCAGCCGGACACCGCGAATGTGCCGAATAGCGGCCCGACAGTTGCCTCGCGTACTTCAATGATCGTCGGAAAGCTCGTCGAGTCCGCGGCACTCGGGCTGAAGCAAGCTCTGATCGGCGCCGGATTCCTGAAGGAAAGCTACACACCCGCGCATTTTGCCGAAGCCTGCCGGCAGTACCTCAAGAAATGCGGCCCACTGAGGGCTACCAGCCAATACGCTCCGCCGCCCGGCGTGCACTGGGACGACGAGAAATATCAGGGAGACGCTTACGGGGCCTACGCTTGGGCCGTCTATGTGGCCGAAGTCTCCGTGGACACTTTGACCTATGAAACCCGGGTCGAAGATTTCGTCGCGGTCCAGGAAGTCGGCAAGGTGATTAATCCCATCCTCGCTGCGGGTCAAATCGAAGGCGGCATCGCGCAGGGAATCGGCTACGCACTCTACGAAAATGTCGTTTGGCAGGAAGGCCGCATGCTGAACAGCCAGATGACGAACTATATTATGCCGACCTCGATGGACGTTCCGCCGATTCGCGTTTTCTTTGAGGAGGTGCCCTACGAGGGCGGCCCCGCCGGAGCAAAGGGAATCGGAGAGTTGCCTCTCGACGGCGCCGCGCCCGCCATCGTCAACGCGATCGAACAAGCTACCGGAGCAAACATCACGCGCATTCCCGCGACTCCCGAAATCCTGATGGAAGCCCTGGAGGGTGCGCTTGCCTGAAAAGGCCCGGAAAATCAGTATTCAGTGCACCGTGAACGGCCAAGGAGTCTCATTTCACGCTTACCCGATGGCGCGCCTCCTCGACGTGCTGCGCGAGGAATTAAAGTTGACCGGCACGAAAGAAGGCTGCGGCGAAGGCGAGTGCGGTGCCTGTTCGGTCGAAATGAACGGCGAGCTGGTGAACAGTTGCCTCATACCTGCGCTGCAGGCCGAAGGCGCGGCATTGCGGACCGTCGAGGGAGTGGCCAATGGCGAGCGGCTTCACGCCGTGCAGGAAGCTTTCATTGCTTGCGGCGGAGCGCAGTGCGGAATCTGCACGCCGGGCATGATCCTTGCCGCGGTCAATCTCCTCGAGCGCAATTCCAGACCCGGCGAGGCCGAGATCCGCGAGGCGCTTGCCGGCAACCTGTGTCGCTGCACCGGGTACACGAAAATCTTCGAGTCCATTGCGATCGCCTGTCAGAAGACCGGATCGAACCCGTGAGAGCTTATTTGCCTTCGTATGAAATGCGGGCGCCGCGGGAGCTGGGGGCTGCTTTGGAAATCCTCGCGCGCGAGCCGGGGGTTTGGAAGCCGTTTGCCGGCGGAACCGACTTGATGGTTCTGCTCGAAGCGGGCAAGCTCCCGCATAGGCGCTTTGTCAGCGTGTGGGCACTGCCGGAGCTGCGCGGCATCGAGGAGACACCCGATTCCGTGACGCTGGGTGCGCTCACGACATATACCCAAATCCGGCGTCACCCGTGGCTCGCGCGAGAGTTTCCTCTTCTGAGTGGTGCGGCCGCCGAAACGGGAGGCATAGCCACGCAGAATCGCGGCACCCTCGGCGGAAATATCGCCAATGCTTCTCCGGCCGCTGACTCGCCGCCCGCTCTGATCGTCTACGACGCTGAGCTTGAGCTTGTCTCCAGCCGAGGTGGGCGCTGGGTTCCGTATCACGGTTTTCACAAGGGCTACAAACTGATGGACCTTGGGCCTGATGAACTGATCCGCAGAATCCGCTTGCCGCGAAAAATGCGCGGCTGGAAGCAATACTATCGAAAAGTAGGGACGCGGCGCGCCCAAGCCATCTCGAAGGTCTGTTTTGCCGGAGCAGCGCATCTCGAAGGCCGCGAGATTCGAGACATTCGGATTTCTCTAGGAAGCGTAGCGCCAACTGTTCTCCGCGCTACCCAAACTGAGCGCAAGCTTCGCGGCCAGCGCCTGGATGGCGATGTCCTCCGCGCGGCGTCTGAGGAAATCGCCCGTGAAATTGCGCCCATCGACGACATGCGCTCGACGGCGCGCTATCGCCGCCGCGTCGCACAGAACCTGCTGAAGGAATTTCTCGAGAGCGTTCTCGTCAACGATGAGCACTCCTGACCTGATCGTGCGCGGACAGAAGGTCCTGACGCCGGAGGTGAAAGAACCTGGCCCGGCGGCAATCCATATTCAGCACGGCGTCATCACGGCTATTTCGAAATTCGATGAAGTTCCCGCCGGCGTTCCCATTTTCGAGGCAGGTGAGTCCGTCATCATGCCCGGGATCGTGGACACGCACGTCCATATCAATGAGCCAGGCCGCATCGAATGGGAAGGATTTTCCACCGCAACGCGAGCGGCTGCAGCGGGCGGTATCACGACGCTGATCGAAATGCCCCTGAATAGCATCCCGGCGACAACGTCGGCCGCGGGCCTGCGCGAAAAATTGGCGGCCGCAGCGGGCAAATTGTGGGTCGAAGTGGGCTTCTGGGGCGGCGTGGTTCCAGGCAACACCCCGGAGCTCGAACCCCTCTGGGATGCAGGCGTGTTCGGGTTCAAGTGCTTTCTCGTGCCAAGCGGCGTCGAAGAATTTCCGCACGTGGCGGAGGCGGATCTTCGGAATTCCCTGCCGGAGCTCGCACGACTGGGCGCACCGCTCCTCGTTCATGCCGAACTTCCGGGCCCGATCGGCCGAGCGGCCGCCGCGGTGGCGAAGGACCTCCCCGCGCGATACTCGACCTGGCTCGCGTTGCGCCCGTCCGAAGCGGAAGACGAGGCCATCGCCCTTCTCGTTCAGCTTGCGCGCGAGCACAAAACGCATATCCACATTGTTCACCTCTCCTCTTCTTCTGCCTTGCCGATTCTTCGTCAAGCCAAGGAACAAGAAACGGCGATCACTGTCGAGACTTGTCCGCACTATCTTGCTTTTGCAGCGGAAGAAATACCCGATGGCGCGACTGAATACAAATGCGCCCCTCCCATTCGCGAGCGGGAGAATCACGAAAGGCTCTGGGCCGCGCTCGAAGAAGGCCTGATCGATTTAATTGTGACGGATCATTCTCCGTGCCCGCCGGAGATGAAGCGAAAAGATTCCGGAGACTTTCTCGGCGCTTGGGGCGGCATTTCCTCGCTCCAACTGAGCCTTCCGGCGGTGTGGACTTCGGCGCGGCAACGCGGCTATTCTGTCCGGCGCATTGCCGAGTGGATGAGCGGCGGTCCGGCGCGTTTGGCAGGCCTCGAAAAACATAAAGGAGCGGTTGCGGTGGGATACGACGCAGACGTAGTCATCTGGAATCCGGACGCGACGTTTCGCGTCGACCCGCCTCTGCTGCATCACCGCCACAAGCTCACGCCGTATGCCGGCCGGGAATTAACCGGAGTGGTGGAAGCGACGTTCCTGCGCGGAAGAAAGATTTATGACCGCGGTGAATTCCATCCAGCGCCCACTGGCCAGGCATTGAAACGGGGACAACCGTGAAGGACTTTACGAAGCTTGTAGACCTGGCTTCAGAGCGGCTGGGAGGGCGCGTTCTCTTCGCCAACGACGAGTTCTTCGGATCAAAGGAGAATCTGCTCAAACCCGCGCCGCCGGTTTCAATCGAAGGAAAATACACCAGCAGCGGGAAATGGATGGACGGGTGGGAGACGCGTCGCAGGCGCTCGCCCGGATATGACTGGTGCATCATCCGCCTCGGCTTGCCTGGGATCGTGCGCGGAGCCGTCGTCGACACCAGCCATTTCAAAGGAAATTTCCCCGAGCAATGCTCGATTGAGGCGTGCGCCCTCGAAGGAAATCCGGGCCCAAGTCAGGAGCGCCGGCTGCTGAAGAACGGCGCGAACCGGTGGATCGGGTTGCTGCCGCAAAGCGCCCTCCAAGGCGATTCGCAAAATCTTTTCGCGGTTACAAACCCGCAACGGTTCACGCATTTGAGGTTCAAGATTTATCCGGACGGCGGAGTGGCCCGCTTGCGGGTTCACGGCGAAGTCGTTCCCGACCGCAAGAAACTGCTGGCACGGCGCGGTGAAGTCGATTTGGCAGCGATTCAATCTGGTGGCCGGGTGATCTGTTCGAGCGATGAATTCTTTGGCTCGCCGTTGAATCTCTTGATGCCGGGCCGCGGGAAGAACATGGGCGACGGATGGGAAACGCGACGTCGGCGCGGATCGGGTCACGATTGGGTTATCGTGAAGTTGGGCGTCCCCGGAACGATCCGGCGGATCGAAGTGGATACCGCGCACTTCAAGGGCAATTACCCCGAATCGTGCTCCCTCGAAGGCGCGGACGTGGCAAACTCCGAGTCGGACGCTGTTCCGGACAACGTTTCCTGGAGAGAAATTTTGCCGCAGACAAAATTGAATGCCAACGCGCGGCATGTCTTTCAAAAGGAATTGGCGAGCGCGGGGAAAATCTCGCAAGTACGGTTTCATATCTATCCCGATGGAGGCGTGGGCCGCCTTAGGCTCCTCGGGGCGCCCGCGGTCGCGCTGGAATCGCGGCTGGAGTGGCTCAACTCTCTTGCACCCGCGCGGGCCCAGGCTGCTTTTCTCGATTGCTGTGGCTCAAACGCCTGGGTGCGGCAAATGCTCGCCGAGCGGCCTTTCGCAAGCGTCCAGCAAGCGCTTGAAAGGGCCGATCGAATTTGGGGCGGGCTCGAGCGAGAGGATTGGCTCGAGGCTTTTCGTCACCATCCACCGATCGGCGCCAATAAGGCCGCGCAGAAACAATCTTCCAAAGCGAAGCAGTGGTCAGCGAAGGAGCAATCGAGCATCCAGAAAGCTTCGCCCGAAACGAAGGCCGTGCTGGCGGCGGCCAACGCTGCCTACCAGGCCCGCTTCGGATACATCTTCATCGTCTGCACCGCTGGCAAAACCACCGAGGAGATGCTCGCGCTGCTGAAACAGCGGCTCGGTAACGAACCTGGAGCTGAGCTGCGCATCGCCGCGGAGGAGCAGCGAAGGATCACCCGCTCGCGCTTGGAGAAGCTTTTCGCGTCATGAGCGCCATCAGCACACACGTCCTCGACACCTCGCTCGGCCGGCCGGCGGCGGGGATCGCAGTTGTTCTCGAGGTCGAATCTGGCGCGGGTGGTTGGAAGGAAATCGGCCACGGCACGACCAACTCAGATGGACGCGCCGCTAACTTGCTGGCGGAGGGATCGCTGGCCGAAGGCACGTACCGGCTGACATTTGAGACCGAAGCTTACTTCCGCTCGTGCGCCGTGCATGGGTTCTACCCTCGTGTGACGGTGATTTTCCACGTGCGCGACGCGAAACAGCATCATCACATCCCTCTCTTGCTGAGCCCGTACGGCTATTCGACCTATCGCGGGAGCTGACTCGATGACCGTGTCCTTGGTCCACAATAATTATGGAAAATCCCGCGTGCGGTTGTTGCGCGTTACGCGAGGGGAAAACCAACACGAGATCAAAGACCTTACCTTCTGGATTCAGTTCGAAGGCGATTTTGAGGCAGTCCACACCGCTGGTGACAACCGGAAGGTTCTCACCACCGACACGATGAAAAACACCGTCTACGTTCTCGCCAAGCAATACCCCGCCGAACCGATCGAGGACTTTTCGATGCACCTGATCGAGCATTTCCTCACCTACAATCCTCAGGTCTCGAAGGTGCGCGTCGTCGCGGCAGAAAAATATTGGAATCGGGTTCCAGTGGGCGGCGGCTCGCATCGATCTGCCTTCACCGGCGCCGGAAACGAGAGACGCATGTCGGAAATTGAAGGCGGGCGCGGGGGCTATACGATCCGCGCTGGAATCGAGGACCTGATCGTCTTGAAGACAGCGAAGTCGGCGTTCGAGGGATTTCTCCGCGATCCATACACCACGCTGGAAGATACTCGAGACCGCGTTCTTTCCACCAACCTGCGCGCCCACTGGCTCTATCAAGGCGATGAAATTCCGTTCAGTCCAACCTGGCACGGCGTCCGGCAAGTGCTGATCAACACCTTTGCGGACCACGACAGCCAGTCGCTCCAGCACACGCTCTACGCCATGGGCGAAGCAGTCCTGAAAAGTTTCGATGCCATTCGCGAGATCCAATTCTCCTTGCCGAATCAGCACTACAACCTGGTGGACTTGAAGCCCTTCGGGCTCGAAAATGACAACGAGGTATTCCTGCCGACTGATGAACCCTACGGTCTGATCGAAGCCACCCTCAAGAAAGGTAATTAGTAGCGTATCTTCGCCGAATGTGTAGCCGCAGCCTGTGGAGTGCGGCGGCCCGCCGCCACTTTGCCGTCCAGCCCGCTGCTTCGGTGCGCAAACCGTCGATGCGCGAGCGACAATTCAGGCGCCTCGCGTTTGTCCATCCGACGCTTACGTTTGCTTTGAGCGGTGGTCGAGAATCTTCACGAATGAGCCGGAGCGAAGCTCTTCGAGGGTGAGGCCGGTGAGGGGCAGCGCCTCTTCCGCGGCGATCGCGCCGCAATTGATGGCGCGCAGAAAATAGTTCAGCAGTCCCTGCCCGGTCGCCGCATCGTCGAAGACTTCGCCGACGAGAGTGGCCTGCGCCGCTTTGTCAATGAAGTTCTTCAGACGCTCGGACGCAGCCTCCAGCCCCTCGAGGAAGAAGGAGTAGACCGCGGCGTACCGTGTGGGAAGTTGCGCCGGGTGCAGGTCCCAGCCCTGATAGAAGGCGTTGACGAGCGAATGCCGGATATGCTCGAACTGCAACTTCCAGGCGCGGTGTACCGCGGCGCAATTCTCCGCAAATTGCGAGGTGGTGAGCGGCGCTTCACCCTTCGCCGCCCGGTGCGGCGCCACCGGCAGAATGTTGGTCGCTCCATCCGACAGCCACACGCCGGTCCCGGCCAGCGCCACCTGCATCATCTCGCGCGCGAAATCGCACGCCGGATGAGTCATGGTTTGATGCTCCGCCGTGATGTTACAGCCGGCGGTGTAGTCATAGGTGCCGAAGTGCGCGGCCACGCACCGCCCGCGCGCCGCCGCCACCAGCGCAGGCAAGTTCGATTCGCCCCGCTCGTTCAAAATCGATTGCGGTGTCTCGATCATCAGCTCCATCCGCAGCGTCCCTGGTTTTTGATCGAGCTCGGGCTCGAGTCGCGAGAGCAGATCGGCCAGCACGCTGACCTCATCCGGCAGGGTCACCTTCGGAAGCGTGACATAGAAATTCTTCGGTAGCTTCTCGTGGGTGCGCGACGCCAACTCCGTCAGGAAGATATCGAGAGTGCGAATGCTCCTCTCGCGCAGCTCTTCGTTGAAAGGCTTGATCCGCATGCCGATGAACGGAGGTAGCGAGCCCGCGTGCATTCCCTCGGCAACTTGAGCAGCAGCCGCGGCGGCATGGCCATCCTCTTCGGCGTCGGGACGGTTGCCGTAGCCGTCTTCGAAATCGATTCGGAAGTCCTCCACCGGTTCGCGCCGCAGTTTTTCCCGCACCCGGCCGTAGACTGTCAGCGCCAGCCAGGCGGATTTGCTTTCCTTCCGAAACGTTTCCGGATCGGATTCGATGTATTTTTCCAGGCGCTCCGCTTCTTCTGGCGAGTCTGGCAAATCCTGTGAGCCCGGCAAGCCGATCGCTTTCGCGAAGATGGCAAAGTTCGGGGCAAACTCCTCGAGAGCCAGCAGTGCCTTGTCGCCAAGACGCCGTGCGGTGTCGGCGTGAAACAGGTGCGCGCCGCCGTAAACGGTGTGCACCGGCTGGCGCTGATTGTTTGGACCGGGATAACGCAGCGCAAATGCTTTGTGCGCTTCTTTGAGCGGCGCCGCGATTTCGCGAATCAGTTCCTCAGAAAGAGATCGCTTCATTTGGGTCCTCAGAGGCATGCTGAAACCTTTCACCACCAAGATTCGTAGGGTGGCATCGAGATCGAAGACTCCAACCCGTTCGGACCGCGCCTACGGAACTAGGCATTGTCGCACAACAGAAAGCTAAGTGAGGCGGGACTCGCCCGCGTAAACCACGAATCGTTTTCCCCGGAGGAAGCCAATAAGCGTCAGGCCAAGCTCGCGCGCAAGCTGCACTGCAAGACTCGAAGGCGCGGAGACCGAAGCCACCACCGGAACTCCCGCCACGATTGCCTTCTGAATGATTTCGAAACCGCCGCGGCCGCTCACCATCAGAACCGTCTCGCCGAGGGGCAAGCGATTGCCGAGAAGCGCCCAGCCCACGACCTTGTCCACCGCGTTGTGCCGCCCCACGTCTTCCCGCAGGACGATCAATTCTCCTCGCGCATCAAAGAGCGCGGCGGCATGCAGGCCGCCCGTTCGGCCAAAGATCGCCTGCGACGAGCGCAGCGCATCGGGCATCCGGCAAAGGGTATCCGGGTTGACGCGAAAATTCGCATTGGGCGGCTGCAGGAGCCGTGAGCGCACCGAGTCAATCGAGGCTTTGCCACAGATTCCGCAGCTCGAGGCCGCAAAGAAATTCCGCTGCGTTCGCTCCAAGTCGAGCGTCACATCGGGCCGCAGCTCGACCTCGACGACATTCCCGCGGCCTCCTTGTTGCGTATCAGCGGCATATTCCAAAGAAAGAATCTGCTCGCGGTGTTGAATCAGCCCTTCAGTGAAAAGGAATCCCGCAGCAAGCTCCAGGTCGTTCCCCGGGGTTCGCATCGTCACGCTCAGCGGATGTTTTCCGACGCGGATTTCGAGCGGCTCTTCACCGACGAGCGAATCCTGGAGCCGGCGCATCTCGCCGTCGTTCCATTCGGAGACGAGAGTCAGGTCAACACTCCGAGGTGGTTTTGGGGGCAAAGTCGACGGCTCCTAAATGGCGGCGCCTTCGGCGGCGGGCGTCAGCACCGGCGCGGCCTCGGGACCCAGCGGCACAACTTCGACGATGGCATTGTAGTCGGGCACGCCGCTCGGATCGAGGCACCCGGCCGGGACGAGCACATTCAGCTCCGGCCAATGACCCTGAAGACATCCGGGCTTGATGCGATCAATTCGCGCGCGGCCACGAAACTCTCCGCGATCGTTGCGGAGGAGAATTGGATCGCCATCCTCGATCTCCAGCCACTCGGCATCTTCGGCTGCCATCAGGATGTCATCGCGTCGCAGGCCAGTCAGCGCATCGACATCCGAGTACACCATGGAGTTGAACTGCTTCCCGCGGCGCGTCGAAAGCAAAAAGCGCCCGGGTGGCACTTCTTCGCCGGGAAGCTCGATGGCGGAGAAACAGCCCTTGCCGTCAGCGGTCAGGAAGCGATCGCTGAGGAGGTGAGGCCCGCCATACTGGAAATTGTCACCCTTATTGCGCAGCGCGGCGATTCCCTTGTAGGTTGGGCAGACGCGATCGATTTCGTCACGGATATCCTGAGTGTCGCGCCACGGAAAGGCTTTCGCAGCGCGCTCCGGGTCGGCGTACCGGGCCACCAGAACCGGTATCTCCCATTCGTCGCGAGCCTCGCCGGGACGAGGCCCGGGGATCTCGGGACTATAAATGACGCGGCGTTCGGTCGAGGTTTCTGTGCCGCCGCCGCGCTGCTCGTAGCGGGTGCGCGTGGGCAGCAGCACGACGGTATCGGCAGGTTCCACCAGCATGTTCGAGCTGACCACGATGTCCTGATGGACGCGCAGCCCGATATTGCGAACAGCGGTCGCCATGCGCCCCGGCTCCGGCAGCGTTTCCAGAAAATTTCCGCCCGATTGCCACAGCGCGTCGATCTCGCCTCGCTCCGCGGCCATCAGCGTCTGCGTGGCGCTCTTTCCCTTCCAAGCGGGCGGCTCGAATCCCCACCACTCGGGTGCCGCAAAGCGCCGCGCATTCTCTTTGTTGACCGGGTACCCCATCACATACGCGGAAGGCATCGCCCCCATTTCGGCGCCGCCCTGCACCCCGCTATGACCCCGGATCGGCATCAACCCGGTGTGAGGGCGGCCCACATTCCCTCGCGCGAGTTGAAGATTGACGATCGCTCGGACGTTATCGCTGCCATAGCGGTGCTGCGTGATCCCCATGCTCCAGACGATGATGGCGTGGCGCGCTTGGCCGAAGGCTTCAGCGAAGCGAAACATCTCCGCGCGCGAAAGTCCCGAGCCGCGCTCCAGCTCTTCCCAGGAATAGTCGCGCGTCTTCGCCTCCAGTTCATCCCATCCGGAAGTGCGCTCGGCAATGAATTCGCGATCCACCCAATCGCTCTCGATCAGGTGCTTCAGGACGCCGTAGAAAAATGGGATGTCGCCGCCCGCGTGAATCTGGAAGAAGTCATCCGTGAAGCGCGTCCCGAATAGCGCGCTCTCGCTAACCGAAGGGACCCAGTAGCGTTCGAGTCCAGGCTCGATGTAGGGATTGACGACAAAGACTTTCGTTCCCGCTTTGCGCGCGTAATAGAGATATTTCGTCGCCACCGGCTGATTGTTGGCGATATTCGAGCCCACAAAGATCAGCAGATCGGCGCCAATCCAATCGGAGTAAGAGCACGTGGTCGCGGCGCAGCCGACAGTCGCGCTCAGAGCCGCGGTGCTGGGCGCGTGGCACACCCGGGCGCTAGTATCGACGTGATTCGTGCCGAAGAAGCGCGCCACCTTCTGATGCGCATAGTAGGCTTCGTTGGTCAGGCCTCGCGAAGTCACATACCAGCCGATGCGATGCGGGTCGATCGCGCGAAGGCTTTGCGCAACCTGCGAAATCGCTTCATCCCACGTGACCCGCCGAAATCCCCTCTCCCCGCGCCGGCGAACCATCGGCGCCACCAGCCGCCCCAGATCGCGCAACTCGCCGCCGGACATTTCCCGCAACGCAGCGACGTTCTCCAGCCGCCGCCAATCCATCGCCGGCATCGTGTTCAAGCGCAGGAGCTGCAAACGCACGGCGCACAGGTGGATGCCCTCCATGGTCCAGTCGTGCATCCCGGTTGTGCCCAGCGCGCAGCCATCGCAGCACCCATCGCGCAGAATCCGGTAGGCATAAGCGAGGTTGTCGCGGTTTTCCCAGATCGTGGTGACGATGTCCTTATACGCGTTGGGGTGCTGCTGGTTCAGCCCGTAAGGAATCAGGCTCACCCAATGCGCGCGGTTCTTCCTCCCGTCCAGGACATGTCTCATAAATAGTTTTTGTGCGTCGCCGCTGCACACTTTGCGGAAAAAGTCTGACCGCGCGCCGATTCGCGAGACGGCTCGGAGTGCCCCGCGTTCGGCCACACAGATTTCTCCGTGAGGAAGGCCTCGAGTTGGCGACCGTCGGCGATGTAATTCTGGTAGCGCGTTCCGAGCAGGCTGTCAAGTGCTCAGAGGGAAACCGCGGCAGCTTCTGGAAAAAGGGGCGGGCCCGTTCGAGGGGATTCGAACAGGCCCGGGGGCGTGCGGCGGGGTAGAGCACCGGGACAAGAAGAGGGGGCGCTATTCCTCTGTCTTGACTACTTGTCCGGTGGAGGGATCGAGGAAGACCTTGTGCGTTCCTTCCTGACTAAAGTCGAACAGGTTCAGCAACGAACCTGCCCGAGCATCTGTCGAACCGTTGCCAAGCCTCGGCAGGCCCCAGTTGTCCTCAATAAAGCGGGTGACCGAAGACTGGTCAGTAATGGAGTGGTCGACAAAGTTCTGCTTTGCGAATGGGGAGATCAGCAGCAGGGGCTGGCGCGGACCGTAGCCACAGCGGCCGTTTTGAAGGTCGCCCTGTAAATCGATCGGCTTGGCAACGCCGCAGCTTCCCGGCGCTTTCAAGTTATCGTCGGAGACGTCGGCCTGATCGATGATCGGGCTCATGGCGTGGTCGTACCATCCGTCCGAATCGTCATACAGGATGACCACCGCTGTTTCCTTCCATTCCTGGGAGTTCTCGAGCTTGGTGATCGTGCTGACCAGCCAGACCTGCTCGTCCAGCGGATCGGAATTCCCCGGGTGGCCGTCCTGATAGGCCGCCGCCTTCAGGAAGCTCACCGCAGGCAGATTGCCGGCCTTTAGAGCCGCAAAGAAATCCACCAGGTCATATTGGTGATTCGCTTGGTCACTCGCTCCGATGGCGCTCACCGAAGTGGGCGGAAGGTGATGCGGGTTGCTTGTTAGCTGGTAGTACTGAAACGGCTCATGGTGGGGCACGTAGTCAACGATTGTCCCAGCCAGGCCGACGTGCGTGGATCCGCAGACCGCCTGCTTCTTCGCATTGGTGGACGTGGGGCGGAAGCCGCCCTGGAACCAGCCCCAAGTGATGCCCTGGGTACTCAACAGGTCTCCGATATTCTTCCCGCTCATCATGATCCGCGCCTTCGAACTGAGGCCCGGGATCGTCGCAACGCAATCGTCGAAAAAGGGCCGCGGATCGCCGATGACAGCTCCTGTGTCGACGTCGTTGCCGATGTTGCCGAGCGGATTGCTCTTGCTGCCGTTCGCGGCCGGCTCGAGCGTTGCTCCAAATGTGTTTCCCGAAATCAGGTTGATTGCGCCGGGCGTGGAGGGACCAAAGGTCGTGCTGTAGGAATTGTCGCTCATGGCGAAGTATTGGGCGTAGTTCCAAATAGCCGTTACCGTGTTGCCGTCGTAGTAGCCCATCACGATCCCGGTGCCCATTCCCACGTCGTTACAAGGGGAACTCGTGGTGCTGCCGGTGCCCGTGGACTCTGGAAATTTGTCCATCAAGCCCGCATCGAAGGCTTTCTGCTCGTCACCGTAATTGTGATCCTGGTCGCAGGTGACCGCGTCTGCGGGAGGGAGCCGGAATGGATTGACGGAATTGGGATTGTGGCCGAGAAGTCCGGCGGAAAGCAGATTATTCACTGTGGGCGTGTTGGCGTTCGCATGAAAGGCGGTTTCGCCCGGCGGATTCTGCGCATGTGGATAGGTCCCGAAGTAGTGGTCGAAGGAGATGTTCTCATCGAAGATCACGACGAGGTGCTTGATCGGACTGTCGGTAGGTAGTTCCGGATCCAGCTTGGCCAGCTCTTTTTTTGTCTGCGCATGTTGCGCCCAAACGCCCGCCGGCGTTGAAACGACGACCGAGAACACGGCGACCATCGCCAGGGCGCGAAGAGGCCACGGGTGCTTGCTGTTCATCATTCACTCTCTCCTTGAGCTAAGGCTCTGTCCGGAGTCGGTTGTTAGGTCTTTGACGCTCCCGCGCTAGGTTTCGTGATGCGTTTTCGCCTGCGACAACGCGCACCAGAGGCCCCAGGGACTCGCTCTCCGGCGAGACTCGCACAGCGTGAATACCTCGCGCTTGTTAGTCTGGAATGAATGAATGGTTAAAACTGAGCGTTGAGCAGAGAAAATTCTTGAGGAGAGATCGGAGAACAGCGGCCTATTCCTTTGCCTCACCGGTTCGATTGCCGGCCGATAGTTGCGTCGACGGCTCCACCCGGATCGTTCCCATCATGCCGCCATCCTCGTGTTCCAGGAGGTGGCAATGGTAGACGAACGTGCCCACGATGTTCGGGTCGCGGAAATCCATGCGCAGCTTGACGCTCGGATATTGCGGGTTCTTTCCGTCCCAGTATTCCACGTTGACCGTGTCGCGCAGGAAGGGCTCGTTCACCAGCCTTTTATTCCACTCTTTCAGGAGGAAATGCACCTGGTGGATGTGAAATGCATGGAATTCCTGGGAACGGTTTTCGATGACCCAATCCTCGACGGTACCCTGCTGTGCCACGATGTTCGGCACGCCCGACTTCGGGTCAAACGCCGCTGGGGTCTGGCCGTCCACGGTGATGAAAAACGTGGTAGGACTGTTCGGATCGTTCGGGTTCTGAGCCCGCTCGGAGAAGTACAATTTTCGCTGCCGCACCGGCGGTACGTTCCCGAGCCATGCCACGTCCTTGGCAGGCAGCGGCGCGGGATTCGCCGCCAGGGTCGACCGCGGTTCGGGCGCATCCGCCGACGTCTCAATCGAGGCCAGCGCGCGCAGCGGATCGTTCTCACCCGCGGGGCCTGTATCAACGCCCCGCGTCACCAGGCTTGCCGGAACGTCTGCGGGAGGCCCCTTCAGGACAAATTCCACTCGCCCGGCGGGCGGCAAGATGACGTGACTCACCGGAAGTATGCTGTTTGCCGCCGTGCTTTCCCGGGTGGCCTCGTTAATGGGCACGCCGTCGAGTGCGACGACTCCAAGCGGCTGCGGCGCGCCGTCGAACAACACCCGCAAATTCAGATAGGTGATTGCCGACGCATTGAGGACGCGCCACAATTGGCGTTCCGAAGGCTTCATGCGGATGATGGCCGGGGGATACGTGGGAAACGGCACCGGAACAAAATTCAACGACAAATCTTTCGCCGGCTTGCCCCCGCCGGTGCCCGTATTGAGAATGTCGCCTTTTCGGTCCCGCAGCACCAGGGCCGGCAGGTTATCGGAGTGTGGCTGCTCCGCATTCGGGTTCATCAGCTCCTGATCGCGAACGATCAGCACTCGCTCCGGCAGGCCGGCGAGTTGCGGGTTCGCCCGCTCGATGCCTTCGATGATCAGCGCCCCGGAAGCTCCTCCCAGGACTTGCGCTTTGCTCCACCCGTGCGGATGAGGGTGGTACCAATACAGCCCGGGCGGCTGGCTCTTCGGAATCCGGAACCGGTATTCAAACGGCGCATCCGAGGGCTGAATCAGCGTGTTGAGCGTGTCGTCCTGGTGGCAAACCGGCGGAACATTGATTCCGTGGAAGTGGAGGTTGGTCGAGGCCGCTGTCATCGATCCACCGCCGCACGGAGACGGCATGTTCATGGCCATCGATTTCCCCGACGCAGGCATCATCGGCGCGGGTTGCGTCGAGGGAAGGGTTGACTCGTTTTTCAGCGTGAGAATCAGCAGATCGCCTGGATGCAAGCGCAGATTGGGCGCCTGGCTGCCGTCCTTGGCAAGGTAGCAGTAGCGCACCTGCCCGCTCGAATCGACGAAGTTGCGGAACGTCAGCTCCACCTTGAGCACGCCGTTCGCGCAGCGAAGATCTTCCGGCTCGGGAGCCATGCTTCCGATCGCCTCGCGCGGGCACGCCTCCTTCGTTACAGCTTGTGCCAGCGCGCGGCAAGGCACAATCAAGGAGATGAATGCGGCTGCACAGCGCAGCCACACTCGCATCGATCGCATCCTCACTCTTGTTTAAATTGGCACGCGGGCAATCCTCGCCGACGCTGTCGGAGGGCTGGCACACCCGGAACCCGGCAAGTCCCAGAAGGCGGGAGTCTACCGGGACCCGTTTGAGCTGGTATGAATTTCGCGTGAATCCTTGTTCACAAACTTGCACAAGAGAAGGCAGCATCGGCGACTTTCAGCGGTTCGGCAGGTGCGAGATTCCCTTCGCGGCAAGGAGCCGGGCATCGGCGGTAACGAGTGTAAGCTCGAACACTTTGGCAGTTGCCACCAGAAAGGCGTCTGCTGGATCCCGATGGGACAGATGAATACTGTCGGCCGCGAGGGCAACTTCCCTCGTGAGCAGAGCCTCCTGGAGCGGAGTTGCTTTCATCGCTTGACCAATCCACTCTTCGACTGCTGTGTTCAGGGTCACGCGGCGCTTGCGGACCAGCACCGTGAGCTCCCAAATGCTGATTGGGGAGAGCCATTTCTCATTTGCTGGCTCCTCCAGCGCCTTCGCAACGCGGGGCGCTATTCTTTCTGGCTCGAGGAAACTCCAAATCCAAATGTGAGTATCGAGAAGGAGTTTCACGAGTTGAGGACTTCCCAGTCTTTCTCATCGCTTGCCGGGGAGACGATATCACCCAAAATCCGCCCGGTACCTGCCATTGATCCAAGCCACCGCTTCTTCGTTGGCTTTGCGGAAGGGGGCACAACCTCGGCGATGGGCTCGCCAAATTTGGTGACCCGGATGGGCCTGCGTGTCTTGCGGACGCGCTCGAGCACCGCAAGGCAGGTGGCCTTGAACTTCGAAATGGCGATTTCCTCCATGGCAGCCTCATTCCTCCTTCCCACAACAACTCATACCATAGTCAACGACCATAGTCAAATCCACGTGATACGGTTCTTCACCAGATCGTGGCAAACTTTTTGCAGCTTCTTATTCTCGCGTCCTTCGTTACCAAAGCGATGCCCTCGGCAAGTGCCGTCGCGCCGATGAGGCGGTCACATGGATCGCCGGAATAGTCTGGCGGAAGCTGGTTCGCCAAGACCGCGATTTTCACAGTAATAGGCCGGATTGCGACTCGAGAAGAAACTTCTTCGACGTAGCCTTCGACTGTTCCAAAGAGCTCCAGACGGCCATGAGTTGCCAGCCACGCCAGCTCCCACAAGGTAATTGCCGAAATGGCGATTCCGCCTTCCCGCGCCGCTCGAGCGATGGCGCGGGTAGCCGGTCTAGACAATTTTGCGGGTTCAGCAGCGACCCAGACTAAGACGTGCGTGTCGAGAAGGATCACTTTTTCATGACCTCCCACTCGACAGGAATGGGAGACTCAATATCCCCAACGATGGTGACTCTTCCCTTCATGAATCCGAAGAGGCTATTCGTTTCTGCCGCGATCGGCATCACCTTGACGACTGGCTTTCCCCGCTTGGTGACGACGACTGGTTCCCCGGTCGACTGCACCTCTTTCATGATGGTCAGGCAGCGCGCTTTGAAGGCTCCGGCAGGCACTTTCTTCATGCTCCTCTCCTTATGACCATGGTCATAATATCATGACCTACCAGAGAAGGCAACCATCGTTTCTCCGCAGGCGAGTGGATCTCCTGGCTCGGCCGTCACTTCCATTTGATTTTCGTCACGTCGATTTCCGGCTGGGGGAACTTCATTTGGAGATCTTCAAGCGTCTCCACGATGATCTGAGCCACCGCCAGATTGCGGAACCATTTTTTGTTCGCGGGAATGATGAACCACGGCGCTGCCTTCATGTTGCAGCGCGTCAGCGCGTCTTCGTACGCCCGCATATAATCGTCCCAGTATTCGCGCTCGTGAAAATCCGCCGGCGAAACCTTCCAACGCTTGTTGCGATCTGCGATCCGCTCCTCGAAACGCTTCTTCTGTTCGTCTTTGCTGATATGAAGGAAAAACTTCAGGATCGTAACCCGATCGTTCGCCAAAAGGGATTCGAACGCGTTGATTTCGTCATACCGTTTGGACCAGGCCGATTCCGGCGCCAGCTTGTGCACCCTCACGATGAGGACGTCCTCGTAATGAGAGCGGTTGAAGATGCCGATGTCGCCCTTCTCCGGCACGGCTCTATGAACCCGCCACAAAAAATCATGGCTCAATTCTTCCGGGGTAGGCGCCTTGAACGCGGTCACCTTGCAGCCTAGCGGACTCACTCCGGACATGACGTGGCGGATCGTTCCGTCCTTGCCGCCCGCATCCATCGCCTGCAAAACGACGAGGAGAGCGTGCTTCCTTTCGGCATAGAGCAGATACTGGAGCTCGCCGAGGCGCTTCAGGTTCTTCTCCAGCACCTTTTTCGTCTTGGCATTTTTCTCGAATCCCAGCGCGTCTTCGGGATCGCACTTCTCGATCTTCACCTTTTCCCCGTGTGGCGCCATCAGCTTGTCCCGGAATTTCATCGGCGTTTCATCCTCTCAGGCGTTGCGTAAGTGACGCTTCTGGTATAACTTGCCTCCGTTGAAAAACCCGATCCCTTGTAACAGAAAATTTACATCCGGGCTCGAAACGCGGGGTATTATAAGGGATTGCGACCAGCCGAAGAGACGGAACCCGTGTCGGAAACGACGGTCCAAATCGCCGAGCGGCCCGCTGAAAAAGCTCGCCCTCCCAAGCGCGACTATCCCGGCGCGCTCATCGTCGTCGAGGGAATCGACGGCTCGGGCAAAAGCACCCAGCTCTATTTGTTGAAGCGGTGGCTTGAAATCGGCGGCTACCGCATCCACTTCACCGAGTGGAATTCCTCGCCGCTCGTGAGATCGGCGACGCGCCGGGGCAAACAGCGGCGGCTCCTCACTCCCATAACCTTTTCCCTGCTTCATGCCGCCGACTTTGCCGACCGCTGCGAGCGGCAGATCTTGCCCCTCCTTCACGGAGGCTATCTGGTCCTGGCCGACCGCTATGTTTACACGGCTTTCGCGCGCGATGTGGCCCGTGGCTGCTCGCCGCACTGGCTTCGCAACTTGTATCGCTTCGCCCCGATTCCGGACATCACCTTTTATTTTCGCGCCCCGCTCGACGTGGCCGTCAGCCGCATCGTTGCCGGCCGCCCCAAATTGAAATACTACGAAGCGGGCATGGACCTGGGCATTTCGCTTGACCGCGCCGAAAGCTTCCGAATCTTCCAGGAAAGAATTCTGAATTATTATGATCAAATGGTCGGGACCGACAATTTTGTTCTGATGGACGGCACGGTCCCGGTCAACAGGCTGCAAAAGCAGATGCGCGAAATCGTCGGCGAGCGCATCAACCTCACCCAATTTGCTCCCAAGAAATCATGAAACGATCCGAAAAGAATTCGGCGCTTTCACTCTCGCCCAACGGCAATTCTTCGCGGAAGACAAAATCGGGGAGCGCGCCTGCATCGCGCTTTTACGGAACGCCGCTGCCCGGCGTCAAAGTCGAAGAGCTCAGCGGCACTCTCATCGTCCTTGAGGGCACCGATGGATCGGGCCGCTCCACTCAAATCGCGCTGCTCACCGAGTGGCTCGAGTCCGAAGGCTTCGCCGTTCAGACCATGGGCTTGCGGCGGTCGTTCCTGGTGGCCGACGACATCGATGCGCTGCTCGCCGAGAATTCGGTGACGCGTCTGACGCTGGCGCTCATGTATGGCACCGATTTTTTCGATCAGCTCGAGCGTCGCATTTTGCCCGCCTTGCGTTCCGGGCTCATCGTTCTCGCGGACCGTTATATTTACACGCTCATCGCCCGGGCGGCCGTCCGCGGCATTGGCCGCGATTATTTGCACGGAATTTATGAAATGGCTCTGAAGCCGGATTTGACGTTCTGGCTCAATGTGAAGCCCGAGGTAGCATTCGACCGCGAGTTCAAGAAATCCCACACCATCAGCTACTGGGAATCGGGCCGCGACATGTCTCTTTCAAACGACCTTTTTCAATCCTTTATACGATATCAATCGCTCATCAAGAAGGAGTTCGAGTATCTTTCGCGGCGTCACGGCTTCATGGAGCTCGATGGCGAAGGGAGCGTCTCCGCGGTGAATCGCGAGCTTCGCAAGAAGATTGCGGCGCATCTGGGAATCCGCGTCACTCACTATGAACCTTCGCATGCCCTGGCGCACCTCTGGCGATAGATTTGGCCGCGCCCGTCCATCTCGCCGCGATTGACGCCGGTTCGAACGCGCTCCGCCTCGTCATTGCCCGCGCCACTTCGCCCGATCACCTCGAGGGACTCGAGAACGAACGCGCCGCGGTGCGTTTGGGCCACCAGGCCTTCACCCGTCGCCTGATTTCGAATCAGACCATCGCGCGCGCTGCGCGGGCCTTTCGCCATTTTCGTCGCGTCATGGACCACTACCACGTCACCGTCTATCGGGCCGTCGCCACCAGCGCCGCGCGCGAGGCCCGCAACCGCCAAGCTTTGATTGACCGAATTCGCCGGAAGTCCGGGATCCAGCTCGAGATAGTCAGCGGGGAAGACGAAGCGCGGCTGGTCACGAACGCGGTGCAGAGCGCCCTTGGCGGAGTGATTTCGCCCCGGCTCATTTTCGACCTAGGCGGAGGCAGCCTCGAGCTGAACTTTCTCCGCGGCGGAATCGTCGAGCGGCGCATCGCGCTGCCGCTCGGCACTGTTCGGCTGATGGAAACCTACGGGCTGAGCGGACCAATCGATGAGGAGGCGGCAGAAAAGCTCCGGCTTCACGTCCTGGCTCTTCTCCGCAGCGCCTTGTCTTCGCCCCCAAACCTGTCCGGCGCGGTCGCGGTAGCCTGCGGAGGAAACGCCGAAGCGCTTGCGACGATCGCCCCCGGCCCGGGCATGAAGGGCATCCCTACAATCAACCTTCGGCTGCTGCGGGACCGCACCTGGCAAATTCTTCCACTCGATGTTCCCCGGCGAATGAGCGCCTTTCGCGTGCGCCGGGATCGCGCCGAGGTCATGGGGATCGCCGCGCTAGTGCTCAATACTCTCGGAGCATGGCTGAATCTGCGCAGCCTGGTTGTGCCCGCGGTCGGGGTCAGAGAAGGAATCTTGCTCGAGCTGGTTGCCGCGCAGTATTCCCCAACTTGGGCTTCGGACGAAGAAAAGAAGCGTGCCGAGCTTCTGCGCGCGGGCGTAAAGTGGTTCGCGCGTCGCCTGGATTATGATTCGAAACATGCCGAACAGGTGAGCGCACTGGCACTCTCGCTTTTCGACCAGTTGCGTCCGATTCACCGGATGGGGCCCGATCTCCGCTTGGTGCTCGAGCTGGGGTCGCTCTTGCATGACGTGGGTCATTTCGTCAGCCACAAGGCGCATCATCGGCATGGCGACTACTTGGTCCGCAACGCGGAGATCCCCGGCTTGCGGGGCTGGCGGCGTGACATGGTAGCCTGTCTCGTGCGTTACCATAATTCGAAGTCGGAGCCGCAAGTGGGTCACAAGCCCTACACCACCCTCGATAGCACTCGACGCCGGCAGCTCCGCCAGCTCACTGCCATCCTCCGCATTGCCGAGAAGCTGGAATCCGATCATCGCCAGGGAGTTTTGCGAGCGGACGTCGATGTGGACAAGGCGGCGGCTCTCTTTCGAATCCACACGCAAAATGGAACACGCCTCGACTTGGCCGGCGTGGTACGCAAGGCGGCGATGTTCGAGCGGGAATTCCAACTGGAGGCCGTTTTCAAACGACTTCAATCCAGGAGCAAGGTTGCTTAGTCCATGATCCTCTACATCGTGCGTCACGGAATTGCGGTGAACCGCAATGATCCCCACGCGCCTCCGGAACCGGAACGTCCCCTGACACGCAAGGGGATCGAGAAGGCGCGCGAGGTGATGCTCGGTCTTCGCGAGCTCGGCCCAAAACCGGATGTGATGATCACCTCGCCCTACCTGCGCGCGGCGCAAACCGCCGAAATCGCCTGCGAGGTGTTCGGATTCCCGCGCGAAAGAATCCGAAACAGCGAACACTTGAAACCAGGAGCAAACCCCGCAGAATTCTTGAAGGAATTGGCCCACGTGAGGGCAAAAGAAGTGATGTGCTTCGGCCATGCCCCGCACATGGATCAGTTGATTGCCTGTTTGGCGGGCGCGCGCGACGTCTTTACGGCGCTGAAGAAGGCAGGCGTGGCCTCCTTCGAGTTGGAATCGGCCAGCGCGTCGAAGGGAACGCTCCTTTGGCTGTTGGCGCCGAAAGTAATGCGCGGGCTTGCATAGTCAGGACGCGAGCGAAGCAGAGGCGGCTTCGGGTTGGATTTCGTCGGGGCGAAGAATGACGGGCTTGCCGCAGAGCGTTTCGAGCAGGTGCTTCTTTTCCGCGACTTCGGCGGTGAGAGCCATCTCTTCGTTGTAACCCTGAGCGCGGATCAGCAGCGCCTCGCGGGTGGTTTCGACCTTCACATGCAACACCCTTCCGTTGTGCTCGCCATCGAGGCTATCGGCGAGCCTGAGAACTGCCGCCAGCCACGCGATTCTTTGCTGCTCCACCGGGGAAAGAGCGCCAAAGCCCTGGTGGGTGCCGCGCGGCTCGGCGCCGCGATGGTAGCGAGCCACCAAAGCCGTCCAGAGCATGTCTTCGCCGGTCCACCCGAGGGGCGCGGGAAGATCGCGAATGATCCGGTAGGAAAGTTTATGGTGGCCTGAACTTCTTTTCGAGCGGCCAACGTCGTGCAACAGGGCGGCGCAATCGAGAATGCGTCTCTCTCTCGCTTCCCGGAACAGGCTGTTCAAGCCCGCCTTCTGGAATCCGGAAAAAAGCTCGAGCGCGAGAGCCCGGACTCGCTGCGAGTGAGCTACGTCTGGATCACGAAAAGAAGCAAACGCAGCGAGCTTGGCGATCGCGGCTGCTTCCACGCGCTTTCCCTCCGGCAAGCCGGCGCGCCACACCAGCCAGAGCGAATCCGGACCGCGTGTTCGCGAGGTGTATTCCGCGAGGCGGGTGCGGCGCTCGTTGTCGATCGCCTCTTTCCAGCGAGCCCGGACCGAGGCGTCTCCGCCCGCACTCGCCTTGCGCACGCCCGCCCAAAGAACATCGAGGTCGTGGACTTCTCCCAGCAAATCCTGGAAGCGTTTCAGTCCTTCGCCCCACTTGTCGTAGCGCTTGGGGAGAAAGTTTTCGACGGTGTAGCGGAACTGCTTCAGCCCGATGCGCAGCCGGTGCCAGGCTACTCCACTCCGGGTGCGGAGGGCGCGGCGATGGAGCTCGTGGGCATCGTTCCAACGCTTCAGCGCCAGATGCTGGAACGCCAGTCCTTCGCGGGGCACTTTGCGGGTGTGCTCCGGCAGGATGCGCGACCACTTCCGCCAGGCCTTTTGATCGAAATGGTCGAGCGCCCGCTCGACGTCCGACCTTGCTCGCTGTTCTTCTGCGGCGAGTGAATCGAGGAGCTTCTGACGCAACGCGTCGTCTTCCCCGCTCAGCTTCTTCACCCATTCCTGCATCACCTGGTTATCGCGCAAGGCGCCCAGCGTTCGGAAAAGTTTCTTCGACGCTTTCTTCATCTTGCGCCAAGCGGGGTCTGGATCCAGATTTTGAAATTCATCGGATATCGTGCGGCAGCGGCGCAGGGCCACGCGGAGGTCGTGCACGGTGTCGGCGTCGAAATCCTGCGCCACACGATGACATTCCTTCAGCACTCGCGCCATCCAGTGAGCCAGTCCGGCTTGTTTGTGTTTGCGGGTTTGCGGTGCGTGCGCTGCGGAAGCCATAGCAAAGCCAGGGACCGCCTGAGCCGGCAGAGGAGCCAGCATGCTACACCGGGGGTGTGGCGGCGTAAAGCCGGATTCCGGAATGCCGGATTCCCGATCGCGAGCAGCGCTACCCATCGCACCACTGCTTCCAGTCGCGACGCGTAGCTTTAGCCATCCTCTTGGCAGCCCGGTGAAGCCAGCCATCGGGACGCCTTTCCAGATCTCGAATTACGGCGCGAAACGATTTGGGGCTGCCGAAGTGAATGTTGGCGGTCTCGAAGCCCATGGCTCGAACCAGCCGCGTTTCGTCGCGGTCTTCTGGAAGCGATGCGAGCAAAATGCGCGAGCAGTCTGGCGCGAGTCGCCGAAGGAGATAGCCTTCCGTGATGCGAAGGAACGGATCGGGAACGCGGGCGGCGGCGCCGATGATTTCCTGGTAGTGGATTTTGCTGTTCTTGCGATCGCCGCCGGCCCAGACGCAGGCGGAAGGAGCGAGCGCTTTGATTTCACGGGCAATCCAGGCTCCACGCCATTTCGCTAAGGCCACGACGCGCAGATGGCCGAGGCTGCCGAGTCCTGCAACGCGCCGCTTGCGGATATACGGAAGCTCCGGCTCGGGCAAATCGTCTTCGAGGAGCCGGCGAACGTCATCGGGAATCTTGCCGGTATAAGCCGGCAGGGCTTCCATTCTTCCCCAGAAGCGAACCGGATCGCGCAGCCGGCTCAGAGCAATGCGACGCAGCCACTTGTTGTTTTCGCCGAGCACGAAGGGCCGACAGCCCGTCTCGAGCGCTTCGCAATACCCTTCCAGAATTGAGTCGCAGCCGCTTCGAGATTTCAACGAGAGATGCTCTTCTTCCATGGCGAGACGCACGCTGGTCGCGAGGCGCACAAGATCGATGGTGTAGGGCATGCGATACGCTTCATCGAAATCGTTGACGCCCCAGATCAGGCGGCCTTCCAAATCCCTCCAGGTGCCGAAGTTTTCGACGTGCAGATCACCGACCGCGAGAACTTTGGGAGCGCGAGCCTCCTCAGGGCACACGTCTTCCCAAAGCTGAAGCCAGCGATAGAACGTAGCGCGGAAAAAAGGAAAGATGCCCGCCGCCATCGCGGAGTGCTTGATCTCGAGGTCCTTCTTTACGACGGGGATGTGTGAGGACTTCCATCGCTCGAAGCTTTCGGTGGCTTGGTGAATGTTGATCATGTTCGAGACGAAGGTCGACAGTTCACAGTTGAAAGCCGAAAGTTGAAGGAACAGAGAGGTCCTTCGGTCACCGCAGCGACCTCAGGACGAAGAGCCTGGCGCGTCCCTCGCCGTGCGCGGGACAGGCCCTTCGCTCTTTGTTCAGAAACATGCGTTTTTGTTGCGGGTAGAAATTGCATTTGAGTCGTGTTTTGTCCGAGTTGCGGTTTTGCGACTGTCATTTCGAGTTGCGAGCAGAACGGGTAGAGAATGAGCCGCGCTTCACCACAGATAGCGCGGAGGGAGCAGAGATGGCCGAGATTGAAGCGCTTCAGCATAAAGGGCTTACCGCCCGGAGTTGGAGATGCAATAGAGATGCGGGCAAGAATGCACTGCTGCGGAGGCGGGCGCGTCCAGCCTTCAGCGTGCGCTCCTTCTTCAGAAACATGCGTTCCTGTAGCGGGCACGAAATACGATCGTGCTTGTTTTCAGTGAGTTGCGATTTTGCGACTGTCATTTGGTGTAGCTTGGTGTATCGAGTACAGTTCTCGAAGCTGGATGCTCGAAGCGCGAGGCTGGAGGAAGTGAGATGCCAGCGCTGGCCTTCGGAATACGGAACCTAGCGCCGCTTGCGGCATAAAGGGGTGAGGCCGCCACCAGAAAATTGAACTTCGTTGCGATTAGAGCTTGTGAAGCGAAGGAGTCTCTTCCCGTTTTGGGACTGGTTCGACAGGGAGAGCCTGTGACGAGACGCGCTGCGCGATGTTCGTTGGTTTCTGTCATGGGTTGACATGTTCGCGGCGAGCAACCGCCACCACGACACAGCACCTCCGCACGCCACGGTAACACGGGACAGGGGAGTTGCAAGGGGGTGTATGTCGTAGAGAATTGGGAGTTGGAGGCGAGAGGTGGAGCGAAGAAAACGAAAGAAACAGAGAGTGGATCTTGGGGTGTCTCCATGGCGCTTACGGTCAACCAAGTCTACTCGGTCGCAAGGAGGCGACCCCCCATTATCTGATCAGGGCGGGCCGATCGATCCGATGAAATAAACCCCCCACTCTTCGGAACACAAGATCGAAGAGTGGGTCGCCCTTCGGTGGAAATGAACTCCGAGGAGGAATGTCCGAATGCAATCATCCGGTTGGGTTGCGCCGTCAAGCGATCAAGGTCGAAAACGAGTGGTCGAACCCTGGGCTGCCTGGGCGCAAGTGAAAGGATGAAACGAGCCTGGGCCGCCCCGCCCGTGATCATCAACACGTAACCAAGTCGAGTTGATCGGAAGGAACAAAGGCGGTTATCTAATCAACCGAAAAGGGTGCGCCACCCGCCCGCTCGCCGCAACTGAAAGGATTGAAACGAGCCTGCGCCAGCCCGCCTGTTTCGCAACTGTGTTTCTGGCAGCCCCCCGCGCCCGTGGCGCGGTATCGAAGCTTCTGGCAGGCTCGCTTCAACGACTTCAACATCTGGAGCCGGAAGAAAAGGAATGAGAACTCCATTCCATGCAATTCAACCCGGTGAAGTGAAGCCTCGTCGATCATCCAAAGAAATGGCTCTGGAGCAGCTATTCTTTCTAGGCTCAATCCGGACTCAGCCTGGTGCGGATCGATCCGATGAAATAAAACCCCCACTCCTCGGAAAACAAGATCGAACAGTGGAGCACCCTTCGGTGGAAATGGACTCCGAGGATGAATGTCCGAATGCAATCATCCGGTCGGGTTGCGCTGTCAAGCGATCAAGGACCAAAGAGAGTGGGCGAACCCTGGGGTGCCCGGCCGCAAGTGAAAGGATTGAAACGAGCCTGGGCCACCCCGCCGTAGTCGACGCGGGTCTCCTCCGGTCGGTCAACCCGCCGAGCGACGACCCCGTTCAGTGTCGGAACAAGGTTGTTATTGTCGGTTCGCGGCGTTTATACGTAGGACGTATAACCTTCGGAACCAGCCAAGCGGCCAATACAATCGCGGGATAGAAACAAAGAAAGAAAGGCAAGGAAAAAATGGCGAGACGGATTCCCATCGCCGCCGGAACGCCCCAGGGCGAGAGCTATACCGACCTAGAGAAACAGAACTCGATGCAATGGAGTGTAAACCAGTTCAGCGCCGCAGAACGGGCATTGAATCACGGGTTTTAGCATTTCAACTTCTAAGGGCAGCCCGCAGTTTGGGCATTCCGGAGGCCGTTTTTTCTTCCCCAAGAAGTTATCTTCCCTCGCAAGCGTTTATGACCATGTCGGCACCTCTCATCAGGAGCATGCTTGGCACGACCTGTTGAACATAAGCCCACCTCGTTAGGCGGGTGGCCCAGGTTTTTCATGATGCGTTCTAATCCGCTCCTGATAGCGCGCCGCGACCAGATCATACCACTCTGATAGTATCCCTCAGCTACGAGAGGCGTGTGCCGAACGGCAGTGGCGCCATGCGGCGAGCGATGCATGCTTGTAGATCAGCTTCCCTTGAGTTCGACGAGCCAGGTGTCTAGCACTTTCGATTGGTCGGCGGCGGTGCGAATGAAGAGGAATCCCATCCCGACACCCTGGCGATCATAAATCACTCGAGCCCAAGTCTCGAACGCAGCCTCATCGCGTTTGATTCGCAGCTGAATGAAGGAATTGACCGGGAGCGGGTTTGCGACTTCGGCGCAGCAACCTTTTTGACTGATTTCGATGACACGGCCGGAAATACGGGTGTTCGAGAGGGGCTCATCTATTTCGAGAGAAGCGATGAATGCAAAGCGCGGAACAGAGCGGCGCTCGCCGAAGCGCGAACCTGCGTCAGGAGGATGACTCACAAGAAGTTTTTCCTCGACTCCCTCAAAGCTATTGCGATTCGAGAGAACAAACTGAAGAAATCTCAGGGCTGCTTGGTTTCGTGAGCGGGTTCTGGTGGAATGGAGCGTGACACCGCAGCGCGGCGCCGATGCGCTCTCCGATCGGGCCGCGGCAGATCGGAGCATAGCACTGAAGTCAGATTGCGAGAATCACGCTCCGGGATTCAATGGCGCAGCAGCTCGCGAACAATACACTTGTCACCGGTGTGCAGGAGAACACGCAAGGTGCAACCAGAATCCGGTTCTGCGTATTCAAACTTCGCCCGCTCGAAACCGACCCAGAGCGCCCAAGGTCCTGCAGACAGCCACACTCCGGTTTCGTTCACTTGCACGACTGCACCCTTGAAGCGCAGGTCCGAGAGTTCGGTTGTGAAGGACACCAACACCGGCGCTGATTGGTCCTTCCAGCCGCTCAAAAGGTCCTTCGCATCTTGGACCGATGTAATCACGCCCCGCGCCCACGCCGCCTTGTCGTTGACTTGGGAGAAGCCCTGCTTGGCCCGTATTGTGGCAGGTCCTTCCTGAAGAATAGCTGAAGGGAGGCAGGAGAATCGGGGCGCGGCAGACCCGAGCATCGAGCGAGATGCACAGCGCAGAACCAGAATTAGAGACTTTAAGGCGATTCGGGGCCCGGCAAGGGGCACTGGCACGAATGCGAATCGGAGTTAAGCCATTTCTCTGAATGGCGCGTTCACCCGATGGGTCTTTGCCAACACGACACTCAAAAAGCTGACTGGAGCATTGCAGACTGACGGGGCCGGGTGTACGTTACCGGCCGGCTCAGCGAAGTTAAAACGGGAGTTCCGGCTAAGAGGAGGTTTCGCTTGAAACTTCTTTGGTTTGGCGCGGCTTTGGCGCTTGTCCTCACGGGATTGACGGTGAGTGCGCAGGAACCGGCGCCCTCCACTCACGATGCCGACATCCGCGAGCTGGAGCGGCTGGAAACGGTCTGGAATGAGGCTCACGAGCGCGGAGACGCCGACGCCCTGGAAGCATTGTGGGCAGACGATCTCGAAGTAGCTGTACCCCGCATGGCGTTGATGACGAAAGCTGGCGCGCTCAGCTTTGCGCGCTCCGGTCGAATGAAGTTCCTCCGTTATCAGAGCTCGGAAATTCGTGTCCGGGTGTATGACAATGCAGCGGTTGTCACCGGTCGTCTCCAACGAACTCGCTCGATGAACGGCCGAGAGGTTTCCGATGACTGGCGATTCACTAAGGTGTATGTCCGGGAAGGTCACAAATGGCGTGTGGTCACGTTCCATGCGTCGGAAGGGCTTAAAGTTCGAGATCGGACCGAATATTGCAAGAAGGCTGCCCGCGCTCGAACGGCTGCGCGGGGCGGTGCGAATGCGAGCCAGTCAACAGCGGCTGCTGATGACAAGCCCCGCAACCATATAGGAGACTATGGCGGTGGCGGCAGCGCGGAGGTTGCGAGACGGTGATGTGGTCTTTGTTGGGATTGAAATTCCCAATGTGGCAAGTCTTGCCTAGCGCGTAATGCGGCACGGAGGGGAAGAGTTGGCCGGGAAGGCGAGCGGATCGTGAGCGAGCACGTTTTTCCGCGCAATTTCCGCAAGACGTCTCCTCGCGCGGTGCGCGGCGAGGGCTGCTTTATTTTCACGGCGGAAGGGAAACAGTATCTCGACGCGGCAGGCGGGGCTGCGGTGGTTACGATCGGTCACGGCGTGGAATCGGTGGGGCGTGCCATGGCCGATCAAGCTATGCAGCTTGCCTACGTGCACTCTTCGCAGTTTCAGAATTCGCCCGCCGAGGAACTCGCCGAGCGTCTTCTGGCGATGGCGCCGGTAGGCTTGCGCGGTTCGGGACGCGTGTATTTCACCTCCGGCGGCTCCGAAGCCACCGAAACTGCAATCAAGCTGTGCCGGCAATATTTTCTGGAATGCGGTGAGCCGAAACGCACCCGGATTGTTTCCCGCAAGCAGAGCTATCACGGGAGCACGCTGGGGGCTCTTTCTGTATCCGGAAACACGCGGCGGCGCGAACCATTCGCTCCTTTGCTGAGCGAATGGGGCCACATCGTGCCGTGCTATTGCTACCGGTGCCCGCTCGGGTTGCACTATCCGGAGTGCAATGTGGATTGCGCTGACGAGCTCGAGCGGCTTCTGCAAAGAGAAGACCCCAAAACAGTCGCTGCGTTCATTTTTGAGCCGGTGGCAGGCGCCACGCTGGGCGCAGTCGCGCCGCCGGAAGGCTACGTCCAACGGATCGCGGAAATCTGCCGTCGCCACGGAATTCTGCTGATTGCCGATGAGGTGATGACGGGCATGGGCCGAACCGGCAAGAATTTTGCGATCCAGCACTGGGGCGTGACGCCGGACTTGATCCTGGTGGGGAAGGGAATCGCGAGCGGCTATGCGCCGCTGGGCGCCGTTCTGGTTGCTGGACATCTGGCGGATGCGATCGCGCGCGGCTCCGGTTCTTTCCTTCATGGTTTCACTTACAACGCGCATCCGGTGGCGGCGGCAGCGGGCCTGGCGGTGCTCGAATACGCCGCGAAGCACCGGTTATTCGAGCGGGTGATTCCGACCGGACGGGAGTTGAAACAGGCGCTTGTGCCACTTCAGAAGTATTCGATTGTCGGCGATATCCGGGGCATGGGGCTGCTGGTTGGGATCGAGTTGGTGAGCGACTCGAAGACAGGCACGCCTTTTCCCCCGGAAGCTCATATCGCCCACCGGGTGGCGCAGGATGTCTTCGATGCGGGGGTGGTGACCTATCCGATCCAAGGATGCGTGGATGGGGAACGCGGCGACCACTTGCTTCTGGCGCCACCGTATATCATCACTACGGAATTGATTCAAAGGCTGGCAGGGACCTTGGGAGCTGCGATCTCGGACCTGGAGAGATCGCATCGCGCCGGCCGAGGAGGAGCCACTGGCCTTCACGCCTCTCCGTAGATTCAGCCTCTCTCTACTTGTGCCCGCAGCGTTCCTGGCAGCTTTTGTCTTTCGCGCCAAGCCCGATGGAGCCGTCGCAAGCGGCTTTTCTCCCGAGGCGGCCCGCACGGAACGAAACATCGAGGAGCAATATCGCGTTCTTGCTTCGACCGACCAGATTGAAAAATTTCACCGGTATCTTACGGCCGAACCGCATCCCGCGGGCTCGGCGCGCAACAACGAACTCGCCCGGTGGGTGGCCGATCGGTGGAAGGAACAGGGGCTCGAGGACGTCACAATTCACGAATACGACGTGCTGAATTCGACGCCGCGCGAAGTATCGCTCGAAATGGTGAGTCCCACGCAGTATCGCGCCTTGCTGCGTGAAGAGCCCTATGACGAGGACGCGGATACGAAGAACCCGAATGTCACCGGCGCTTTCCTCGGCTACTCGGCTTCCGGTGAAGTGACCGCGCCGGTGGTTTACGCGCACAGTGGAAATCCGGAGGACTACGATCTGCTGCGGCGCGAGGGGATCGACGTTCGCGGGAAAATCGTGCTGGCGCGCTATTCGAACCCTTACAGCTATCGCGGGTTCAAGGCATTGACTGCGCAGCGCGAGGGCGCGGCTGCGCTCCTGATCTATTCCGATCCGGCGGAAGATGGGTACAGGAAGGGAAAGGTCTATCCGATGGGGCCGTGGGGACCCGAAACGCATATCCAGCGCGGCGCGATTACGTATGATTTTCTCGAACCGGGCGATCCCCTCACGCCGGGCTGGGCGTCGGTGCCTGGCGCAAAACGAATTCCACCGGAACAAGCGATCTCGCTGCCCAAAATCATCGGCGTCCCTCTTTCCTGGCACGACGCCAAGCCGCTGCTGCAAAACATGGATGGCCCGGAAGCGCCTCCGTCATGGCAAGGTGGCTTGCCGATCAAATACCGGCTCGGCGGCAAGCGGGTGCAGGTGCATTTGAAGGTGGATATGAATACGAGCGTGCAGCCGTACTACGTCACTGAGGCGCGCATCCGCGGCGGCGGGTTTCCGGATGAATGGGTGATTCTCGGCAATCACCGCGACGCGTGGGTGTTTGGGGGTGTCGATCCCTCAAGCGGCACCGCTTCCATGCTGGAGCTGACCCGGAATCTAGGGCAGTTATTAAAGGAAGGAATACGCCCGCGGCGCACGCTTGTCCTTTGCAGTTGGGACGGCGAGGAGTATGCACTGACAGGCTCGACGGAATGGGGCGAGGAGTTTGCCGAGGAGCTGAAGCAGAAGGCAATCGCGTATCTGAATGTAGATTCCTCCGCATCCGGCTTCGATTTTCATGGCACCGCGGTCGGCTCGCTTGCGCCACTCCTCGTTGAGGTGAGCCGCACGCTCCCGGCGCCGTCGGGCAAGACGCTCTATGATGAATGGAAAACCACGCGACAACGCGAGCTGGATGAAAAGCACGCCATCGCCGATGCCGACCTGGCCGATACACACATTGGGAGCGGCTCCGATCACACGGTGTTTCTGAATTTCCTGGGGATTCCGACGGTGGGGCTGGAGTTCGACGGTCCCTACGGCGTGTACCACTCGATGTATGACGACTACTTCTGGATGAACCATTTTGGCGATCCTGGCTATCGTTATCATGCTTTAATGACGCAGGTGTGGGGCGAGATTGCGCTGCGCCTGGCGAACTCACAGGTTCTTCCCTATGATTTTGAGGCCTATGCGCGCGATATCCGAGCCTTCGTGCAGGAGCTGGACAGGCGGAGTCACGTCAGCGCGCACCTGGATCTGGCGCCGCTGCTCGCCCACATTACGGAATTCGAGACGGAGGGACGGGAATGGAACGAGGCGGCTGCCCAAGCGCTGCGCAACGGCTCGTTCGACTCGGCGGCGGCCGATCGCATCAACCGCGCGCTGATGCAGGTGGAAAGGAACTGGTGCAATCCGGAGGGCATCCCCGGACGGCCGTGGTTCAAGCACACGCTCTATGCGGCGCGTTACACCTACGCGCACTTGGAACTGCCCGGCTTGACCGAAGCGGCCGAAGCGGGCGACTGGAAACACGCTGGCGAGCAAGAGCAAATTCTCGAGAATGAACTCAAGAAAAATTCAGAAGTCCTACGTCAGGCGAGAACCGATTTACAGCCCGCAACATCGTCGGAAAAACCATGAAGCGGCATAATCGTCCACAAAACTGCCGCCAGCAATGCGTAACGCGGTTGCCGGGCGGAAAACCCCCCGGGTCTTAAGACCCGGGCTACGAACCCGTTCTGACCAGAGGGGTTGCGCGTGCCTCTCAGTGGGCAGCGACGGGGGCTTTGCCGGGGCGAATCTTCTTCATCAGGAAGAGAAGCGGAATCACGCTCAGGCAGATCATGGCCATGATCCAGAAATCGTCGATGAAAGAAAGCATCGAGGCTTGGCGCTGGACGGTTTGATAGATGAGGCCCTGGGCTTGATGAAGGGCCTGAGTGGCATCCAAGCCGCGAGTCATCAGAGCGTGTGAGAGGCGGCGAATCATCCACTGGTAGTGCAAATCCCCGGCGTGCACGCTGCTGACGAGGATGCCTTGATGGTATTGGGCGCGGCGGTCGAGCATCGTGGTAACGAAAGAGATGCCCATACTTCCGCCGATGTTGCGGGCCAGGTTGATCAGGCCAGTGGCGTTGTTGATCTTCTCGCGAGGGACGTAAAAGAACGCCATCACGTTGACGGGCACGAATAGAAAAGCCACGCCCAGGCGCGAGATCACCCAATACCAAACGGGTGTTCGCATCGAAACATCCAGTGTGAGATGCGACATCTGCAGCAGACCCACCGCGGACACTGCAAAGCCGACCACAACGAGCCATCTCGCCTCGAACCTGGAGAGCAACCACCCCACAGCCGGGAGGACCAGCAACACGACCAAGCCGCCGGGGAAAAGCACAATACCGCTTTGTTGGGCTGTATAGCCCATCAACGTTTGCAAGAGAATCGGCAACAGCACGGTGGTGCCGTAGAGAACGAATCCAAGCACGTACATCATGAATGTAGACAGGAAGAAATTCCGCTCTCTTAGCAGGCGCAACTCGATCACGGGATCTTTCACCCAAAGCTCCCACAGAATGGTCCCGGCTAGCGCCACCACCGCAGTCACTGTTGACCACAGGATGAACGGCGAGCCAAACCAATCGTCCCGCTGTCCTTTATCGAGTACGATTTGAGCGAAGCCGAGTCCCACGCTGAGCAGGCCAAGTCCGAGATAGTCAATGCGCACACCGCCCGCTTTCTTCGCGGCGTGAGGGGGGTCGGCGATGAGGAGGGAAGTCAGAAGAATGGAGAGAATGCCAACGGGGACATTGATGAAGAAGATCCATCGCCAAGTGTAATTGTCGGTGATCCATCCGCCGAGGGTGGGGCCGATGGTTGGCGCGACAACGACTCCCATGCCATAGATGGCCATGGCCATCCCTTGTTTCTCGCGGGGGAAGCTATCCACGAGGATCGCCTGAGAAATCGGCTGAAGTCCTCCACCGCCCGCTCCTTGCAGGACACGGAAGAAGACAAGGAGGGGAAGGCTGGTTGCAAGTCCACAAAGGAGTGAGCTGACGGTGAAAACGACAACGCAGCCCATGTAGAAATTTTTGCGGCCAAAGAGGGTGGAAAACCAACCGGTAAGCGGCAGAACAATGGCATTCGACACGAGATAAGAGGTCAGAACCCAGGTGCTCTCATCCACTCCGGCCGAAAGGCTTCCGGCGATGTGAGGAAGAGAAACATTGGCGACGCTGGTATCCAGCACCTCCATGAACGTCGCGAGGATCACGGTGCCAGCGATGATCCAGGGGTTTACAGGGCCCTTCGGTCCACGACTGTCGAAAGGATTTGTGCTCACGCGCGCCCGGCCCTGGCGGGAGCGACGATTCTAGCTTGTGCTACGCGTCGCCATGCGAGCAGCAAGGCCACTCCAATCAAGATTAACGCGACGCATAGACCGCTCCACATTCCTGGGGCGCCCCAGCCGAAGTGGAAACACAGAATGTAACCGAGAGGCAAACCGATCACCCAGTAGCCGATGAGATGGCAAAGCATGGGCGTTCGCGTGTCGCCGCCGCCGCGAAGCGCTCCGGTAGCGACCGCTTGCAGCCCGTCGAAAAGCTGAAAGAAAGCGGCGACGAAGAGCAATCTGACCGTGGCATGAATCACGACGGGATCGGGTGTGAAGATTCGAGCAATCGATTGCGGAATCGTCCAGAACGCGACGGCCATGCACAACATGAAACCTGCTCCGAGTGAGAGAGCGGTCCAGCCGGCGCGATTTGCTGCGGGGAAATCGCCGCGTCCCAGCGCCTGTCCCACACGCACGGCTGCCGCGGAACCGATTCCGAGAGGAACCATGTAGGTGAAGCTGGCGGTGTTGAGGGCGATCTGATTGCTGGCAAGCGGCAAGGCGCCCAACTTCCCGATCAGCGCGGTGGCGGCGGCAAAAACGGCGACTTCGAAGGCGAGTTGCGCGCCGGCGGGGAATCCCAGCTTGACCAGATGGCGGATACGCGCGAGGTTCGGCCAGCCAGGAATCTTGCGCAGTCCGGTCTTATGGCGATGGTCGTAATAGAGGATGTAGATCAGCAGCATCGTCGCCATGTAGATTCGCGAAATGCAGGTTGCCCATCCCGAGCCTACCGCGCCCATTGCCGGCGCGCCGGAATGTCCATAGATCAGAATCCAATCGAAGGCGAGATTCACCAGGTTCGCGCTGATGAGCGCGAACATCACCGGCGCCGCTTGGTTCATGGCCTGCAGATATCTTCGGAAAACGAAATAGAGCAGCAGAGGAAGGGTGCTCCAGTTGAGCGCGTAGAGATAAGCAGAGGCTAACCGCAGCACGGCTGGGTCAATCCCGAAGTTGCGCAAGAGCAAAGGCCACACCCAGACGATGCCCATCAGGATTGGCGCGATTGCGAGGCTCAAGTACACGCCATTGAAAAGCAAGTGGTGGCAGTCCTCGACCTCGCCTGCTCCGAAGGACTGCGACACCAGCGTATCCAGACCGAGCATGATGCCGGTGCCGAAGATTCCAACGGAAATGAAAAGAATGCTTCCGAGGCTGACTGCACCAATGGCTTCGGCGCTGTTGGGCAAGCGGCCTACCATCATCGTGTCGACGATGCCCATGCTCATCCAGCCAAGCTCCGCGAACACAATGGGGCCGGCCAGGCGCAGCATTGGTTTGAGCTCGTCCCTGTACGAATTCACGGTTTGGAGTTGTGTGGCCACTGCGGTGTCTAAGACCAAATCGTATCACGGCCCCTGAGCCGAATCCCGAGGCGCGATCCGTGGGAAGAATCCGCAGTGGGGCGCGGGTGGCTTTGAATGCGCACATCGGTTTTCTTACGGATGTTGGCACATTAACTAAATCTTGACTTACACTATCCAGTTACGTAGAATCGCCACCGCTCAGCCTCCGGGAAGCAGTACTTCAGTCGAGTTCCGGAGATTGACGGTCTCGGTCGCTCGGGACCAAGTGCGTACCGCTCGATGGGCTGCCCTCTCCCGGCTCCTCCCTCACTCGAAGCCGGCAACCCGGGAACAGAAACCCAGTAACAAGCGTGGTTAGTTTCCACGATTCGCCTTAACGGTCCGTCCCGAACCCACAGTCTCTGACTCTCAGGGAATCCGAGGCGCCGCCGATCCCAACCAGCGAATCGAGGTGACCATCTTGCTGCGCCGGCGCTCGAAAGCCAGCGAGTATCCCGACGTTGACCAGCTCGGAGCTCGACTGCCCAAGGAACGCTACCACCTGACCCGAGAAGAATTCGCGCGGACGCATGGGGGCCATCCGGACGACATCGCGAGCATTCGAAAATTCGCCTCGGAATTCGGCCTGCAGGTCCTTCGCGAGGATCCTGCCCGCCGTTCGGTCGTCCTCGCGGGGTCGGTCGAGGCTTTCAGCCGCGCCTTCGAAGTCGAGCTGAGCCGTTTCGAACACCCGCAAGGAACCTATCGCGGACGGACGGGGTCGTTGACGATTCCGGCCGAACTGTCGGGAGTCATTGAAGGCGTTTTCGGTTTGGACGACCGGCCTCAGGCTCGACCCCATTTCCGAATCCGCAAGAGCGGGAAGGGAAAGGTTCAGCCCCACGTCCAGCAAGGTGGCTACGATCCACCTCAGGTCGCTCAGGCTTATGATTTTCCAGCTGGCCTCGACGGCTCGGGGCAGTCCATCGGCATTCTTGAGCTGGGCGGAGGATACCGGTCGGCAGATCTCAACGCGTTCTTCGGGAATTTGCAGCTCCCAAATCCGAAGGTCAGTGCAATTTCCGTGGACGGCGCCGCCAATGCCCCCACGGGAGATCCCTCCGGGCCCGATGGGGAAGTGGAATTGGATGTCGAGATTGCCGGGGCGATTGCGCCGCGGGCGCAGATCGGGGTTTACTTCGCTCCGAACACGGATCGAGGTTTTCTGGATGCGCTGACAACGGCCATCCATGATACGAACCTGCGGCCTAGCGTCATCTCCATCAGTTGGGGCGGACCGGAAAATACGTGGACGCAGCAGGCGATGAGCGCCTTTGACTCGGCCTGCCAGGATGCAGCGACGATGGGCATCGCCATCTTCGCCGCTTCCGGCGACAACGGCGCCACCGATGGCGATCCCAACGGCAACTTGACGGTCGATTTCCCGGCGTCGAGCCCGCATGTGACCGGATGTGGCGGGACCAAGCTGGTGGCATCAGGGACCACAATCACCCATGAAGAAGCTTGGAACGAGCTGGCTCAAAACGAAGGAGCGACGGGCGGCGGCGTCAGCCAGTTTTTCCAGCCAACTCCGACGTGGCATCAAAGCGCAAACGTGCCCGCCGCGCCGAATGGTCAAACGGGCCGCGGCGTCCCGGATGTGGCCGGCGATGCCGACCCGACAACCGGCTACAACGTGGTCGTGGATGGTGCGGTGACCGTAATTGGAGGCACGAGCGCGGTGGCACCTCTTTGGGCCGGTCTAACCGCACTCGTCAATCAATCCCTGAAGCAGCCGGTTGATTTTCTCAACCCGCTGCTGTACTCGCAGAACGTCGAACCGGCCATGAATGATATTTCGCAGGGTGACAACGGCGGCTATAACGCGGCACCGGGCTGGGATCCATGCACGGGTCTCGGTAGTCCCGATGGCGCGAAGCTCTTAGCAGCCCTCAGCGGTCAGCCGGTGGCCCAGGCAAGGCGCAGAGCTGCGACAAAGTGATTGGCGTTACGGTTGAGTGCAGAGACTATACCAATTAAATCGTAGGGGCAGGTCCCGAAGATAATGGGGACCTATGCTCCACGAGGAATCTGCTTTTTCCGTGAATATATTGCGAAAAGCAGATCCCTCGCTTCGCTCGGGTCCGGTTTCAGGACTCCGATCGATTCCACCGGACTCCAGAAATCGGAGATGACAGAGAAAGTAACTTTTTGCGCGAATTGTTAGGCGGTGCGCTCGCGGCTGAGGAGCGCCGCGAGAGTCGATTGATGGCGCCGAAAGGCTACAGGCGGTCGATCTTGGCCGCGAGAATGAAGTCACTCTCGGTGAGGCCGTTGATCTTATGCGTCCAAGTGGTGACTTCCGCTTTGCCCCACGAAAGGAGGATATCCGGATGGTGGCCTTGCTCTTCGGCCAGCGCTCCGACCTTGTTGGTGAAGGCCAGCGCCTGGCGGAAATCAGGGAAGGTGAATGCACGGGTTAGGTGGTGACCGTTGACGACCTTCCAGTTGGGCACTTGCTTGGCCAGCTCTTCGAGTTCTTTTCCCGCAAGCGGGGGAACGCCGCCGCGGCAGGGCACGCAAGTCTTGCTCGCCAATTCACTCATAGGATTCCTCACCTCGGAAGCGTGTTCTTCAGATGCCGGACATTGGATCCCTGATTCTACACAATTCAGCGGGATGCGGAAGCGGGAGCGAAGCGGCTTACATAATTCGTGATGTAAGCGGCGAATGCCTTCTCGAGCTTTTGCGTGACGGGGCCGGGAGCGGCGGGGTAGCGATGGCCGGCGATTTCGCAGACGGCCAGCAAGCCGCGATTCGTCGAAGAAATGAAAACTTCCTCGGCGGCGAAGAGATCTTCGCGCCGCAGCGTTTTTTCTTCCACCGGAACACCCACCTCGTGGCCGACTTCGAGCAGGACTCCGCGAGTGACGCCTTCGAGGCAACCCGAATCGAGCGGCGGCGTCAGCACTCGTCCATTTCGTACGCAGAAGATATTGGCGGCGGTGCATTCAGCGACTTCACCGCGCTCGTTGAGAAGGAGCACCTCGTCGAATCCGTCCTGCTGCGCTTCGTATAGATTCCAGACGTTGTTCAGCCATGAAATTACCTTCACGCCGGCAAGGGGTGAGGCAGCGTGGCGTCCGTGCTCTCGCAGAGCGAGTCGCGCCGGCTCGCGGTAAGCTGGAAGCCCGGCCGAGTAAATAATCAGGTCGACGTTCGGAAAATCTTCGTCGCTCCGCCAGAATCCAACCTGATTGTAGACGACATAAATTCGCGCGCAGCCCTCTTTGACCTGGTTCGCGCGCAACACTTCGCCGAGATGGCTGCGGACTTTCTCGGAAGCGAACGGCAAAGGGCAATGCGTGCGCGCCGCATCTTTTTCCAGGCGTTTCCAGTGGCGCTCGAAAGCAAAGGGAATGCCTTCAACGATGCGGATGGTGGTGAAGAGCCCCCAGCCGTTCAGCAGGCCCGCCTGGCCGGGTGAAAGCCGTACCTGCTCGATGGGCAGCAGGCGATCGTCGTGAAAGATAGTGCGGTGGATCATTCGGGCCTCCCCGAGGGGGCTCACAACAATTCTATCGCAGTCAGGCGTTTCCCGCAGCGTGATGGTTACATAGTGCGAATACGATCGGCAGGAACTTCGACTTCGCTGACGCCCTTGAAGGAGAACAGGAGTTTCACGAGAAATGCGGGAGGGTCCGCTTTTATTTGGCGGACAATATTCCCCACCGCGTCGGTGACCGCGGCGTGGAACAGCACTCCCTGCACCTGCATGCCTGCCAGGTTCACGCGCACGCTTTGACCCGGCTCGAACACCCGGCCATTTTGGACTTCCGGGTTACATTTTGCAATGCGTAAGGCGGCGCGGAGCGGGTGGTTAGCGTGGCGTGTTTGCCCTACCACGAGCAGCGCACCGCGGAGTATGATGCGCGTTCTCAAGGACATGAAGATTCGGAGGCGGATGGAAATGGAGAACAGTCCCAAGGCGCGTCAGAAGAATCTGGGCTTCATTTTCACCGCGGCCATGGGCGTGATATTGGCAGCGTGCTCTCACGCGCCAAGCCGACCGACAGCGGCCTTGCAATCTTTTTCTGCGGATCGATTGCTGGCGCACATCCGCACACTCTCTTCAGATGAATTTGAAGGCCGAGGGCCGGGCTCGAAAGGCGAGCAGCTTTCGATCGGTTATGTGCAGGATGAGTTCCGGCAGGCGGGACTTGAGCCCGGGAATCCCGATGGCACTTACCGGCAGGACGTGCCGTTGGTAGGGATCACCCCTGACAAGAAGATGCAGCTCACCTTCACGGGCCGTGGACGCACGTTACGCGCGACATTCGAGAAGGATTTTGTCGCCTGGACAAAGCGCATGGTCGATTCCGTGAACCTCGATGGCGACATGATTTTTGTCGGATACGGGGTGCAGGCGCCCGAATACAAATGGGACGATTTCAAGGGTGCGGACGTGAAGGGCAAAGTCATCGTGGTGCTCATCAACGACCCGCCGGTTCCCGACGAGACGATGTTTGGCGGCAAAGCTATGACGTATTACGGCCGGTGGACATACAAGTTCGAGAAGGCAGCGGAATTGGGCGCCGCGGGCTGCCTGATCGTTCATGAGACGGAACCGGCTGGTTATCCCTGGGAAGTGGTCCGTGATAGCTGGAGCTCCGAACAGTTCACGCTGGCTTCGCCGAATAAGAATATGGAGCGGGTGGCGGTGGAAGGCTGGATCACACACGAGGAAGCGCAGCAGTTATTCCGCGCTGCCGGAAAGGATTTTGACGCCCTGAAAAAGGCTGCCGTGGACATCAACTTTCACCCGGTGCCACTGGGGATGAAGGCACAGCTTGCGATCCACAATACGATGCGGACAATCGACTCGCACAATGTGATCGCGAAGCGGACAGGAAGCGATCCGAAACTGAAGGATGAATATGTCGTTTACACAGCGCATTGGGACCATTTCGGCATCGGCCCTGCCGTTAACGGCGATCGCATCTACCACGGCGCGCTCGACAATGCTTCAGGAACCGCGGCGCTTCTTGAAATCGCGCGAGCCTACCAGCAACTGAAAGTCCCCCCGGAGCGAACGATCCTGTTTCTTTCGGTGACGGCGGAGGAGCAGGGTTTGCTCGGTTCCCGCTACTATGCGGAGCACCCGCTCTATGGGGTTGCGCGCACAGTTGCCAACATCAATATGGATGGAATGAATGTGTGGGGCCGGACGCGCGATATCACGGTTGTCGGCAACGGAAAATCCACCCTCGATGACGCGGTCGAAGCGGCGGCGCGCGAACAGGGCCGCGTCGTAAAGCCTGACCCGGAGCCCGAAAAAGGCTTTTACTTCCGCTCCGATCATTTCAGCTTCGCCAAGGTGGGCGTTCCGGCGTTTGATCCTGACGGTGGCATCGATTACGTCGGCAAACCGGAAGGCTGGGGCCTGGAGATGCGGAAGAAATACACGGCGGAGGACTATCACAAGCCGTCGGACGTCATTAAGCCGTACTGGGAATTGAGCGGCGCCGTCGAGGATTGCCAGCTTTACTTCCTGGTCGGATATCGGGTGGCCAACGATCCGAAAATGCCGGAATGGAGGGCCAACGCCGAGTTCAAAGCCACACGCGACGCCTCCCTTCGCCAAGCGGGGATTCAGCAGTAGTCTCAGCAGATCAAAAAGTCCCTGGCGTGTCATTCCAAGGAGTTCGCCGCGGAACGATTGGGAACCTGCTTTTTCCTCAACTATGTTGCGAAAAGCAGATCCCTCGCTCCGTTCGGGATGAAAATATGAAAGCGCGACTCCTGCCGTCAGCGTAGGCTGGCGGTAGAGATCCCTTTTAGGAAAGGAAAGGAGTCGCGCATGAAGGAATATATCGCATTTGACAGTCACAAGCGCTACACATTGGTCGAGCATGAAGAGGTGGCCACCGGGAAAGTGCGGCAATACCGGATCGAGCATGCGCCGGGAGCGATCCGCCGGG
>JBARRP010000063.1:0-31454 GCA_049644285.1 Candidatus Acidiferrales bacterium | reverse complement strand
GGCATTACATCCAAACCACACTTTTAGTGAGGTTTGGATGTAAACGGCAAAATAGCCGTTTTGCCCGCTGTGGAACAACGTTTGGCGCAGTTCTAAGCGTCCTCCTCACGCCGGATTCAGGTTAAGTCTGCGATTCTAGCCTTGGCCGACAATCCTCGCCCGGTGGGGTGTCACAAACTCGTGGGGCGCGAGGGTTGGCGAACCCGAGTGGGAGATTACCGTGTAATTTACGAAATTAATGATGAAGCTCGGACAGTTGTAGTTCTCCACATTGGTCACCGGCGCGATGTGTATCGATAGCCAGCGATTTTCTATGTTCCTTTTGTGCCGCCGCGTGACCGACTAGCCTCATTCCCGAACCTCTTTCTTGTTGCGAACAGTGGCGCCCACCTGGCCGCGGGCGATCCGCACGGCGATGTCATCGCCCGGGGCGACTTGATCGAGCGAGCGAAGCACCCGGCCTGCGGCGTCATAGGCAATGCTGTATCCGCGCTCGAGCAATTGAAATGGGCTGCGTTCGCGCAAGCGCACTTCGGCTGCTTCCCAGCGGCGCCTCTTGACAACCAGCAAACGACCGGCACGCAATTCCAGTTCGCCCGCGCGCTGCTCGAGACTCCGGCGCAATCGCGCCACCCGGGCGCGCAGGTCGAGCGATGCCACGCGCACCTGCGCAGCCGTAAACCGGCGGCGCTTCCTCATGACCAGCCGCTCGAGAGCCGCGCGGAGCTCTTCAGTCCCTCGCTCGAATCGTACCCGCAACGCCTGGGCGCGGCGACGTAAATCAAGCGTGACGACGCGGGAACGCGCCTCCATCAGCCGATGGCGGGCTTGTTCGAGGCGGCCGCGTAATCCCACTGCAAGCTCAGCCGCAAGCTCATCCACCTGCTGGCGGCGCTGGCGGATCAGAATCTCGATTTGGCGAAAGCCGCGGTGGGTCTCGAGCTCGCGCACGTGGTGCCGCCACTCGAGAAGCAAGTAGCGGATTCGTTGTACCAACTGTCGTGTGTGCTCGGCGATGTGGCGTTCAAACTCGCGCTGCGTCAGAACGACGATTTCCGCCGCCGCGGAAGGCGTCGGCGAACGGACGTCAGCGACGAAATCGGCGATCGTGAAATCGGTCTCGTGCCCGATCCCGGTGATGACCGGAATCTGCGACGCGGAAATCGCTCGCGCCACGATCTCTTCATTGAACGCCCACAAGTCCTCGAGCGATCCGCCTCCGCGCGCCACGATCAAGACGTCCACCGATTTCGCGCGATTAAAGTATTGCAGCGCCTGCACGATCTCCTTTGACGCGCCTTCCCCTTGAACCCTCACCGGGAAGAGCAGCACATGCAAGTTTGGAAAGCGCCGTCGCAGGACGCGAAGAATATCGCGGATCGCCGCCCCGGATGGAGACGTCACAACGCCGATGTGTCGCGGCAAGACGGGCAACGGTTTCTTGCGCGCCGGGTCAAAGAGACCTTCCGCTTCAAGCCGCTTCTTCAATTGCTCGAAGGCAAGCTGCAGCGCGCCGAAACCGACCGGCTCGATCAGGCTGACGTAAATTTGATATTCGCCGCGCGGCTCGTAAACGCTCAGTGATCCCCGCACCGTCACGTGCAGTCCGTCCTCAGGCCGAAATCTCAGCCCACGTACTTGATCCCGGAAGCATACGCAGCGAATCTGGGATTTCTCGTCCTTCAGGGTGAAATAGAGGTGACCCGACTGCGCGGCGTGGTAATTTGAGACTTCGCCTTCCACCCACAGGTCCGGAAATTCGCCTTCGAGCAGGTCGCGAATTCGCTCGCTGACCTCGCTAACTTTCCAAACGCGCCGCTCGGGCATCAGGTTGAAGGAAATCTGGCTCATCTTCAACGCCGGAACTGACCTACCAGCCAGGAAATCAGCGTGATCAAAACGCTCAAAACGACGCAGGTCACGATGGGAAAGTAAAAGGTTGTATGCCGGCCCTGATAAACGATATCTCCTGGCAGCCGCCCGAGACGAAACGGCAGTTTTGGTCCGAGCAGAAGGAACGCCCCCACCGCCGCAAGCAGCACGCCGAGGAGCAACAGCATTTTTCCGACTTCGCGGAGAGCCTCCATAGGCGCATTGTACCTGAGGTGAGGCCTGCGAGTGCAAAGCCTGCCTAGATCAAGTCGCTTCCCGCGAAGAAGTAGGCGATTTCGAATGCCGCGGTCTGAGGCGCATCTGAGCCGTGGGTGCAATTGTTCTGGATGCTGGTGCCAAGGGCCTTGCGAATCGTGCCGGGGGACGCTTTGGCAGGATCGGTCGCACCCATCGTATCGCGCCACTTTGTGATGGCGTTTTCGGCTTCGAGGACCATCACCACCACTTTGCCCGAGCTCATGAATTCCACCAAGTCTTTGAAGAATGGCCGTTCGCGATGCGCGGCGTAGAATCCCTCCGCTTCGGATTTCGTCAGTCGCAACGACTTGATTGCCACGATCTGAAATTGTACCGCATGAATTCGGCTCAGGATTTCGCCTGTGAGCCCTCGTTCGACCGCGTCAGGTTTGATGATCGCCAGAGTGCGCTCATTCGCCACAAGATCTCCTCGAATCCGAAATTGTCGGTACTCTCTACCGTCGTCGCCTGCCTCTCTTTGCCTTTGCCGGCTTCGGTGCCGCTTGCTTCTTAGGCGCGCTCCGGCCTCCCTTTCCGATCATGGCAGCGAGCGTTTGGCCGATTTCTGCGGGGCTTTGAACGGTACGAATGCCGGCCGCTTCCATCGCCGCGTATTTCTCTTTCGCAGTGCCCTGGCCGCCGCTAATGATCGCGCCGGCATGGCCCATGCGGCGTCCCGGCGGCGCGGTCTGCCCGGCCACGAAACCGACAACCGGCTTTTTCACGTGCTTTTTGATAAACGCCGCTGCGACTTCTTCCGCGTTACCTCCGATCTCGCCGATCATGACGATGGCATGGGTATCCGGATCGTCGTTGAACAGCTTGATCGCATCGAGGAAGCTCGTGCCGATGATGGGATCGCCGCCGATGCCGATGCACGTGGATTGACCAATGCCCAAATGAGTGAGCTGTCCGACCGCTTCGTAAGTGAGCGTGCCGCTGCGGCTCACGACCCCGACGTGTCCCTCTTTATGGATTCGTGCAGGCATGATTCCCATTTTGCATTTCCCGGGTGAAATGATTCCCGGACAATTCGGTCCAATCAGGCGCGTTCGGGATTCCTTCAGGGCGGCGGCTACGCGCACCATGTCGAGTGTCGGAATTCCTTCGGTAATCGAGACCACCAGCGGCAGACCGGCGTCGATCGCTTCGAGAATTGCATCAGCCGCAAACGGTGGCGGAACAAATATGATAGAAGCATTCGCGCCTGTCTCCTTCACGGCCTGAGAGACGGTGTTGAACACAGGCACGCCAGCGTGCATGGTTCCGCCTTTGCCTGGCGTGACACCTCCAACGACCTTCGTGCCGTACTCGCGCATCTGTTCTGCATGGAAGCCCCCTTCGCGCCCGGTAATGCCCTGCACGATGGCGCGGGTCCTTGCGTCAACCAGGACACTCACTGGGCGCCCCGCGTGAGTTTGACCACCTCTTCTGCTCCGTCTTTCATTCCGTCAGCGACTGTGAAATTCAGTCCCGAGGTGCGCAGGATTTCCTTTCCCTTTTCAACATTCGTGCCTTCCAGACGCACGACGACGGGCACCTTCACTTGCAGCTCACGCGCCGCCTTCACCACGCCGGCTGCGAGAACGTCGCATCGCAGGATGCCTCCGAAAATGTTGATGAAAACCGCGCGCACATGGGGATCCTTGAGCAGGATCCCGAACGCGTTCTTCACTTGATCTTCCGAGGCGCCGCCGCCCACATCGAGGAAGTTCGCGGGATTGCCGCCATTCAGCTTGATGATGTCCATGGTAGCCATCGCCAGGCCCGCTCCGTTCACCATGCAAGCGATGTTGCCATCGAGCTTGATGTAATTGAGCCTGTATTTCGATGCTTCCACTTCGAGAGGGCTCTCTTCGTCGAGATCGCGCAGCTCGCGAATATCGGGATGGCGGCCGAGCGCGTTGTCGTCGAAATTCATCTTTGCGTCCAGCGCCACCAGGCGGCCGTCCCCGGTCACGACGCACGGGTTGATTTCGAGGAGCGAGGCATCCGTCTCGAGAAACGCGCGATACAGCGCCTGAAAGAATGGAACGGCGGCATTCACGAGCCCCGGTGCGAGCTCGAGGCCGAACGCGATCTTGCGCACCTGAAACGGCCCGAGCCCCACCGCCGGATGGATTGTTTCGCGCAGAATCGCTTCGGGATGCTCCTTGGCCACCTCTTCGATCTCCATCCCACCCGAAGCGCTGGCCATGAAAACCGGAGCGGCCACGGCCCGATCAACGAGTATGCTTAGGTAGAGCTCGCGCTTGATATCGAGTCCTTCTTCAATCAGAAGTCGGTGAACGATCCGTCCTTCCGCGCCCGTCTGCGGGGTAACGAGTTTCATCCCCAGCATCTGGGAAGCGATCTCCGCGGCTTGATCCGCCGAGCGCGCCAGCTTCACCCCGCCGGCCTTGCCTCGACCTCCCGCATGGATCTGCGCCTTCACCACGACGATCGGCGTTCCCAGCCGCTGGGCGGCTGCCAATGCTTCATCCTTCTTGAACACCACCTCGCCCCGAGGGACCGGCACCCCGAACTTGGCGAGGATCGCCTTCGCTTGATACTCGTGAATTTTCATCACACACCCTGGGTTCTCGGAAGCTGGCCCTAAATAGTGCTAAGATTTGCGCACGCTCGAAACCGGCCAGTTTACTTGGAACAAGTTGATCGAGCAAGGCGGACGATGTGTCGCTGGAGATGAAAGCGAAGTGCGAAAAATGCGGCCGAGCCACACCCGCCGACGCGGAGGCGTGGATTTGCTCCTACGAATGCACCTTCTGCGCGGATTGCGCGGAGCGAATGAACTGCACTTGCCAAAACTGTGGAGGGGAATTGGCGCCACGGCCACGCCGGAGACGTTCTGTCTGAATCCGCCGCCGAGAAATTCACAACGCTGATGATTCTTGAGGCGCTCGAAAAAATTGTCACCGGGGAAGATCTGTCGCGCGCCGAGGCCGAGGCGGCAATGGAACAGATCCTGACTGGCCGCGCCACCGACGCGCAAATCGCCGGCCTCCTCACCGCCCTGCGCATGAAGGGCGAGACGGTGGACGAATTGGTGGGTTTCGCCAGCGTTATGCGACGTCACGCGGCCCCAATTTTCCCGAACGGCGCCTCGCGTCCCGACGAGGTGCTTGTGGACACTTGCGGAACCGGTGGTGATTGCTCCGGCACCTTCAACGTGTCAACCGCCGCAGCCTTCGTGGTGGCGGGCGCAGGCGTGCGCGTCGCCAAGCACGGGAATCGCTCGATCAGTTCGCACTGCGGCTCGGCGGATGTCCTGGAAGCCTTGGCCGTGAAAATCGATGTGCCCGCGGAGAGAGTCGCCCGCGCGATTGAAGAAATCGGAATCGGTTTTTTGTTCGCGCCTGCGGTGCACACCGCGATAAAGCATGCGATGGCGGCGCGTCGCGAATTGCGTTTGCGCACGGTATTCAACTTGCTTGGCCCGCTGACGAATCCCGCAGGCGCGCGGGCGCAGGTCGTCGGCGTGTTCGACGCGAGCTTGACGGAATTGCTGGCGCGGACACTCAGCGAGCTCGGCGTGCAGCGGGCATTTGTGGTGCACGGCGCCGATGGCCTCGATGAGATCACCTTGACCGGAGAGACCTACGTCGCCGAACTGCGCGATGGCGCCGTGCGCAGCTACACCGTCGTGCCCGAGGATTTTGGCCTCCACCGCGCCTCAGGGGAAGCCTTTCGGGGCGGCGACGCCGCGCAGAATGCAAAAATTATCCGCGAGATCCTTGATCGGCGGCATGGTCCCCACCGTGAAATCGTCCAGGCGAATGCCGCGGCGGCGCTCGTTGCTGCTGGCCGTGCCTCGGATTTCCTCGAAGGCGTGCATCTTTCTGCGCAAGCCATCGATTCTGGGGCTGCCCGCGCCAAGCTCGACGACCTCATCGCGTTTACTCAAGCATAGGGCACGCCTGCCGTGCTCGTTTTCACAGCGCGAGGAAATTCTGTAGCAGTCGAAAACCAACATCCGTGAGGACCGATTCGGGATGGAATTGCACCCCTTCGACCCGCAGTTTGCGATGGCGCAGGCCCATGATCGTTCCATCAGCAGTCTCCGCGGAGATTTCAAGTTTCCGCGGCAGCGATTTGCGCTCCACGATCAATGAGTGGTACCGCGTGGCTTGAAAATTCTGGGGCAGCTTGCGGAAGATCGTTTTCCCGTCGTGACGCACCTCGCTGGTCTTCCCGTGCATGATCTTTGGCGCTCGGACGACGCAGCCTCCAAAGGCGTCGCCGATCGCTTGATGCCCCAGGCAGACGCCTAGAATTGGAATTCTGCCGGCGAACCGCTGGAGCAGCGGAATGCAAATCCCAGCTTGCCGGGGAGTCCCCGGGCCGGGCGAAATCACGATGCGCTCCGGAGTCATCTCCTCAATTTCTTCGAGCGTAATCTGATCGTTCCGGCGGACGACGAGCTTTTCACCCATCTCGCCGAGATACTGGGCCAGGTTGTAGGTGAACGAATCGTAGTTATCCAGCAACAGAATCATTTTCCTGTGCTTCCTCTGCTTCGTTTATCTCCTCTGCCTCCTGTATGAGCCTGTTGCAGCGCTGTCACCAGGGCTTTCGCTTTGTTCACGGTTTCCTGATACTCGCGCTCGGGGACCGAATCGGCCACGATGCCTCCGCCCGCCTGAATGTACGCGCGCCCGTCTTTTGCGACGAGTGTACGCAGCGCGATGCAAGAATCCAGGTTGCCGGAGAAATCGAGGTACAGGATGGCGCCGGCGTAAATGCCACGGCGTGTCGGCTCGAGCTCGTCGATGATTTCCATCGCGCGAACCTTAGGCGCGCCCGATAGTGTGCCTGCGGGAAAGCAGGCCATCAACGCGTCAAAGCAATCGACATCTTCAAGCAGCCGGCCGCGAAGACTCGAAACAAGATGCATGACGTGCGAGTACCGCTCGACGAATAGCAGCCTCTCCACGCGCACCGTGCCATATTCGCAGACCCTGCCGAGGTCGTTCCGTCCCAGGTCCACGAGCATGATGTGCTCGGCTCGCTCTTTCGGGTCGGCAAGAAGCTTCGCTTCGAGCGCCAGGTCTTCTTTTTCGTTGCGCCCCCGGGGCAGCGTGCCTGCAATCGGCCGGTAGAAAGCATCGCGCCCCTGGACTTTTACCAGCATTTCCGGCGAGCTACCGACGACGGCCAGATCGTCGAGCTTCAGGAAATAAAGGTAGGGAGAGGGATTCACGACCCGCAGGGCGCGATAAATCTCGAACGGATCAGCCTCTGTCTGAGCGGAAAAGCGTTGGCTGGGAACGATCTGATAAGCGTCCCCGGCGCGAATATAGTTCTTCGCTTTGCGCACTGCAGCCAGATATTGCGCGTGGCTCATATTGGAAGTGAGCCGCAGTGGACGAGACCGGCGCGCGCGCCGCGGCGGAGGCGGCAGGGGCTGCGCGAGTGCGCGGCGGGTGCGCTCGATTGTGCGAACCGCCCCATCGTATTTCGCGCGCAGCGACCCCGAGCCTTCGGTGAAGACATTCTGCACGATCCACACGCGATGCTGCACGTGGTCAAACGCCACGAGCCCGAGATAGAACATCAGCACGGAATCGTCGAGGCCGAGGTCATCCCGCCCGCTGGCGGGTATGCGTTCGATCAGCCGGACCATGTCGTACGCGAAATAGCCAATCGCGCCGCCCACCAGCGGCGGCAGGCCGGGCACGCGCACCGGATGATAGCGACCCACCAGCCGGCGAAGAAGCGTGATGGGGTCTTCGTGAAATTCCACGCGATGCCCTTCGGATTCGAGCGAACACACCCGGCCCCTCGAACGGAAGATTTCCGCGGGATTCGCGCCCGCAAAGGTATAACGCGCAATTGTCTCGCCGCCCTCGACGCTCTCGAGGAGAAAGGAATATGGTGCGCCGCGCGCCAGCCGCAGATACGCGCCAACCGGCGTCAGCAGATCCGCGGTGAAGTTTTCTGCGACCGGCACCAAGTTCCCCTGGCGCGCCAGCCGGCAGAATGTAGCGTAATCGGGTTGAATCATCGATGGGACCGGCTTGTTTCGTCGCGCTCCAGCGTCGCTTCAACGGCGCGGCGCATCACTGCCACAGGGGCGCGCTCCCCTGTCCAGATTTCCCATTGTGCTGTTCCCTGAGCGACAAACATTTCCAATCCGGATACGGTTTCGATGCCTCGGCGGGCCGCAAGTTGCAGAAGTCTGGTTTCGCGAGGCCGATAAATCAAGTCGAACACGAGCCGGCAATTCAGTTCGCTCGGCTTAAGGGGTGATTGTCTCTCGCGCGGATGCATCCCCACCGGAGTGGCATTCACGATGGCGTCAAAATATTCCCGCCTCAAGCGCGTCCGGGGGACCGCTTCGCCCCGCACAGCGCGTGCAAGGGAGGCGGCGGCAGCGGGGCGACGCGCGCAAACGCATACGGCAGCGCCTCCTTGAGCCAGAGCGAATGCCACGGCCCTTGCCGCGCCACCCGCGCCGAAAAGAAGCACGCGGCTTCCCGCGAGAGCCATGCGCCGCTCGAGTGCCCGAAGCACTCCTACGTAATCGGTATTGTAACCATAGAGTCTTCCGCCGCCGCGCACGACCACTGTATTCACCGCCCCGATGGCGGCGGCGAGTGGGTCGCAACCATCAAGATATCTCAAGATTCGTTCTTTGTGCGGCAGCGTAACGCTGAACCCCGCAATGCCGAGCGGCTTGATTGCTGCAAGGAAGTCGCGAAGGTTGCGAACGAGAAATGGCAAATACACGGCGTTAACCTGGCGCGCCTGAAACCCCGCATTCTGCATCAGCGGCGAAAGCGAATGCCCGACCGGATCCCCGATTACCCCATAGACGCGAGCCCGGGGATCCAAGCGATCGGCGCGATAGAGATTCTTCATCTCCTCGAGCGGCACTTGCCCGGGAGCGGTCGCGAGTTCTACGGGAGCATACGCCAGCGCGCTGCCCGCACGCAGCGCCAAAACCCGGGCTGGCAACCCGATCTCGCCCATGGGCACCGCAACCAAATTCCGTCTCCTGCGCGTCGAGTCCATAACTCGTATGGCATCGCGAAGCGATTTCGCGTGCGTGGCAATTTTCAAGGCGTTACCTTGCATTCGCTCAAGCTGGCGGAGTACCGCCCCCAAATCTTTCGGCGTTTTGCTGAAGTCGTGATGAGAAATCATGCAGCTCGCAGGCGCCAGCCTCCGCCTGATGTCGTTCGGATAAACCTTCACAGCGGTTTCGACGTCCAAGTCCACCCACTCGCAGCCACTCCGCGCCGCGAGCTTCAGAATTTCAAGCTCTCGCTCCCAGCCGCCGATAAATCGCCCGCCGGAGGCCCGGCGCCGGCAGGTGGCGATCAGGGTAGCCCGGGACAGTCGAGGAACAACCTTCCTAAACTCACCCAGCAGCGTCAGAAACTTCAGGATTTCTGGCCGGCTTCCGAGCCAATCCAGGCGCAACTCCACTGTACTCGTGACGTCGAGGGCCTCCGCCAACTGGCGCATCATATTTCGCGCCTTCGGCGCTGCTACGACGGCACAGATTGTGTCGCGCCCAAAGAGGGAAGTCATTTGTTCTGTAGCTCCCCGCAGGCGGGGGGTTTAGGGCTTCTATCATGCGGTACACAATGTGTAAAGCGCGCCGGAACCTCGCCTTGACGCCTCCTGAGGCATCTGCTACGGTCGCTAAAGTGGGGCCCAAACGCCGGTATTCGAGCGGAAGGGTGTCCAGGGAGTGACCGAAATGCGCGGAAAACTGTTGGCCTTGAGTGGGATCCTGATTCTGGCCGCCTCGGTGGCCTCAGCCCAAGAGAAGGCCAGTGCGCCGATCTATGACGCCATGTACTGCTCGGGGAGAATTGATGGTGAGGCGATACCCACCGACACCGTTCTAATCACAGGCGAAGGGTCAGACTACAAAGCGACTTTCCAGGAAGGGGACTACATTTATGTGAACAAGGGCTCCAGCCAGGGCATGAAGGTTGGCGACGAGTTCCTTGTAATGCGTCAAATTTCCGACCCGACCCAGTATCCCTGGTTTAAGGGTCAATTCTCGATCCTGCACAAAATCGGCACGATGTGGGAGGACGAGGGCCGTCTCAGGGTTGTCGTAACACAGCCGAACGTCTCGATTACTCAGGTCATCCATTCCTGCGGCTACATGCAGCGCGGCGACATCGTGCTCCCTGCCACCGAGCGCCCCGCTCCACCGCTGAAGCCAGAGGAGAAGTTCGACCGGTTCGCTCCCCCTAGCGGCAAGTCCTTAGCCATGGTTGTAACAGGCAAGTATTACCATGTGTCGTTGGGGACGAACGACATCGCGTACGTGAACCTGGGCGCGAATCAGGGCGTGAAAATAGGCGATTATTTCCGCATTTTCCGCTACACCGGCCAGCAGAACGAAACGGCCTATCAAGATCCTGGCTTTGCTTTTCGGGTTTATGGGTTCGGTGGAGTTTCGTCGAAATATAATTGGCAAAACGTTCCGCGCGAAGTAGTGGGTGAGGGCATTGTGCTCCGGACGACGCCCAACGCTTCGACCGTGTTGATCACGTTTGCGCTGACCGAGGTTTACGCAGGGAATTACGTCGAACTGGAATAGCTTGAGGCTCTAACCGGTTTTCTAACTGGCCTGCTTTTCCGGTTCGAGCGCCACGTCGGCCTCCGAAAATACTTCGGCCGTAAACGCCTGAATCTGGGTGGCAGGGTTCTTCCACGCGTGCTGTTCCAAACCGCCTTTGGCACAAGTTTCTTCGAGAAATCTTTCCCGAGTCCACTGATGTTCGGCAGCTACCTGCGGAAGAAGTACGCCACGCGTCCCTTCGAAGCTGATCAGCAGGCCATGTTTTCCCACTTCGATTTCTTCGGGGCGAATCGGCGACAGCGCTGACAGCACGGAAACCTCGATGGTGATGGAGGGAAGCTCGAGCAGGCTGAGGGGCTCAAACCGTGGGTCTTCCAGCGCGGCCGCCACCGCGCAGTGCGCCACCACCAGCACCACAGGTTCGGTCGCTTCCAACTGCCCGATGCAGCCGCGGAGCCGGCCTCCGCGTCGCAATGTTACGAACGCACCGGCAGGCTGGTTGAGAATTCCCGGCGGAGGCAGAATTTCCAGGGAGCTTCTCTGCTCGACGGCTTGCATCACCGCTTGCCGTGCGACTTCAAGCAGAGTTCGGCGTTCTCTCCTATCGAGTGAGAACATCTTGCGGCTTCTTTTCCTGCTCGAGGACCAAAAGGCTCTTTCGCCGCTGTTGAACTCGAACGTTCACCTGGCTCCAGAACATTTGGAAATAATGGACCGCTGAAGCCACTGCGCTCAGCACCACCAGCCACAGCAAGAGAATGCCGAGGCGCTTCAATCCCGCGTGTTTCGCTGCCAGAATTACTGCGCATCCGGCCAACACCTGGAGCACCATCTTCGTTTTTCCCAGCGCCGAAGCGGGGATGATCAATCCTTCGGCAGACGCAATACTGCGAAGGCCCAGAACGATAAACTCCCTGCCGATGATGATCACAACCATCCAGGCGGGCACCAGCCCCATTTCCACGAGCGAAATGAACGCGGCCGAGATCAACAACTTGTCGGCAATCGGATCGAGAAGGATGCCAAGGGTAGTGACCTCGCGGCGCTTCCGAGCGAAGTATCCATCCATCGCATCGGTGGCCGCAGCAGTCAGCAGAATTAAGACTCCCCACACCTCAAAATGGCTCTCGCGCGTGAGCAGCACCACGACCAGCAGGGGGACAAAAAAGATCCGCAAGATCGTCAGGCTGTTTGGCAGGTTCATGGAGTTCTCTGCGCTGCCCTCGGCATCTTCGCCCGTCGAGCGGATGGAGATTCCTCACTATAGCCCTGCGTTCCTGGCGAGTCAACACAGCCTGGGATCGCTTACCGATGCAGCGGGAAAAGAAATATCACTCGTGATAACCCCCCGCGGGAGTACCCTTTAGGGAACGGGGGTGCTGCAAACCTGTGCAAATTCCCTGCACCAAGATTCCGAGACACGGCTTAACGATCCCAATCAGGCAGCGAACAAGAGCCTTATATAAGGCGTTTGTTTTCAATGCATTACTGACAAGACCTCGGCTGTTCCCAGCGACGGTTTCGAGAGAAATCCGTGTGCCGCCGAGATTCCACAACTCCAATTTCCACAATGTTTTCCACAGCGAGCCGGGTGAAGGATAGCCCCAATAACCCACTTGAATCTGTGAATCGGCAGGACTTTTGCGCGGTGTCTTCTTTTTCTACTCCGCAGTTTGATTCGTGAAATTCTTGAGGCGATTCGCCAGCGATTCCGGCACTTCGGCGTCGACCGCGATAACTCCGTCCTTCACCTCCGAATGCAAAACGCGTCCGCAAGCATGCACCATGGCCAGCTCGCGCCCATTTGAAAGCGGCAATCGTAGTTGCAGACGCACGACTGGATCGAAGGGCATCGCCGCGTCCATTTGCGCCAGCAACTCCCCGAGTCCTTGCCCGGTGATCGCGGAGGCGAACGCGCGCCCCGCTGAGTGGCCGTCGCCATTCCCATTCGCTTCGAGAAGCCCCTGCAATTCTTCCTCAGGCAAGCGATCGATTTTGTTGAAGACGCGAAGCCGCGGACGATCTTCAACGCCAAGATCGCGAAGCACCTTCACCACTTCCTCATCCTGCTCAGCGTGATGCGGATTGGATATGTCGGTGATGTGAAGAATCAGCGCGGCTTCCTGCACTTCCTCGAGAGTAGCTCGAAACGCTGCGATCAGCCCCGGCGGAAGATCGCGCAAAAAGCCGACCGTGTCGGAGAGAAGCACGCGGCGCCGCGAAGGCAAGCGGACGGCCCGGATGGTGGGATCAAGGGTCGCGAACATCTTTGGCGAGGTCAAAACCTCCGAGTGCGTAAGCGCGTTGAAAAGTGTCGATTTTCCCGCATTTGTGTATCCGACAAGCGCCACGGTGCCGAGCGGAATGTCGTGCCGAGTGCGCCGGCGCGTGGCGCGTTGCCGCCGCACCTTCTCGATGGCTTGCTCGATCTTGCGAACGCGATCCCGGATTCGCCGGCGATCGGTTTCGAGTTTTTGCTCGCCTGGCCCGCGGGTTCCGATGCCGCCGCCGAGCCGCGAGAGCTCGACGCCTCGTCCGGTCAGCCGCGGCATCAGGTAATTCAATTGCGCCAGCTCGACCTGCAGTTGCCCTTCGCGCGTGCGCGCGTGCCGCGCAAATATATCGAGGATAAGTTGCGTGCGATCAATCACGCGGCAGTCCGTGCCTTGCTCCATATTGCGGAGCTGTACGGGCGAGAGGTTGTGGTCCACGATCAGGAGTGGAGCGTGCCGCAGATGCGCCTCCTGTTTCACCTCCTCGAGCTTGCCGCGGCCCACCAACGTAGCCGGATCAATGGCCTCGCGAATTTGGAGAAGGCTGCCCGCAATCGTCGCGCCAGCGCTGCGCGCGAGCTCTTCGAGCTCCGCGAGCGATTCGCGCGCGCGGGCGGCGCCATCACTCCCGCGGAGACGCGCGTGATTCTTGACAACAACGCCGACGAGCAACACTCGCTCGGCTTTTTCCAGGGATTGCGCAGTTTTCATTCCGATCTCTGGCTCAGGCTCGGTGGGATCTGCCTTCGACTTGTCTTCATACAAAACCCATTATAGCTCTGGAGCCTTTTGCGTTGGTAGTAGGTGTTCGAGAACAGCAGAGGCGATCCTTGGATCTTCCCCGAAGCCGCTGTGCCATTCGACACCACTCTCCTTGCGGAACCAGGTGATCTGGCGCTTGGCATACCGTCGTGTCGCTCGCTGGATTTGGAGTACGGCTTCTTCGACTCGCATCTTCCCCTTCAGTTGCTCTCGAAGCTGTGGGTATCCAATAAATTGAAAAGGTTTTGCCGTCGCAGGGATGCCAGCGGCGACAAGTTGCCCGACTTCTTCGAGCCAGCCGGCCTCAAGCATCGCTTCGACGCGCTGGTTAATGCGAGCGTAAAGCTCCTGCCGCGGCGGCATCAACCCGATTTTTGTGACCATGTAACCCTGGAGACCTGTACGCCCGCTGCGATGAACCTCCGTGACACTTTTTCCGGAGAGAATGCTGATCTCAATGGCTCGAATCAGCTTTTGAGTGTCGCGAGGCGCGATCCGAGCCGCCGCGTCGGGGTCGCGCCGGGCAAGAATCCGGTGCAAATGCGCAGAATCTTCCTGTTCTGCGTGGCGGCGCAAGCGCCGGCGAAGCTCTTCGGACCGCGTCGGAGCATCCGCCAGCCCTTCGAGCAAGGCGCGGAGATAAAGGCCTGTGCCCGCTGTCAGAATCGGCACTTTGCCGCGTTGGCGCAAGTCATCAAGCACTTCGAGCGCCCGCTGGCGATACTCGCCTGCGGTGAAAACTTCCTCCGGTGCGACGAGGTCCACCAGATGATGCGGAATTCCGCGCCGATCTTTCCGCCGGACTTTGGAGGTGCCGATATCGAAGCCGCGATACACCTGAGTCGAATCGCAGACGACGACTTCACCAGAAAGCCGTTCGGCCAGCCGCATTCCCAGCTCCGATTTGCCCGCGGCCGTGGGCCCGAGGATTACGACGAGGCGGTCATTCGAGTTCATCCGTGGAATTTCCAGTAGCGCAGAAGGAGAAAAATCAAAGCCAGCACGGCCAGAAGCAGAGCACCGAGAGCTTGCGCGCGTGGGGGTTTCACTAATAGTAGTCGATGGGAAGATTATAGTAGAAACCGAAGCGCAACATCAGAAAGGGCCCGTGAAAAGCTGGCGGAAGCGGTTCAAACGGACTCGATGCGCGGATCGCCGACATCGCCGCCCGATCCAGCGGCTCCTTACCGGAAGTCCTCTCAAGAGTGGGATCAGGAAATGGAACATTGCCATCGGGCAGAATCTTGAAAGTGATGAAGACCCTCCCCTTATCTCCCATGCGCGCCGACTCGGGGATGATGGCATACCAATTTCGCTGCACGCTCGCGAGGAGGCGCTGCAAGTAACTATTGAAGTCGACTCCTTGCGTGTCCGACAGAATCTGAACGCCGTTTCCGACTTTGCCTTGTCCACCACCGCCCCCGCCGCCCCCGCCGCCATCACCTCCCTCGTTCGGAAGCGGCGCCTCGGAACGATACGAAGGTCCGCCTTGGCGCTGGAGAGCGCCCTGCGCAGACTGTTCGATCGCTTTGCCCGGGGACAAATTCGGCAGAGACAAATTCAGTTTGCCCGGCGTTGGCTGCGTCTTGGGAATCTCGACCGGTTGCGCCGGAGCCGCATTCGGCTTTGGCTGAGGCGGCGCTTCGGGCGCGGAGGCGCGCGGCACTGGCGCCGACGGCAAATCCGAAGGCGCCGGGCTGGGCTCCTTCTCGGTCGTTCCTGTCGGTGGGACAGAGAGTTCCGGATGAGGCGGGGCAACCCTGCGCAGAATTCCCGGATCGATCTTCACCTTCGGGGTTGCAGGGCGCGGCGCCGAGCGAACTTCTCCGGGCCCAGGCGGCAAGTACACGAAGCTGAGCTGCCGGCGCGCCATGTCCAGCTCGGCTTGCGTTGGGACGTGCGAAGGAAACAGTTTCGGTGAGAAGAGCACAAGAATGATGAGGGCAAAGTGAAACACCAGCGACGCCACACGGGAGACCGTATTCCACTTCGCGCCCCGCTGCTCCACCGGACGGACGAGCAAGTTCACTTCGCCGGTCGTCATGAGGTCCGGCTCGACCATCTCGAGAAGGTCCGGCGTCACCGGAGGCGGCTGCTCGAAGCGTTCGATCTCTTCCGCCGTCGCCGGCTCGACGTAGGCCGGCACTACCGTGCGCGAATCGAGAATCGAGAGAGGCACGTACTCCGGGATCCTGGGAATCTTGCCGAGGGGCTTAGCCGGAAGGCCGCGCGGAACCAGCGTGCGCGTCGACAGCACTTCGAGCGGCACATGGGAAGGAATTGACGTCTTTGGATCGATGGGCGCAATCGGCAGATCACGAGGCACAACCGTGCGCTCGTCGAGCGGTGACGATAGGCGTCGCGGCTGCTTCGCATTCCCGTCCGTGGTGCCAAGGCGAATGTCGACCGGAACGAGAGTGCGGGCGATCATCGGGCGTCCTGAGGAGCGAATGCTGAAAGTTGGACGCGGCGCGCGTGCTCGAGGATGCTTCCCATCACCTGGTCGGCCAATTCCAGCGCGCGACGTCCTGCCGCGCCATCGACTCGCGGGCTCTGGCGCGTGCGCACCGCCTCAGCAAAGGCGCGAAGCTCTGCGCGCAGCGGTTCTTCGGGCTGCGTCGGCAACTTTTCGAAATTTATTTTCGGTTGCGGCTCGGCCGGCTCGACGCGGACCCGCAGAGCATCCTGCCGCGTGAAGTCGAGCGAAATGTATTCCCGCTCCTGGAAGAAGCGCATCTTGCGCACCCGCTCGGTGGAAACGCGGCTGGCGGTCACGTTGGCGACGGCCCCCGAAGCGAATTCGATTCGTGCGTGCGCGATGTCCACCTTGTCCGTGAGCACCGGAATCCCGACCGCCTTCAAGTCCACGACGGGACCCTGGAGAAACGCGAGCAGGATATCCAGGTCGTGAATCATCACGTCGTACACCACATCGATATCCAGGCTGCGCGGCGAAAACACGCCCAGCCGATGCACTTCAAAAAAGAGCGGCCGTGTCAGAATCTTTTCCGCAGCAACGACGGCTGGGTTGAACCGTTCCAGATGCCCGACCTGAAGGATGCGGGCGCCGCGCCGCGCCGTTGCGATCAATTCATCCGCCTGCTCGAGCGACGCCGCGATCGGCTTCTCAACCAGCACGTCGAGCCCTTGTTCGAGAAGCTCGCAGCCGATTCTCGCGTGCTCGTTCGTGGGCACGGCGACACTCGCCGCGTCCGCGCGGCCCGTGATCTCCGGGATGTCGCGAAGCACCTGAACCCCGAATTCGCCGGCCACACGCCGTGCGCGCTCCGCATCCAAGTCAACCACGCCGACGAGTTCCACACGGTCGAGCTCGCGCCACACTCGAACGTGATTTCGCCCGAAATCTCCGACGCCGATGACGGCCACGCGTATCGGTTTCAAGCTCAACGCGTCTCCCTCAGCTTCGTCGCCCTCGATTTCGCAGCAGACTCGGCTGCTGCGGCGGCCTCGATGGCAATTCCGGCCGCGTCGGCTGCTTCGAGGAGACCCTCGCGCTCGAAAAGCAACGTTCGCCCGGCGTCAACAGCCAAGGCAGTCGCGTGAGATCGGCGCATCACTTCGATTGTCCGCAAACCCACGACGGGAACGTCGAATCGCATGTCCTGCGCTGGTTTGCTCACTTTGACGACGACAATCCGCTGGCCGCCCGTAATCCGTGTGGCGCGCTCAATGGTCTCATCAGTGCCTTCCATGGCCTCGATCGCCACACACGCGCGGTCACGCACCACGACTGTCTGTCCGAGATCGAGTCCGGCAATTTGCCGCGCAATTTCACGGCCGTAAGCGATGTCCGCTGCTTCAGCTTCGTCGGGCGCCCGCCGCGTCAGCACCCCCGGCTCGGCCAAGAGCGGCCCCAGGAATTTCGTCGAATCTACCAGCTCGATTCCTTCTTCTTCCAACACGCGCGCGACTGCGCCGATCAGCGAATCGGTATTTTTCACCGGGAGCGAAAACAGCAGCTTGGCCAATTTCCAATCGGGCTTGATTGAGCTGAAAATCTTGTTGTGCTTCACCTGCCCGGCCATCACGGCCTGCTTCACGCCTTCCTGGTGCAGCAATTCAATCGTGCGGCTGAGCTCACCCAGACTCACCCAGTGGAGCCGCGACGCCCTGCGCTCCAGTTGGAGGGAGGCTTCTTCGCGGATGGCGATCACCGCCATCTCGATGCCGCGGCTGCGCGCGCCCTCCAGCACGAGAAATGGGAAGTCTCCGTTGCCGGCGATCAAGCCCCAGCGCCCCGTCTCTATCGATGATTGCGTATGGGCAGCCATAAAGTTCCGTTATTTTGTAAGGCCCCGTTCCGTTGTCGTTTCGATGAAGTGGATCAGTTCTAGGACGTCCGCGGAGCTGGCCAGGGTTTCCTTCATTTTTTCGACGGCTTGCGAGGTGTTCAAGTTCGAGCGCAGAAGCAGGCGAAAGGCTCTCTCGATAACTTCGATGCGCTCGCGGCTGAATCCGTGGCGTTCGAGGCCGACCGAATTCACGCCGTAGCACCGCGAATCACGCGGTGCCACGACCTTCGAAAATGGCGGCACGTCCTGAGTGATCACCGTATGCGCCGCAATGTAGGCATGGCGGCCGATGCGGCAGAATTGATGCACCGGGCAAAATGCCCCTACGCTGGCGTGATCCTCTACCGTCACGTGGCCCCCGAGCGTCGCCCCGTTAATGAAAATCGCGTAATCGCCGACAATGCAATCATGTCCGATGTGTGCGTAGGCCATGATGAGATTGTGACTGCCGACTCGTGTCACTCCGCCGCCCTTTGCCGTCCCCCGATTCACCGTCGAGAATTCCCGGAACTCGTTTTCATCTCCCACTTCAAGCGAAACACGCTCGCCCTCATACGTTAGGTCTTGCGGGTCGCCGCCGACAATGCAAAACGAGTACAGCCGGTTTTGCCGGCCCAGCCGGGAAGGCCCATGGACCACCGCATGGTGCTCCAAAACGCAGCCATCACCCAGCTCCACTTCGTCACCGACCACCGCATAGGCCCCGATGCGCACATCCTGACCCAGCCGCGAGCACGGAGACACGACGGCCCGCGCGTCAATTTCGCTCATGGGGCTCTCTCATGGGAATCACTCGTGGAGCTCGTCACCCGGCGCGCGAACGGCGTCGTCTCATGGATCGCGATCGACCATCTTGCACATCAGGGTGGCTTCCGCGGCAAGTTCCCCGTTGACGCTGGCCTTGCCTTCGAGTTTGCAGAAATTTCCACGCCAGGTAACCACGTTTACTTCGATGCGAAGCTGCTCCCCCGGCACGACCGGTCTACGGAAACGTGCATCATCGATCGCCACGAAATACAAAAGCTTCTTTTCCCGGTCGGGCACCTCCTGCAGCAAGAGCAGCCCGCCGGTCTGTGCCATGGATTCGACGATCAGCACGCCTGGCATGATCGGCTTCCCGGGAAAGTGACCCGCGAAATAATCTTCGTTGATCGTCACATTCTTGATGCCGACGATCCGCTTCAGCCGCTCCATCTCCACAATGGCGTCCACCAGCAGGAAGGGATAGCGATGGGGAAGAATGTTCTGGATCCCGATCGTGTCAAGGATCATCGTGTGCCTCAGCGTGCCGTACGGTATGGAATTTTCGTAACGCGCAATCGCTCAATTCTATACGAAAGGGTCGAACGGGGGAACGCCGTTGCCCGCAGGAATTTCCGCTGTTAGCATACGCCTCGCCATGGCAAGAGAAAGGGTCGACTGGCCGCAGGCTTTGCCAATATTGCGCCGAGAAAAGCGCCACATGGTGCGCCTCCTCCGTGAATTCGTTCGCATGGAATCGCCCAGCTTCGATAAGGAAGCCATCGACCGCCTCGGAAAGAAAATCGCTTCCGAATGGAGGCAGCGCGGCGCGAAGGTACAAGTCTTACACCAGAAGGAGCGCGGGAACCACCTTCGCGTGGAACTGTGCCTGGGCCAAGGGCGCCCCGAGGGACAAATCCTCGTGCTCGGGCATCTCGACACGGTGTATCCGCGCGGCACCCTCGAAAACATGCCCTTCCGCATCGCCCGGGGAAGCGCTTGGGGCCCCGGCACATTCGATATGAAAGGAGGTCTCGTCCTTGCGCTCTGCGCTGTCGATGCCCTGCGAAAGATGGCAGTTCGCCCGCGAAAACGGCTCGTTTTTCTTTGGACTTCAGACGAAGAAATCGGCAGCAAGACATCGAGGCGTTTCATCGAGGGCGAAGCGAGGCGGAGCAATGCGGTGCTCGTCCTCGAGCCGGCGCTCGGCGCCGCCGGGCGGCTCAAAACCCGTCGCAAAGGCATCGGCGGGATTGAAATCGTCGTGACTGGGCGCGCGGCCCACGCTGGTGTCAATCCCGATGCCGGCGTAAATGCCGTCCACGAGCTGGCGCTTCAAATTGTGCGCCTGACGCGTTTGAACAATCGCCGTCGCGGGATCACCGTGCAAACGAATGTCATCGAGGGTGGAACAGTCTCAAATGTTGTCGCCGCTCGCGCTCGAGCGCAGGTGGACGTCCGTTATATACGAGCAGCCGACGCGCCGGGGCTTCGACGGAAGCTGCGCAGCCTGCGCCCCATCCTGAATGGCGCGCGCGTCGAAGTTCGCGGTGGACTCGACCGGCCGCCCCTCGAACGCACCGCCGCCGTCCGCGATCTTTTCCGCAAAGCTCAAGCCTTGGCGCGAGAATTGGGATTCACGCTCGAGGAAGGATCGACTGGCGGCGGCTCCGACGGCAACTTGACTGCCGCGCTGGGCGTACCAACGCTCGACGGGCTCGGCGTCATCGGCGGAGGCGCGCACAGCCTCCGGGAGCACATTCGCATCCGCGCGTTACCGGAGCGCGCCGCCCTTCTCGCCGCTCTGCTGGCAACCCTGTAAATTCACAGAGAAAATTCGGGACATCGGGGCGCAGCCCGAGGCACCAGAGAGGGGCTTGGTAGGGCACGGCATGCCGTGCCCATCGCCCCAGGGTCGCGGTCCACTCGGTCGCGGCGGCGAACTTGAGACCAGCCCGACACCCGTTCCGGCCTGTGATGGTTTACCTCAGATATTCCTTGCGCAGAAACGTCGCCGTCTGCTGGTCGAGGTCAGCGTAACCAGTACGAAGCGTCTCGTGCAAAGCATCTTCAGTAGATGGGCTGGTAGCGATGTGGTCAAGCAACCCGCTGAGATCGCTCACCCCGCCGGCTTGAATGATTGATTCCGTAGCCGCAAGCGACCACGCGTAGGCAAACGCTGCTGCATTTCCGGAAAAATTCATCCAGGAGCCTTCAAGATTCGCGAGCGAAGGCGCCTCCTTCGCGTCATACGCCGCAACGAGGGCAGACGCCGATTCGCCGCTGCGGCGCCCTTCCATCCATTGCGCGATTCCCTCCTGCAGCCAGGTGGGGCAGCGTCCACGGGTCTTTTGCGTCACGAAGCTGTGCGTCAATTCGTGCCTCAGGACGCGATTGAGTTCGCCTGTAACCGTGCTCAACCCCTGAACAGGGACCCGTATACGGCCATCGTTAATCGCGCCCGCCCAGCCCGGCGCGCGGGTGATATCCACAAACGACTGCTCCGTGTAGAGAATCACGCCGATCTGATCGCGTGGCGTGTAATCGAGTTGGGATTCGATGTCGCGATAATCTTCTTCGAGTGCCCGCAGCACTCCTCGGGCAAGATCGGGCGTCGCCCCGCCAAAATATTTCAGCGCGAAGTGCGCCGTTTCTCCTTCGCGATAGCTCTCCTCTTCTCGGCGATCGCGCTCGGCCTTCTCGAGAGCATGTTGGACTTCAGCGTCGGGCCGCAGGCGCACCGAGCGCTTCCATTGCTCGACTGCCTGATCGATCTTGTTTTGGCCGTAGTAAGCCCAGCCCATCAGTTTGGGGACGTCAGAGGAGTCCGGCGCAACGCGCTGCGCCCGTTCGAGGGGATCCATGGCCTCGGAATACTGGCTTTGACGCAGACGGAGGACGGCGAGGTTTAGCAGCAGGCCCACATTCGTAGGGGCGAACGTCAAAGCACGGCGATAGTGATCGGCGGCAGCCTCCACGTCCCCCTTCCCAAGAAGAAACTGGGCAGCCGCGTGGTGAGCCGCGGCCACTTTCGCCACAGCGGTCGAATCGCCTCCGTGGGCATCATTCTCGAGCTTCGCCAGGTAGGCGAAGTCAACCGATCCGTCGCGGACCGCGCCATGCGCCACATCGTCGTACCCCTGCGCCGGATCGACTTGGGGAGGTGTGACGGGAGGTTCGGAAGAGCGGCCGAAGGAACTTGCTCCGAAATCGTTGCGATCGATGCGAGCGACGATTGACTTCGGGATGCTGAGCCGCCCGGCGGGGGTTTCGTAGCTGACGCGGTCGCCCTCTTCCGTGACGCTCTGCGCCACAATATGGCGGCCATTCTTCAACACAATCGTGTCGGCCGAAGCCGGCCATACGCTCAGCAGACACGACACCGACAGCACGGCCATGGAAGCCGCTCGACGCATGCTCGAATCTTACCAAATGCTTCGGTGGCGCCTTTTCTGCTCTTGCTGCCGGATGTCGTAAGTTGCTACAGTCGAAACATGTGGGGTGCTCTTAGGCTCGCTCCAGGTGTTTTGTTGGTCGCCGTGTGTGCGGCCTTGGCGCAACAGCCACCGGCTGCGAATCCCGCCTCCGGCGATGCTCGCGCTCTCTACCAGGCGCTGAACGAGCTGCGAGTCGACTCCGCGCGCGTCTATTACGTTCACGAGCTGAATCTTCGCCGGGGGCCGGTCAGCCTGACGTTCGTCGAAGGCAAGCTCGCTTTCCTTGCTCCCCTCGAAGGCCGCGTGACCGGCGCCGTCTTCATCGGCCGAGGCCACGTAATCGCGACGCCGCGCGATCCCGCCGAGCGCCGATCATTGGCGCAATTTCTCGGAGTTCCCCTCCTCGATCAATTGTTCTCTCGCGCTTATCTGCGATTTAATGACGACACGTCGGGGGCGATCGAGCGGCAACTGCAGCAGGTGGGAACGCAAGCCACATCAGATACGGCTCTCGCCGATACCTGGAATTCCGTCATTGCCAACCTGAATCCCTGGCATTCACGGCGAATCTTGTACGATTGGCTCTCGGTGAATCCCCGGCCCTTCTTTTACGCCGGTTTGGCCGGTGATGTTACGGGAGTGTTCGACGTTCTTGTCGACCAACGGCGCGACGAGCAAGTCTTCATGGGACAACCCCGGACAATCAGGGGCGATCGCTTCTATGATGTCTGGGCTTCCTTCGCGCTTGATAACGAAACGAAACAACCGAGCGAAGTTGTTTCTCCGCTGGACTATTCGATCGATACGACCATCGCCGACGATCTCTCTTTGCAGGCCAAAGCAACAGTCCATTTGAAGGAGCTGCGTCCCGGCGAGCGAATCATTACACTCGAGCTCTCGCGCTATCTGGCGGTCTCGGGCTGTGCCGATGAGAGCGGAAAGCCGCTGGTCTTCTTTCAAAATGATGATGTGAGCCGCCGCGACCTGGCGCGCCACGGAAACGATGAGCTTTTGGTTGTCCTGCCCTCGGCCACTCGGGCCGCTGAAGAATTGCGCCTCCAGATCACCTATCACGGCAACGTCATCACCGATGCCGGGAACGGCACTTATTTTGTCGGCGAGCGCGGGAGCTGGTATCCCCACGTAGGTGGGGCCGACCATTTCGTGCCGTTTGATCTGGCATTCCATTGGCCGAAGCGGCTCACGCTCGTGGCCACCGGGAATCAACTCGAGAGCCGGGAAGAAGCCGGGCAACGTTACGGGCACTGGCGTTCGAGCCAACCCCTAGCGCTTGCCGGATTCAATCTCGGGGAGTATCAAACCGAGAGCGCGAGTTCCGACAACCCGAAAATCCGCCTCTACGCCAACCGCCAACTCGAAGAAGCTATCCTCGCTCGTCTACGCGAGCGGCCCAGCGATTTCACCGCCGAGATGTCCCCCAACATTGATCAGCTCCGCGCCCGGGCGCCGACGCTCCAGCCGGCTCCGCCCAGCCCCGCGGCGGTCCTGAAGCATCTTGGCGACGAAGTTCTCGATTCCATTCGTTTCTTCGAGAAGAAGAACGGCCCTTTTCCTTTCGATCACCTCGATGTCTCCCAGATTCCCAGCACCTTCGGGCAGGGGTGGCCCGGCCTGCTCTATCTGCCCACAATCGTTTTCCTTCCGCCCGAGGCCCAACAGGAAGTCGGGGCCGGAGCACGCACTCAACAGCAAATCAACGAAATGATGCCCTTCCATGAGGTCGCCCATCAGTGGTGGGGGAACGAGGTAGGAATCGTGAGCTATCGCGATAACTGGATCCACGAGGCGATGGCCAACTATCTCGCGCTCTGGTATGCCGACAACAAGAAACCCTCGGGGCGCTTGTTGACGAAGTGGCTCGAGCATTATCGCGACGAACTGCTGGTCAAAGCGGGCTCCTCCGATGAGATCGTCGAGAACGCAGGCTCACTCAACGCGGGATATCGGCTGGATTCTTCGAAGACCCCGGATGCCTACAACACCATCATCTATGGGAAAGGAGCCTGGGTCGTGCACATGCTGCGGATGATGTTGCGCGACCCCGCCTCGAAGACTCCCGACGCCCGCTTCGAAAACTTTCTCCGCACCGTGCTGACTGAACACCGCTTTCAGGCGCTCTCGAACGCTGATCTGCAAGCGGCCCTCGAGAAATTCATGACGCCCGCGATGGACCTCGAAGGAAGCCATTCGATGGACTGGTTCTTCGACGAGTGGGTGCGCGGCACCGGCATTCCGCGCTATTCGGTGGAATTTCAGGCGCGGTCGCGCGGCAATGAGTTCGTCGTCACAGGAAAGTTGAAACAGGCCGAGGTTCCTTCGCTGTTTACCGCAGCGGTTCCGTTGTACGCCGCCCGCTCCGGCGCAAGACCCGTGTGGCTCGGCACGGTTGTAACCGCCGGCCCGGAGACCCGCTTCCATTTTGTTTCTCGCGTCCATCCCGGCAAAATTCTGATCGACCCGTACCTCACCCTCCTCTGCCGAAGCGGAGTAGCACTCAACCCTTCTGCAATTTCTAGCGAGCGAGAACCATAGCGCCGGGCGTCCCGCCGGCGGTTCTTGGCGCGTCTTCTTTCGCGCCGCCTCATAGGGCGAATTCGCAGTTTTCGCGCGGCGTGTTGTCACCGCGAGCGGAGACCTGCGCCAGCAGGCGCAGGTCGAAGAGGCTAATCTGCCGGGGGTTTCTCAACGCAGGCGTCACCCCGTCCTTGTCAATTCCCCGCCTTTCTCCGATAATGAATTTCCCCACGGTTGCACGAATCCAGTGGCGCCATGGTGCAACGGTTAGCACAGAGCCCTTTCAAGGCTCAAATACGGGTTCGATTCCCGTTGGCGCTACCAAGTCCGTGAGTAATGGTTGAACGGCCGCCGCTAAGCGAAAAATTTCACCGCGCGCTGGTCTACGCTGCGCGGCTGCATTCCCGCCAGTTCCGCAAGGGCACCACCCGCCCGTACGTCGGTCATTTGCTCGGAGTCGCTTCGCTCGTCCTGCAATCCGGAGGAACGGAAGAGGAAGCCATTGCCGCGCTTCTCCACGATGCCGTCGAGGATCAGGGTGGCCAAAAGACCTTGCTGGAAATCCGCAAGCGATTTGGACCGCGCGTGGCGAAGATTGTCGAAGGCTGCTCGGACAGCGACACAATCCCCAAGCCGCCCTGGCGCGAGCGAAAAGAAAAATACATCACGGAGGTGGCGAGCGCGCCCGCGAGCGTGCGGCTCGTCTCCGCTGCCGACAAGCTCTACAATGCCCGCGAGGTTCTGGCCGATTATCGTCTCCACCGGGATGCTGTGTGGTCGCGTTTCAGTGGTGGCAAACACGGCACCCTGTGGTATTACCGCGAGATGGAAAAAGCCCTACGAGCCACGGGTGGAACTCCGCTGGTTGACGAACTGGACCGCGTAGTCACCGAACTCGAGCGCCTCGCCATGCACTGAGCTTCATTCACGCTACGAAAAGATTCAACTTCGTCCACACCATTGTCGAGATTGCGTCCGATCCATCGCAGATGCTTTGTCCCTAGACCGGCCTCGCCAGCCGGTCGCGCGAATCGGTCAGCGGAGTGATCTTCTGTAACGTTTTGACCCCGTCGCCGAAGCCTCCCCAAGTTGTCGTTCCCCGCCTCGCGTTTTAGGCCCTTGTTTTCATTGGGTTGCCCGCATGCCCCCCTGGCCAGGCAAATGCACTACTAAGGCTAGAATTTCGGATGTTCGCCTGCTGATTAGGGCAACGTCACAAGGGTGGTCCTGTGAATAACGCCGGTAAGGCAACGCGCCAAGCCGTACGAGGAAGGACGAAGGCAGACGGCTTCTCGCTGATCGAGCTGATGGTCGTGATCGCCATCATTTTTGTTGTGGCAGCGATGGCCATGATCTCGATGCAGCCCAACGTCCAGCAGATGCGCGCGAACGCCGCGATGGATCAGGTCCTTGAAGAATTGCGCACCGCACGGGAGTACGCCATTGCGAATCGTCGCTGGGTCCAGGTGCAGTTTAATGTGCCCCAGCCCAACCAGGTTACGGTCACGGTCAAGAATTCGCTCACGGCGGGCGCCGGACCCGATGTGGTCCTGGGCACGGTGCCACTGCAACAAACCGTGGTGTTCTTCGTATTTGCTGGCCAACCGGACACCCCGGACGGGTACGGCAACGGCAACGCCATCCTCTTTGCGGGTGTGCCGAATGGGCCGCCCGCAGGGATGTACTTCGACAGCACCGGTGCCTTCACGAACGCGGGAACGGGTCTGCCCATAACCGGCACCGTGTTCCTCGGCAATCCGGCTTTTCCATCGACCGCGCGTGCGGTCACGGTGTTGGGAGGGACGGGACGTATTCGAGCCTGGAAAGGCACTCTGACAGGTTGGTTCCAATGAGACGGAGGCAAGCGATGCTTGTGCGAAAGCGGCGCCAGTCTGCGCTGGGCTTCACTCTGCTGGAGACGATGGTTGCTACCGCCATCCTAGCCTTTGGCGTTCTGGGCCTGGCTGCCATGCTCGCCAATGGACTGGCTTACATGCATTCGTCCCAGGATGATTTCATCGCCCATCAGAAGGCGGAGGAGGCGGTCGAGGGCATCTTTGCAGCCCGCGATACCGCGCAAGTGACCTGGGCGGACATTCAAAACGTTCAGGGCGGGGTGGGAGTCTTTCTGCCGGGCCCCCAGCCGCTTCTTGCCCCGGGACCCAACGGAGTTGTCGGCACAGCGCAGGATCAGGCGAACAATCCTGATTGCATCATTCTTCCCGGTGCGGATGGCATCATGGGCACCGCTGACGATGTCAGGGTGCCCCTGTCGAACTTTCAACGCACGATCACCATCACGAATGTCGCCGGGAACCCGAACCTGCGAACGATTCAGGTCGTCATCACCTATAACACCGGCCAGCTCCAACGGACCTACCAGTTAACGACTTACATCTCAGCGTTTTCATGAGAAAGAGCGAGGAAACTCACATGAAAAAGCAAGCCGGTTTCACGCTCCTGGAAATGCTGGTTTCAGTTGCCATCACGGTGGTGTTGGTCGCCGCCACCCTGGGCGCGCTCACCCAGGCACAGCACGCCAACGAAGGCGTCACCTTGATGGCGAATATGCAGGAGAACCTGCGCGCCGGCATGAACTACATGCTGCGCGACATCATCCAGGCGGGTGAAGGAATTCCGACTGGAGGAATTCCCATTCCCACGAACGCCGCCAATCCTCCGGTCTCTAACATCAATCGCCCTGCCCCTTTTGCCCTGACTTTTAACACGGCGTACACGAATCTTCCGGCAGTCATTCCGGGCGCAGCCATTGGAGAGCCCAAACGGAATCCCGTCACCGGTGCTGTGGTCGCTGGCAGCAACACCGACATGATTACGATCCTGTACGCCGACAACAACTTGGTCGACGGGGCCGTCCCCCCGAATCGCTTGAACGGCAATCCGGTGTTTCAAAACCCCGGTCCCCCTGTCTGCAACGGGACTATCACCGCGGCGGGTGATCAGGTGACCGTCGCTCCCGGTTGTTTCAATCTGGCTTTCGGCACGAACAACGTGACCGTAGGGGACCTCATCCTGTTCAGCAACGGACAGGGTCCGCAGAACGTGATCCAATACGTTACCGCCGTGGCCCCTCCGAATATCTTCTTTGCCGCCGGCGGCGATCCCTCAGGTCTGAATGCCAGGGTTCAACCGAATAACACCATCCTGCAAATGCAGAACGGCGCGCCAGGGGCCGGCGGTCCGTATCCTCCTACAACGATCACTCGTATTTACATGATTACTTATTATCTCGATTATAACACGAATCCCCTGCGGCCTCAATTGATGCGCCAGGTGAATTACAACCCGCCGCAGCCCGTCGGCGAGGTGCTCGAGGATTTGCAGCTCACCTTCGACGTAGCGAACTCGGCAGTTCCAGGGGCCTACCCGGGCATCGGGCCGTCCAACGCCCGGGATGCTATTGTCCCCGACTCGCCAAATCAGTTTCGCAAAGTGAATATCTATCTGGCGGCGCGCTCGGAAAGCCCCTATAGCCAGACCGGACAGTGCTTTCGCAACAACCTGAACACGCAGGTCAGTCTCCGCAGCCTGGCGTTCGTGACCAAGTTTCAATAGGGCTGCGGCCTCGACGGTATGAAAAGGAGAAAAGCGGTGAGAGACAGACACGAAAAAGGAATCGCTCTGGTGACAGCGCTGCTGGTTCTGTTGCTGGTCTCCACTATCATCGTCGGGTTGTCGTGGCTGGTGATGAGTGACCAGCGTCTCGGTGGCAACAACAAAGACCACCAGATGGCCTTCTATGGCGCCGAAGCGGGTATGGAAAAGATTACCTCTGATCTGGGCAACCAGTTCAACAACAACTACGCCCTCAGCGCCAATGACATCAACACCATTGTCGCTCTCGGCCCTCCGGTCCTCCAGGGAGTAAACTATCCGGCTCCCGGTGACACCTCGGGCTACCAGATCACCTGGGCGAACGCTCCCGCCAACCCTGTCGCTCAGAATCATCAGATTCTCTCGGGACCCTATGCGGGACTGCAAGGTCTTCTGACGCCTTTCACTGTCACAGTGAAAGCCCGCACTCTCATCGGCTCGGAAGTGAAGCTTCAGCGCCTCGTTCAAACCGTGGCCATCCCCGTCTTCCAATTCGGCATTTTCTCTCAAACGGACTTGAGCTTTTTCGCCGGCCCAAACTTCAACTTCGGGGGCCGCGTGCACACGAATGGCAACCTCTGGCTGGCGGAAGGAACCGGCAGCACGCTGACGCTCGCGGATAAAGTGACCGCCGTGGGTCAAGTCATTCGCACGAACCTTGCCAACGGCCTTCCGGTGCCGGGCAACTATGACGGCACGGTGAATGTTGACACCGTTCCTAACACTACCTTTCGCGCCTTGGCTGAGACCGAAGGCAGCAATCTGGGCCCGAATGTGGTGGGCAATGTCAACCAGAACCCCAACAACCCGCCATGGAACAGTCTTTCGATTGGCACCTACAACGGCGATATTCGGAACGGCGCTACCGGCGCCACCACGTTGACGCTGACCATTGCCACCCCTGGCCTCGGCGGCGCCCCGATTGACATGATCCGCCGGCCCGTGCCCGGCGAGAAGGGAGCCAACCCGCTCAAATTCGGAGAACGCTATTTCTCGCAAGCCAGCTTGCGCATACTTATCTCGGATTACAACCCTCCCAATGCTGCCCCCAATAGCGGTGCCTGTGCCGCCGCGGATATGGTCGGTCTCGACACCGTGACCGCGACAGCGCCGATTGACTTGGCATCGCTCGCCGTTGATACGACGAAGGGGCAGGCCTTCCCTGCCTGGTATACCGAGGCAGTTAAGAAATCTCTACCCGAGTCCGGAGCCGGTGGTGCCGCCTACAATTCCGCGGACGGCTATTGGTATGCCGGCCCCACCGCAGCTCCCGTCGCGCCCGGGCAGCCGATCATCTGGGGTTGCATCAAGATCGAATATCAGAATGCCGCCGGCGGGTGGGTCGACGTAACTCAGAACATCCTGAACTATGGTTTCACCGGAAAGAATCTCAATCCCTTTGCGACAGCAGCGGCATTGCCGCCACTGGGCAAGGTTGGGGCGCTCCCGGCTCCGGGTGTACAGATCCCGGTCTCAGGCTGTGTGAATCCCAGCCCGACTGCCATTATTCGGCTGGCACGGCTTCGCGATAATCCATCAACAGTCTATGCCCCCAATCCGTTCGGCAATGGTTGCGGTACCGCCACGGGCGCGACCTCGCAGGACTTCTGGCCCAACGTTCTCTTCGATCCGCGCGAGGGCGTCTTCCGCGAGGCTGCGATACCTGGCAACCTGCTAACGGCCAACGGAGTGATGAGTTACGTCGAGCTGGACGCGACGAACTTGGCGAACTGGTTCCTGAATGATGCGGTCGGAAAGCTGGCTAACAACGTGACCGGCTACACCGTTTATTTCTCAGACCGCCGGGGTGAGAACGTGGATCCGGTCACGGGCACAAAGACCGGGTCCTACGGTTTCAACGACATCGTCAATCCGGGAGACGTGGCCAACGGCTGTCCGAGCGGCGCGCTCGACCAAGGCGAGGATCTGGAGGGTGATTTGACCCTCCGCACATACGGCGAGACTCCCGTTATTCCGCCTGTTCCATTCTTGACAAACGTCTTGCCGGCAGGGGCTCCGGGAAACCCGGCCACGAACGCGATCGGAGCGAACCCGAACCCAATCTGTTCAGCCGTAAACGGTGGTCTTGCCTGGCCGGGTGCCGTGTATTTCCACACTCAAGACGCTCGGATCAATTCACCGGGTTTTTTCCGCCGCGCCCTTAAGATCGTAAATGGCAGAGCGTTTGCCATCGGCACCTGCGACACTGTTCCCTGCGGATTGACCGTTGTCGCTGAGAATCCGGCGTACATCCAGGGCGACTACAACGCCTTGCCCGGCGGGAACTACGGCGGTGCCCACCAGGCGACGTCGGTGATGGCTGATGCCGTGACGTTCCTCTCGAACAACTGGAACGACGTCAATTCGTTCATCTCGCCTTACAACGACGGCGGGAGGAACGCGCTTACAACTACCTATCGCACCGCGATTGTGAGCGGCAAGGGCGTCTCTTTCCCGCAGGTCGGCGGCGTCCAGGACTTCGGCACCGACGGCGGAACCCACAACTTCCTCCGCTACATCGAGAATTGGGGAGGGCAGCAGCTCTTCTACAAAGGCTCGATTGTCAGCTTCTACTACAACCGCCAGGCGAACGGCATCTACAAATGTTGCGGCATCGTCTATGATCCGCCGAGCCGCGGCTACACCTTCGACGCCGAGTTCCTGACGCCGCAGTTGTTGCCGCCGCGCACGCCGATGTTCCGCACCATCAACACCATCGGCTTCACGCAACTCCTGATGCCGAACCAGTAGAAAGTTTTTCCAGCCCCGCACCACCCCCAAGCGGCTCCCGCCCCCCGGGAGCCGCTTTCGTTTTTGTCTCTCCCTTGGCCGGGTAGCCTGAACCGCAGCCGGAACCTCACCCACGCTTGCGAGCGCCCTGCCTTGGCCTCGATGCAATACGGACACGAAACGAAAGCCTCCGCGCTTCGGCCCGTTTGGGAATGCAGCCCCTGAATGTAACTCGTTGTTGCAGCCGTAGATTCTCTCTTAGGTGTCAAGGAATTTTTCTTTTGGAGTGGCAGAACCTTTTCTTGTTGAGCTCATGCAGCCTCTGCTGCGCAATGGCCAGACGCTGGAGCTAGGTGATAGAGTTTGGCGC
>JBARRP010000062.1:0-44396 GCA_049644285.1 Candidatus Acidiferrales bacterium | reverse complement strand
CCGTAGGTCGTTTCGGATCAGCGAGTGGGTCACCCAAAGAAGTAGCATTGTCGCGACCTAAGCTGGATCCTAGAAAATTCAGCCGCTGCGCTCACTCATGCCACTCCTCGTGAGAAAATCCGGCTAGGAACCGCTCTACATCCTTTCGCGCCACGGTGCTACCCCCCCAAAAGACTCAGCCTAAAGATGATATCATCCCCAGCAAACTGGAAATGACAGAACGGATTGCAGAAGCGTCGCCGCGTCCCAGGGCCAGGATTACCGGTGTCGTTTATTTGCTTTACTTTCTGACCGCAGTATCCGCCGAGGCCTTCGTCGGCCGGGGCCGGCTTGTTGCCTATGACGCCGTCAACCTCATCGCGTACGTGTTCTACATCGCGGTGACGCTGCTCTTCTATTACCTTTTTAAGCCGGTGAACAGGAGTCTCTCTTTGCTCGCGGCGTTCTTCAGCCTCGTCGGATGCGCCAATGATGTTCTTGGCCTCTTTAATCTCGCTCCCTACAAAATCAGCTCGCTGGTATTTTTCGGGCCCTATTGTCTGCTGCTCGGCTACCTCATTTTCAGGTCGACCTTCCTGCCTCGAATTCTGGGCGTCCTGATGGCGCTTGCCGGTTTGGGTTGGTTGATCTTTCTGTCACCGCTCGCAAACTATCTGTCCACCTACCTTAAGGTCCTCGGTTTCCTCGCGGAAGCATCGCTGATGCTATGGCTCATCGTGAAGGGCGTGAACGTTCAACGATGGAAGGAGCAGGCCAGCACAGCGGGGGTCCGCACATGAAAGCCGTTGTTTAAATAAGGCTGTATATTTTCTTTTCCACATTACGTGATTTAGCGGGAGGGCACCATGAATCGAGAACGGGCGCTGAAGGTTGTGATGGTATTGGTGGGATTGCTCTTTTTGGCTGGCGCTTATCCTTTGATGACGTCTCTATGGCAACGGAATCAGTCGGTTTCGGAAGGCGACAAGATGATGCTTAGCATCTACGTCACGCTCGGGATTTTCTTGCTGCTCGCAGCGCGTAATCCATCAGCGAATCGCAGCCTGATCGCTTTCACAGCATGGTCGAGCTTTGCTCATGGCGCTGTAATGGCGGTCCTGGCATTCCAGATTCCGAGCGAACGCGGAGGATTTTTGGCCGCCGTGGCTGTCCTGGTTGTCATCGGTGTAACACTGATCGCGCTGGCTCCGGCGAAGCAATCAGTCGAGCAGGTATCTGTAGCCGGTGCGTAGGGCGCACTCCGGGAAAACGCCGACCCCTGCATCTCCATCCTGAAGCAGGCCAAGGCCGAGTACGCGAAGCTGAAGTAATCTCGGCACCAGGAATGACGTGCTTGTTTCCGCAGCGACCATCTCTTGCTCGTTTGATGATGCATCAGCCTTGAAGACTGGTTGCAAAGCTGGCCGGAGGTCGAGAATCCGCATCACAAACAAGCGCTACAAAGGCCTCCGACAGGAGCTGGGAAGGAACGCGGGAACTGTTTTTGATTTGTTCCGAGGACGTACAAAACAGGTTTCATCTGAAGCGGGCAAGTGACCGAACAGCTTATGTCACGCCCGCTGGCCCTTCCTCTTTTCCCACGCCTGCTTGACGGCCCGGCCAATCTTCTCGCGGGTCCCCTCATCCATCGAACGTCCGCGGCCATTGCCCGACAGAACCGCGAGCGCCATGAACTGAACCTTCATCTCAGTTCTTCCTCATTTGGAACATCAATAGAACATCTCCCGACCTGAAAAACGGTGCCCTCGCTCGCTATGTCAGTGGCTGGACGGCATTGAGATTTTTGTGCTGAATGGCTACGAACCAAAAGGTCGGGAGTTCGAATCTCTCCGGGCGCGCCATTCAATCCAATAACTTAGCGCGTTGCGCCGCTGAGCGTTTTGCGTAATCTTTGCACATCAGTATGCAAAGCATTGAATCGTATGCGAGGATAGCGGAATGATGCGTGAGTATGATTGGTCGCGTGTCGCTCATCGAAGCCTCTTCACTTTGATGCTTGGCCCAGGCTCTGTATTCCTCGCCCACAACGGGAAGTTCACGGCTCAGCCGCCGATATGCAATGCAGGTTGGCCAGAAGCGCTTTGGTATCTGGTCGTGTATTTTCTCTCCGTAGTCGCGATTGAAGGCTTGCACTGGTTGGCGTGGTATATTTCTGAAAAGTTAAATTCGCCACAGACCGCTGTTCAAGCAGAAACCAGCGGTGGTGTACTGCTTGCACCACATGGCCTCTTTCTAGGATTCGTGTTCGCTTGGTTTCTGTTGTGGGTGTCCCGTCGCTTAGGTGCCCCCACGCCTTGTGAGTCTATCCAACTCAATCTCGCGTGGAACAACATCCTCGGCTGCTTCGCTCTTGGATACGGTATGGTCGCCTTCGGTGAAGTGATGGCGACAATGATCAGAAGGAATAGTCCGGGAACGCCTCCCGCGTCAGCGACAGACCGGTGAGGTGCCATCCGCGGCTCTCGGCGTCTGGCACGTCGCCCTGCGATGTACATCGTGTACGTCCCTCGAAACTCTCAGACCGCGGTCATTTTGGCTCGCCGGGCTTCCACGGTTCGATCCAGAAGTCGAGAGCGAGCCACAGGCTGTAAGAGCGTCGAACAAGGGCCAGCGTCAGAAGGATAGCGAAGACAAACCACAGCACTGACTTCACGTTCTCGGACAAGATCTTTACGTCTGGAAAAAGGAGCAACACAACATAAACGGAGATCAGCACGGCCGCTGTTAAACCATACGTGACGATCATGCCGCCGACGTAATAACCGGATTCGCGGAAGTACGTGAGTCCGCAATGCGGGCAGCAGGGCAGCACCTTGTTCGGCCATCGGGCGAAGACAGGGCCTCGCCCGCAGTTCGGGCACCGGCACCGCAGCGCCTTGCGCAGTGCTTCCCGAAAGGGTGGTCTCATTCGCGCTCCTCGCGCGGCTGAAGACTGAAATGAGGCTTCAAGGACGAACTGCACCTGGCATTGCGGATCGCATAACCGCATACGATCTTGCAGAATTATACTCGGTATGTGATGAATTCCTTGCGGAGTGGACAAAACAGCTTTTCCGCGGTAAGAGCTTCTTGAGGAGCAGACATTGGTCATGCTGGATGGTTCCGATCCCAAGCCGCGCGCAGGAACTCGAACTTATCTGATCGTGTCCTGGTCGCTCATCGCGTTGATCCTGCTCTATGTGGGCTGGGTGTCCTACTCGCGCCACCAAGAAAATCGCGAGATCGAACGAAGGGCAGCAACTCAGAGGCGCGCCGACGATCAGCGCACGGTGGACATGTTAGGCGGAAACCGCTTCGACATCCTGAGCTTCTATGCGAGCCCCGGCGCCATTCGGCGCGGCGATACCGCTCAGCTCTGCTATGGCGTTTCCAACGCTAAATCCGTGCGCCTCGAGCCGCAGGCCGATGCGGTTTGGCCCTCCTATAGCCGCTGTATTCAAGTCTCCCCGGAGAAAAGCACCACCTACACCTTGACCGCTGACGATGGCGCAGGACACTCCAAGACCGCAACACTCACGATCGAAGTTCGCTGACCGCCCCTTCTCCTCTCCAACAGGCGAACCCACATTGGCGTCTATTTGTTCTTCTTTCGCCAGACCTCGACTACAATTCGGCGCGAAGTTAGAGCCTTCCAGGTGAGCCCGTTGCGGGCGTCACTTCAGAACCTTGCTCGGCTCCGGTTCGAGCGCTTCTGTCGGCGCGATTCGGCTTTCTGCGCCGAGTTGTCTGTAGATGAAAACGGCGCAGACGGCGGCCAAAGCAAGCAGCAGAATTCCCTTTCCTGGGGCAAGCAAGCAGATTTCTCCGATGCCGAACATCGCGGCATAGATCATCACGCAGCCGACCACCCAGCTGCCGAGATTCCGTCCCAGATCCTGCGTTGGAGTCACATCGGGTGCCAGCGGGGCAATCGGACGCCAGCCACGAACATCGGGCCGTACGCGGCGATAGAATTTCACGAGAATCTCTTCTTTTTCAGGCGAAGTAAGCAAGGTGACGCCAATCCAGCAGGCGGTGGTCACAATCGTTGTCGCCAGCGCTGACTTGGCGAAACGGACCGGCTCGGAACCTGCAAACGGCGCGACCCAATGAAAGATCACTGAAACGACCAGCGCGGTGGCCATTGCCGAAATCTCACTCCACGCATTTACGCGCCACCAATACCATCGCAGAAGGTAGACGCCTCCGGTTCCGGCGCCGATCTCGAGAAGAATCTCCCAGCCGGAGCGAATCGTTGCCAGTTCCCATGAAACCCACGCCGCCGCGACGACCATAAGCAGCGTCGCCAGCCGCCCGACGTTGACGTAGTGTGATTCGCTCGCACCGTGACGCAGGAAGCGGCGGTAAAAGTCCTCAACCAGATACGAGCTGCCCCAATTCAGATGCGTCGCAATCGTGGACATGAACGCCGCGAGAAAACCCGCGACAACCAAGCCGCGCAGCGCCGCCGGAATGTGGTCCAGCGCTACGAGCATGTAGCCCGACTCCGGATGCTCCAAGCCGGGATAGAGCACGACCACGGCGAGCGCCGCCAGAATCCAGGGCCAGGACCGCAACGCGTAATGAGCGAAGTTGAACCACAGCACCGAGAGCAGGCCGTCGCGCTCGTCCCGCGCGCTGAGGATGCGCTGCGCCACGTAGCCGCCGCCGCCCGGCTCGGATCCCGGATACCAGAAGGCCCACCACTCGATGCACAGATAGACGCAAAAGGTGATTACCGGGAGGGTCCACACTGCTTCACTCGCGAAACCATGCGAAAAATCGGGGAAGAACGCCGTTACGTCAGCAGCGCCCGGAGTGGCCACGCGCATCGCCGCGAGTTTTGCGAGCAACGCGCTGAATCCTCCGACGGCGCGAACCCCGTACCATGCCACAGCGATGACCACTCCCATTTTCAGCACAAATTGAAACAGGTCCGTCCAGAGCACACCCCAAAGTCCGCCGAGTGAAACGTAGAGGCCGGTGAATGGGATGAGAAAGAAGATGCAGACAGCAAGGGCGGCGCGGTCGCTGACACCGAGAGTGACGCCGGCAATCGTCGTCATCGCCTTCGTCACCCAGCCAAGAATGAGGCAATTGATGAGGAGACCCAGATAGATGGCACGAAAACCGCGCAGGAACGCGGCCGGTCGTCCTGTGTAGCGCATCTCCGCGAATTGCACGTCGGTCATCAATCCGGCGCGAACCCACAATCGTGCGTAAAGGAAAACCGTCATCATGCCTGCGGGCAGCAGGCTCCACCACAGCCAATTCCCGGCGATTCCCCGCGTATAGACAAGGCCGGTGACCAGCAGCGGCGTGTCGGCGCCGAATGTGGTGGCCACCATCGAGGTTCCTGCGAGCCACCACACTACGCCGCGCCCGGATACGAAATAATCGGCGGTGCTTTGGCTCGAGCGACGCCGGAAGTACAGACCTAGAACGAGCGTAAGAAGCAGATAGGCCGCAATGACCAGCCAATCGAGGAGAGTAAGTTTCACGGCCGGCTATGTCCCGCTGAGTTTCTTTACGGAATCGGCGCGCGCACGTCCACAGCGGAATCCGCGCGCAGTCGGACGCCTAGTCTGTTCAGGGCGCCCCAGCCTGTCAAATGAAATCTCGACGTTCTCAGAAGCAATTCAGATCAAGTGGGGCGAAAAGAAAGCCCCGGGTTGGAGGAGTGCAACCCGGGGCCGGGGTGTTGAGGGGGTGCTGGGCCGTAAACTTTTCTTGGCTGCCGACGGGCTAGTAATTCCAGCGCCGTAATAGCGTCATCAGTTGGAACACGAGCTGATATAGCAGAATGAACGACGTGTCCCGAATTTCCAGCAGCGACTTGCGCCAAGTGCGATTCACCGGGTAGGCGGGAATTGCCAAAGCTCTTGCCATTCCGTCCTCCCTCAGAGAGCGATTCCTATCGGCCGTGCCGTTCATTGCAAAATCCCTCTATTGGACGATATGGACAGGATTGTCTTGCTCGACAGCGACGACCATAGACTTGAAAATGTCGACATCCCAGCTCTCGGCGATGCGCAGGCGAACCACGTCGTTCGTCTCGGCAATCAGTTTCCCGCGCAACGGCACTCGCAGATTGCCCGCCACAACTCGCAGGATCACCGGTTGTCCCATCCAGACTGCGTAGCCACCTTCCATGGTCAATCCCCCTTCGAGTTTGAGTTCCTGTCGAACGAGGCCATTGTGGCGGGTGCCTTTGTTGGCGGCCATGGTACACGGAGCCAAAACTTCTGGGAGGGAAGTACTAGAGGTATCTCAAGTGATTTCAAGGGGAATCGGGGTCGGAGTGCCCTTCTGGCCCATCGAACAAGGCTTTCAGCGCAGGCCGAGGAATCAGAGCTTTTCTGTTATTCTAGAACTGCACCATGCGCGGCGCACGGATTGACTGACCGTTCATGCCAGGGGAATCCGGGAATGATCGAATCCTTGAAGGAAATCCTGCACCATCTTTATGACGTGCGAGGCCTGATTGAATGGGGCGGCGTCCTTCTGGTGTGCACGATCGTGTTTGTGGAAACCGGACTGTTCGTGGGCTTCTTCCTGCCGGGCGACTCCCTGCTGGTGACGGCGGGGGTCTTCGCTGCCGCCGGGCAAATCCGGCTCAGCTTTCTGCTCACTCTCGTCACGCTTTGCGCGATTGCCGGTGACCAGCTTGGCTATGCCATTGGGCGCCGGGCCGGGGCCGGCCTGTATCAGCGCCAGGATTCCCGGTTCTTCAAAAAACAGCACCTCGAACGGGCCCACAGCTTCTATGAAAAATACGGCGGCAAGACCATCATCTTGGCGCGCTTTGTGCCCATCATTCGAACGTTTTGCCCTCCGGTGGCCGGGGCCGCCCGAATGAGTTATTTGCGCTATCTCAGCTACGATATTTTCGGCGGTATCTTCTGGGTCTGGAGTATGGTCCTGGTCGGCTATTCGCTCGGTCGGACTGTGCCGCATATCGAGAGCCAGATCCATTGGGTGATCGCGGTCGTGATTGTGCTTTCGTTGATGCCGGCGATTTTTCAAGGCCTCAAGATGCGCGCGAAAAAGCAGGCCTCACCCGTCGCTCGCCCGCAACCCGATAAGAGGTGACCTGGCTCTGTTCACATCCGTGCCTGGCCTTTCAGGAACCAGGTACGTCAACAGGAGCCGGCCAATCTCTTGACCTCCACAAAAGCAAAGCGGGGAGCCTGGCAGCTCCCCGCTTTACACTTTTCTGAAGCCGAGGTGACGTCGAGGACGCCGCCTACGGTTCACACCGCAAAAGCGGTGTGTCGAAGTCGATCAAAATTCTAGGCCCGGTGGAGTCATACCTCCCTCCATGTCCTAGGTGCTTCTGGATGCCTTGTACCCCTTTCTGCGACCGGATGCAAGAGAAAAGATCAGGCTTTGGCAGCGGCCTGCTCGGCGACGCGCAGGACGATTTTGCCCCGATTGTGGCCGGTGAGGCCGCGCTCGAATGCATCGCGCGCTTGTTCGAGTGGCACAACCTTTCCGATGACCGGCCTCAACTTCCCGGTGTCAATTAGACGCGCGATCTCAACTAACTGGGAGCGGTTGGGCTTGACAATGAAAAATACTCCATGCACGCCGCGAGCGGCGGCCCGCTCGTGGGCAACATTCTCCACGATGCTCACGAGCACTCCTCCCTTGCGCAACGCGCGCCAGGAACGCTCGAGCGTGTCGCCTCCGATTGTATCCAGCACCACGTCCACGTCTCGCACCACACCTTCGAATCGAGCCTTGGTGTAATCCACCACGCCGTCCGCTCCGAGCCCGAGCACGAAATCGACATTGCGAGTCGAGGCCGTGCCGATCACGTGCGCGCCAAACAAGTGGGCGATCTGAACGGCAAAAGTGCCCACGCCACCGGCGGCGCCGTGAATCAGCACGCGTTGGCCGCTCTTCAATCCTGCGTGGTCGGCAAGCGCTTGCCAGGCCGTCAGCGCGGATAGCGGGACGGCCGCAGCCGCCGAGTGGTCGAGGGTTCGAGGCTTCGGCGCGAGGTCCTCCGCCTTCACCACAACATATTCGGCAGCGGTGCCGTCTCGACAGAACGAGGTGAGGGCGTAAACCGCCTCTCCAATCGCAGGCTCAGACGCCCTCGGCCCCAACATCTCGACAACGCCCGAAAGCTCGTGGCCCGGTATCGTCGGGATGCGCTCCGCTCCCTCGCATGTTTGGTAGGTCTCGCTCCAGGTGAGCTCGGTGGGTGTGATACCGGAAGCGTAGACGCGGACGAGTGCATCGCATTCGCCCGCAACCGGTTTGGGCGCATCCTCGAAAACGAGCTGTTCCGGTCCTCCCCGCGCATGCAAACGAATCGCCTTCATTGTTTCCCCTTTCTCGAACTTCTCTATGACTGAATCGGTTTGTTGGATCCCATCCCGAAGCGTGCGGTCTGACCTGGAGCTGAGCGAAGAAGTGCTGCGCCGCGATCGTGGAACTGGCGATTATTTCAGGAACAGGGCCTCGCGAAGCTGATCGCGCCCCACAAAGGTTTTCGACGAGCGGAACTGACCAAAGAGATCGAGAATTTCACGGTTCTGAAACACCCGCACCTGCGTGGCCAGCAAGGGAGCAGGCAGCAACTCAATGGTCTGACCATCCGCGATGCGATACCGGTGGAAACGTTCGGCAGGGCGGCTGTGAAAGAGAGCCAGAACCACCCCGCCGGGCCGCAGCATGTCATACAAACGAGCCATCATCCGCGTGGCGAGCGCCGGCTCAGCGTAGTCGAGCAAATCCCAAGCCAGCACGCCCGTAAAACTGTCCGCCGGATAATTCAGCGAAGCCTGAAGGAACCGCTCCGCCAGCACATCACCGGATAGCCTTTCCACTTCGTTGCCCACTGGCGCTTTTCGGAGCCGATCTTCTTCGGCGCCGAGAAATTCTCTCCACGCGCGAAGAAAGTCTTCGGCGGAAATTCCGAAGCCTTTCTCGGTGAAAAAACTGATCGTGGGTTGGGACGCCGGGCCCAGATCCAGAATGCGGCCACGCTTGGCATCGCTGGTGAGCCAGAGGAACTCCTTCAGCCCGTTCGACACCCGGCGATTGGAGGCAGCGGACGAGGTAACTGCCGGAGCGGTCTTTGCTGCCGTCGAGGAGCCGCCGGGACCACCGGAGCGCGTTTTGGCCACCCAGCTCATCGCCTACTTGGCCCCGTCTTGTTTGGCGCTGACTGCCGAATCAAGTTCCTTTACCTTCTTCTCCGCAGGCCGTCCCGCCGACGGCGAGCTCGCGGCCTTGTCCGAATCCATCTCCACCTTGCCGTTGAGAGTGGCGCCCTCTTCCATGTGGATTCGACGGCTGGTCAGATTGCCCCGGACCCGGCTCAGCGGGCCCAGTACAATCCGGTCGTCGGCCCGCAGGTTCCCCTTGTGAGAACCCTCCACGCTGATCTCCCGGGCGAGGAGCTCCGCCTGCACGCGCCCGTTTGGTCCAATGGTTACGTTGGACTGCGCCAGATGGATCTTTCCCTCCACTGCGGCGTCCACATATAGATCGGAAGTTCCGGAGAAATCTCCACGGAAATTGAGGCCTTGGGTCAACCGTGAACTATCCGGGGAATTTCCTGCGAACCGAGCTGAGCCTTCCCGATACGGCGTCCAAGGCGCCGAGGAACCGGATCCCGCAGGGTTCGAAGGCGGCGGGGTGGCAGGCGAAGACGGCTTCCCCTCGGAAGACTTGCGCCACATGAGAACCTCCTGAACTCAGGTTCCGGCCCCTTTGCCAGCACTGGGCGGCCGAAAGAGGAGAATCGAACTATAGTACAGAGTTGAAAGCCTGTAAACCGGGAGGAGTGTACTGACGCGAAATCGACATCGACGCCTTGGAGACACCTAGGATGATGGAAGTTTCCGGTCTCCCGGACCGGTGAAGCTCCCACATCGCCACCACGTAACCAACCGATTCGTGGAAGAAAAGCGAAAGTCCTTTTCGGCCCTGCCACCAGCGGTCCGGGTCGAACTCTGAGTCCGGAGCCGCCACCACTCGTAGTGCGGTCCCCGGGGGAAAGAGATGCCCGCAGATATAGCGCGCCCGGCGAGTGTGGTAGTTCGAGGTGACCACCAGAACTCCTTTCCAACCTCGCTCGCGGATCAACCGACCCAGCTCCAAGGCTTCCTCCCGGGTGTTATCCGCTTGGTGAGTGAATCGGATAATGGCCGCCTGCGGCACGCCCCGGTCTTTCAAGTCGTGCTCCTCGAGCTCGGCGATGCTCGCGTAGGGGCGCAGAAACCTGCCGCTCGCGACGACGCGTGGCGCCCAGCCCGCCCGGTAGAGCTGGGCGGCGTGCTCCGCTCGGTCGCCGTGATAATTGTCGTCACCGAGGACGAGGATCGCGTCCGAAACCACGGGGGCGTCATCCACGATCCAGAAATGCCCGGCCATGCGCAGCAGCGGATTGCGCGCGAGATACACAAGGAAGCAAAGCACCAGAACAAATCCCAGGAATATCAATCGGAACAGTATGCCGCCACGTTGTTTTTCGCGGCTGGAGCCGCGAGGCGCAAGGCGCAGATCATCCTTTCTTGCAACAACAGAGAAATCGAGCGGAAATTCCGAACGCGTCATCCCTTTGCTGGACCGGGATCGAGTTGTCGAAGGTGCTCAGCGGCTTGTTCAGGCTTGAGGGCGTTGAAGTAGACTTCCTTGATGCTGTACGACTTGCTGCGATCCTCAACGATGGGCATGATTTCGAAATGCCAGTGGTAGTCATCGGCGATCGTCTTCCAGTAATCGAGCATCTCGCCCTTTCTTTGAATCGCGTTGGGCGCCGTGTGAAGCACCAGGTGATATGCCTGAGTAACCTGGCGCAGGCGCCGGGTCATTCGGCCCAACAACGCCGCAAGATTTCGGCGATTCTCGCCCGGGGAAGGCACCTCGAACAAGTGATTGTGCCGCCGAGGCATCAGCCAGAACTCGTAAGGAACACGCGAAGCATAAGGGCAGAAGGCCACGTAATCGCCCTGGCTATCCACGATTCGCTTCCCTTGCCTGACCTCTTGCCTCAGGATGTCGCAAAATACGCAGCGGTCATGCTCGCGGAACCATTCGCGGGCGGCGCGGAGCTCGTAGAGGACCCGGCGCGGAACGAAAGTCGTCGCTGTGACTTGGGAATGAGAATGGGACCATTCCTCACCCGCTAACGCTCCCCGGTTCTTGAATACCGTGACGTACTTGAATCGCGGGTCACGTTTCAGGTCGCAAATTCGTTGCGCGTACGCTTCCAGCACCCGCGCCGTCTCTTCATCGGACATATCACCGAGCCACCGGGAATGCTCTGGGGTCTCGACGATGATCTCGTGCGCCCCCACCGCCGCCATGCGATCGTAGATTCCATCGGCAGCGCGGCTCGGCGCCCCCTCAATCCGATACAGCGGTCGGAGGTGGGGAAACGCGCGCACCTGCCAAGGCCCGTCAGCCGGAAGCGCCAAGAGCACCCGTGTCTCAATGCGGTTTTCTGGGCAAAGGGGACACGGCTCGGCAGGAATATTGTCCTTCTCCGGATGACCGACAACTACCCAGCTCCGGGTAATGGGGTCTTTGCGCAGATCCATTGTGGAAATCGGCAGAATTCGACGCCGTGAGTTTATATCCTATGGTTTTGAGGGGAGCAAGCCAAGAAATGGGGAGAAGCCTGAACCCCGACCAAACCTGAAACATCAACGCGTGTAGTGAGCCGGCGTCGGTCCAACTTCGAGACGGTGACGGTCCCAGATGGCGCCCTCTCGGCTGTAATGAGCCATCTCGAAGTCCTGCGTGAGCTCGAGGCAGTCGGTGGGACAGGCATCCTCGCACAACCCGCAAAACATGCAGCGTGAAGTGTCGTAGGTGAATGTCGTCAGTACCTTCCGGCGCGTGGCATCGTCGCGCAGCCAGCCAACCACGATCAGATTCTCCGGGCAAGCCAGGGCGCACAGGTTGCACGCGATACACAGTGATTCGCCCGTTTCCGGATTGATATTCAGACGCGGCGCGCCGCGGTAACGTTCGGCCACCATCGGCCGTTCGAGCGGATACTGCTCCGTGTAGATGTTCTTCGGGGCCTGGTAGCGGAACGTCACCCACATCCCCTTGAGCAGGTCCACCAAAAAGATGCGCCGAAGGATATTTTTCATCGTACAAGTAGTCTGCGGCCTCGCCACCGAGAAGTCAAGTTAGCCATACTTCCGCAAGTGTTTGTAGCCCGGGTCTTCAGACCCGGGGGTTTGTCGCGGATCGCGCGGCCAGGCGTCCTCACCCTCTCAAGATGTGCGCCACAAACCGACGCCCCAACAGCGGCGCGGGCTCGCTTGCCCCATGCTATTCTGATGCGCGCATGGCAGAAATTGTGGACACCGACCTTGTTTTTATGCGCGTCGCGCTCGACGAAGCCCGGAAAGCCGACTCGGTCGAGGAAATTCCAGTTGGAGCAGTCGCGGTCGTTGAAGGGCGCGTGATTGCCGGTGCTTCGAATCGAACTTTGCGGGACGGCGACCCCACAGCTCACGCGGAGATGGTCGTTCTGCGCGCAGCGGCGCAAGTGCTCGGCAACCACCGGCTCAGCGGCGTGACGCTGTACGTCACGCTCGAGCCCTGCGCGATGTGTGCCGGAGCGATGATCCAAGCACGCATCGCCCGTCTGGTCTATGGCGCCGACGATCCCAAGGGCGGTGCCGTGCGCACCTGCTTCGAGATTCTGAATGATCCTCGGCTAAACCACCGCGTCGAAGTCACTGCCGGAGTTCTTGCCCATGCCGCCGCAGCCCTGCTGAAGAACTTCTTCGCCGCCCGCCGATAGCACTGTGAATAGCACGGCCAACCCTGGGGGCCGTGTGGTCAGGTTGGCGATGCGTCCCTGGCTTGACCGAGGGCGCCAATCGTGGAGGCGCACCAGCCGGCGCTGAGGTTGCTGAACGCTGAGAGCCGATCACTGATCGCCGAATGCTGCATCAAGTTGCTGCCCTTCCGGCGCTCTGCTAATCTTGAAACTCACCGCACCGCGGAGAGGTGTCTGAGCGGTTGAAAGAGCCCGCCTCGAAAGCGGGTAGCCTGCCAAAAGCGGGCTCGTGGGTTCGAATCCCACCCTCTCCGCCAGATCTTGAGAGCTACCAGTGTTGATTTCAGTTGAATTCTTCGCCCGGTCGTTCGCCGCGGAAAAGTTTTGGCTAGCTCTGTCCTGCGCCCTCTGCGGCTCGCCCAGGCCCCGATGGCCAGCGCCTGGGCTCTTCAAGTACTTGCTCCTAAACCACATTCTGGGTGCTCCTTAAGCGCGCCAAAACCGCATCTTTGGGGCACAGCGGCTAATTGAGGTTTCGACCCAAAGCATGAGCTATAATCCGGCCCAATGGCTCTGCCCTCAGGAGTACGGCTGGGACCCTACGAAATCGTGAATCTCCTGGGTGCGGGCGGAATGGGTGAAGTTTACAAGGCTCGCGACACGCGACTCGCTCGCACTGTTGCCATCAAGGTCCTCCCTCACCAGTTCTCAGCAGACCCGGAGAGACGCCAGCGATTCGAGCGAGAAGCGCGCGCTGTTTCCAGCCTTAATCATCCGCATATTTGCACGCTCTACGATGTCGGCCACCAGGATGGCACCGATTACCTGGTGATGGAATACCTCGAGGGCGAGACGCTCGCCCGGCGGATCGAGAAGGGCGCCCTGCCGACCGCCGAACTACTACGCATCGCCACGGAGATTGCTGACGCGCTGGACAAGGCTCATCGCCAAGGAGTGGTCCACCGCGATTTGAAGCCCGGGAACATCATGCTGACGAAATCGGGCGCCAAGCTGCTCGACTTTGGATTGGCCAAAGCGGCCGCGCCCCTCGGTGGGGATGTTGACTCTTCACCGACGGTGAGCCGGAATCTCACGGCCGAAGGCGCAATCGTGGGCACGATTCAATACATGTCGCCGGAGCAGCTCGAAGGGAAGGACGCTGACACGCGCTCGGATATCTTCGCCTTCGGCGCAGTGCTCTACGAAATGGCGACAGGGAAGAAAGCCTTTGATGCCAAGAGCCGGGCGAGCCTGATCGCGGCGATCCTCGAACATGAACCGGCGCCAATCACGACGCTGCATCCGATGGCCCCGCTGGCGCTGGAACACGTCATCCAGACTTGCTTGGTGAAGGATCCAGAGGATCGCTGGCAGAGCGCTCATGATGTGGCTCGCGAACTTTCCTGGATTGTCCAGAGCGGCAGGGCGGCAACAAATCTTGCAGCATCTCCTCCCCATAAGAGCAATCGTGAGCGCCTGGCATGGGCTTGCGCAGTCATATTCGCTGCGCTAGCTTTGCTTCTCGGTTTTCAGCATTTGCGCGAGACTCGGACTACTCCACAAGCCCTACAAGCCGCAATTGTGCCTCCCGCCAACACTAATTTCCACTTGAATGGAGACGACGGCGCGCCCATGGCGCTCTCGCCGGACGGCAGCCGCATCGTGTTTGGCGCGGGAGTCAAGCTCTGGGTGGAGTCGCTGGAGACCGGTGCTGTCATCTCTCTTCCTGGCACCGAAGGAGCGCGGTTTCCTTTCTGGTCGCCGGACGGCCGGTTGCTCGCCTTTTTCGCCGATGGAAAACTCAAGACCACGGACCCCTCGGGAGGCCCAATCTCCGTATTGTGCGATGCTCCCAATCCCCGAGGCGGAACATGGGGAACAGGAGGCGCGATTGTGTTTGCGCCCAATATTCGTACCGGTTTATACCGATTGCCGGCTTCGGGAGGGACGCCCGAGCGGCTGACCCAAGTGGATGAGTCCCAGCATACTAGCCACCGCTGGCCCCATTTTCTCCCGGATGGCCGGCACGTGCTCTATGTCGCTGTGAATCACGCCAATCCCAAGTCCGACCGTGCCGGAGTCTACGTCACCTCCATTGATGGTGCCGCTCCCCTCCGCCTCTTTCAAGCCTTCGACAGCCCCGTTTACGCCTCGGGCTTCCTGCTTTATGTTCGCGAAACCACCTTGATGGCGCAGCCCTTCGATCCGGACAAGCTGCGGCTCACCGGCGAGCCTCTTCGTGTTGCAGATGGTGTGAGCTACGATTCAGGAACCTGGCGGAGTGTGATCACCGCTTCCCAAAACGGACGCATCTGCTTCGAGCCTTCCCTGGAAGGAACTGGTGGACAGCTTACCTGGGTCGACCGCTCCGGGAAGACACTGCGCACGGTAGGCGGCCGCAGCGAAAGCTTCTGGCTGCGGCTGTCGCCCGATGGCAAGCGGCTGGCCATTTTAAGCGGCGATCCCACGAATGACCTGTGGATCCACGAGCTCGGCCGCGACATCAAAACTCGCGCCACGATCGGCGCTCAGATCACGTCTGCTCCCGTTTGGTCGCCGGACAGTCGTTCGCTGGCCTTTTCGACCACGGGTACGTCGAGCTACTCCCTGTGGATCAAGCAGGCGGACGCCCCCGGGAACGGGCGAAAGGTGTTTGAGGACACAGAGGGCTTCTATCCTACTGATTGGTCGGTGGATGGAAAATATCTGCTGTATGACAAAGGCAACCTGGGCGAGACTCACGTTTGGGCCCTAAGGCTTGGCGGGGACAACAAGCCGTTTCCCATCGCCAACACGCCTTTCTGGGAAGGCACCGGCACTTTCTCTCCGGACGGTCGGTGGGTCGCCTTCGTTTCGCACGAATCAGGACGCGGCGAGGTATACGTCACGCCATTCCCTGCCGCGGGCGTGAAGTGGCAGATTTCTTCCAAAGGTGGAACGCAGCCGCACTGGCGGCGTGACGGCAAGGAACTGTTCTATATTTCTCCTGAAGGCGACCTTATGGCTGCCCAAGTCAAGGGCGCGGAAGGGCGCCTTCAGGTGCAGGATGTGAATCCGTTGTTTCGCGTTAACCTGCTCACCGGACCGCGCTCCGAATATTACGCCTATGATGCCAGCGCCGACGGCCAGAGCTTCCTCATCAACCGGTCAGGCGAGGCGGATTCTCCACCAATTACCCTAGTGGTTCACTGGACCGCGGAACTAAAGAAATGACACTTGCGGAAGGGAGGCTGGCTGTAGGGCTGAAATCTCCAACCGATGTAAGTACAAATGTACTGAATGTACCAAAGGTACTGAATGTACCGAACTTGCCTCTTGAGCCGGCTTCGTCGCTGCGGACTCCGCCACCCGAAATCTGAGATCGGCAGATCAGTCCGATCGCAGCGCCTGCATCACATCGACGCGCGCGGCGCGTGCCGCGGGCAGCACTGACGCGACCACCGCGGCGGCCAAGAGCACGACCGCCGAGCCGACCACCTGCAGGACACCCGGCATCTGCATGTCCTGGAAATAGCTGCCCGCCAGACGCGCCAGCGCATACCCGCACGCGGCGCCGGCGACCACGCCCGCAGCCGCCATCACCGCGCCTTCTGCGATCACACCCGTCAGGAGATGCCGCGGCTGGGCGCCAAGAGCGAGACGGATTCCGAACTCGCGCGTCCGCCCACTGACCGAGAACGCCAGCACGCCCGCGACGCCGACCACCGCAATCGCCAGCGCGACTCCCGCGAAGCCACCGAACACCAGCGCGTTCAGCCGATCCGGCGTGAGCACTTCTGCGCGGACGTCTTCGAGCGTCGCCGCGCGCTCCACCGGCTGGTCCACGGAGAGGTCGCGGATAATGCGCGTGATCGGCGTCACAAGCGCATACGGATCCGTGCGCGCGTGAACGAACAGACGGCCCCCGCCGATCTCCTGCTCGAGGGGGTGATACACCGTCAGCGCCGGGCCCGGCACCACGTTCTCGTCGTCGACATCGGCCGCGACGCCCACGATGCGCCGGGGCGCCGTGCTGACGTCGATGAACTTCATCACCGGATCGGTCCACATCATGTGGTGGTTGACCGCATCCTGGTTTGGGAACATCCGCTGCGCCACGCTCTGGCTCACAATGACCACCGCCTCGCTCCCTCGGCGGTCGGCATCGGTGAAGTCACGTCCGGCGATTATCGGGACGCCGAGCGCCGCGAAAAATCCGGGCGACACCGTTCGGAACCTCGCGCGCGGATCTTCTTCCCCCGGCGCGCGGACGTGGCCGTCCGCCGAGAACTCGAACCCGGGGCCGAATATGCCCACGTCCCGCCATGGAACGGCGGTGCCGACCGCGACGCGATCCACACCCGGCAGCTCGGCGATCCGCCGCATCGCTTCTTTGTAGAACCCCAGGATCTGATCTGGCGTCCGTCCGTACGAATTGACGGGCACGTTCAGCGCGAGTACATGGTGCACGTCGAAGCCGGTTCGCGCCGCTTGCAGCGCCAGCAAGGTCTTGAGCAGCATGCCCGCGCCGGCTAGCAGCACGAACGACCCGGCGATCTGTGTCACGGCGAAGACCCGCAGTCGGCGACTCGTGCTGCCCGTGATCCGCAGGCTGCCATTCGACAGACTCAATCCCTGCGACGTGCCGGCCGACGGCAAGCGCGGGACAAACGCCAAAAGCACCGCCGCGACGACCGCGAGCAACGCCCCGACCCAGAGCAGGCTCGAGTCGACCGTCAGATCGAGTGCGCGGACCGAAAACCGTGAAGCGTACCGCGCCAGGATGGCCACCATTGGCCGCGCGCTCAGCACGCCCAGCATCGCGCCCGCCGCGCAGAGCAGGAGGCTGTCAGCCAGCAGCATCCGGCGCAACGTGCCGGTGCTTGCGCCGAGCGCCGCACGGATAGACAGTTCGCCTTCGCGCCGAACTGTCCGCGCGAGAATGAGGTTGGCGACGTTCGAGCACGCGATGATGAAGACGAGCGCCGAAGCCGCGAGCAGCACCAGCAGCACGGTCCTCGCGCGCGACGTGATCTGGTCGCGCAGCCGCACGGCATCGATCCGGAAGTCCGCTCTCGCCGAATAGACTTCGGGATATTCTCTAACCATCGCTCCGTGGACGGCACGCAGCTCGGCGCGCGCCGACTCGAGGTCTACGCCGGGCGCGAGCCGGCCGAATAGCTCCGTCATGCGATGGACCCGTCCGGTCACCATCGTCGCCGACAGGTGATGCGGGCTGGTCACCACGTTGGCGATGATCTCGGTTTCCGCCGGATACGGCACCGACGGTTCCAGCACGCCGACGATGGTGGCCAAGCGCGTGTCGAGTCTGACGGTCTTGCCGATCACGGATGGATCGCTGTTAAGCCCCGTCGTCCAGAAACGATAGGTCAGCACCGCCGCGCCGGCTGCGTTCGGACCGTCGTCTCGCGCGTCCAGCAGCCGGCCCAGCACCGGGTGCAATCCCATCACCTCGAAATACGATCCGCCGACGACGCCGGCGCGGACCTCCCGAGGCTCGCCCAGGCCAACCATACTGAAGCCGATGGTGGAGAAGTCGCCGAACGCGCTCAGCGTCTTCACGCGCTCGCGGAGATCCTGGATTTCCGGTACGGAGAATGTAACGTTGTCGACGCCGATCCCGCGCGCGCTCTGGCGGATGTAGATCAGCCGGTCCTCGTCGCGGTTGACGAGCGGCCGCAGCAGCACTCCTCGCACCAGGCTGAAGATGGCGGCGTTGGCGCCGATGCCGAGCGCCAGCGTGAGTACCACCGTGATCGCAAGCCCTTTGCTGCGCGCGAACGAGCGAAGCGCAACTCTGAGATCGTGAAGCAACAAGTCTGGTTTGAGAATCATCACTCAATCTCCTTCAAATCACCGGCGCGGGGCTGAGCCAAACACCAACGGCGCCCTTTCGTCGAGGATTGCGGAAACAGATCCTTCTTCCGAGTGTCCCGCCTGATGACACAGTTCGATGGCCAGGGCCAGTCGGCTTTGCGGCCCGGTCCCCTGCAAGCATATGCCCACGCGCACCCTGCTGTCCAAGCGCTCGGCGTGTAAGCTTGGCTCACGGCTTCGCCAGATATTAAGCGAGACGGTCCAGGCTTTGAGTCCAGCCCTCCTGCGCACCGCAAGCGCGCCGCGACTCACTTTACAGGGCCAAGGTATCGATCGAGCCAGTCGAGGGCTTCCTTGAACGATGGTGTCAACGGCGGCGCGTGGCCCGAATCGAACAGGACGTGGCGCTTGTCCTGCGCGGGCGTGCCGAGCAGCCGGAAAAAAGGCTCCTGGCAGGTGTCGAGCGGAATTTCAAAGTCGTACCGGCCATTGATCATCAGCACAGGTATTTTCACGTGCGGCGCGTAATTGATCGGGTCTGCTTCGGGCAGTTCTCGGTCCTCCTCGCAGCCACCTGCTACGAGAACCGCCGCCTTGAACCGGTTCTCAACAGCCAGATTGATCGGGCCCTGGATCGAGCCCCAACTTATCCCGTAATAAGCGAGCCGGTCGTGATCGATCTCGGGCCGGGTCTCCAGATAGTCCACCGAACGCCGCATATCCTTTGCTTGCAAGATGGTCTCGTCTCGCTCGGCATTGGTTCCAGAATCAGGCGGGTTGCCGAGCCGCTCGTAGGTATCCGTATAGATCGGTAGCATCAGCGCGCGGCCACTCTTGATCAAGAAATCCACCCAGAACAATTGCGAGTCCTCGAAAGAGTGAAATTCCTGGGCGCCGGAATGCGGAAAATAGACGACCGTCTGATACGGCGGTGAGGCGTTTTTCGGCAGAAATAGATAGGCGGGCACTCGCTCGTTGCCGTATGCGGCATTGAAAGTGATCCGCTGGCGCCGCCAGTACGGCGAGCTGTCGTCTTCGGACTCAATCTTTGCATCCAGGGGCGTGCGGTCGTACGCGTATAGGCCCTTGTAGATGCCGAAGACGGTGTCCGAGACCGGCTTGACGTTCCGGTAGTCGACTGTCACGTATGCGACAGGCGACCTGAGCGCCTCCGACTGCGGCTCAGGGCGGAGGAATTTCACCAGGCGAACTCCGTTGGTTGCGGAACGATCAAATGGCGAGCGCGCGTCAGGCTCTCGATACAAATAGACCGGATCCGTCGAAGCGCCTCCAAGGATGTACCTGCGGCGACCACCCGCCTCGTTGAGGCACCACTCCTTCACATTGCCTGCCATGTCGTAGGTGCCGTAAGGACCGAGCCCCGCATAGCTGCCCACCGGCGCCGGCCCTTTTCCGGAAAAATTACTCAACTGCAGGATGTCTGAATATCGCCCCATACTTGCAGCGCGGTACCAGTGGTAAACCGTGGGTAGACTCTTTGCGACGGATTCCGCGTACGCTGCGGCTTCATACCAGCTCACACCGCTGACGGGGTAATCGTCCTGCCCCGACGGGTAACTCCCCAACTCCCAGGTTGAAGGCGCGCGTCGGTCCGTCTTGTCGCGGAATAGCTGCATGGCCTGCTCAAAACTGAGCGTGCGTCCATCATTCAGGAAAGGAAATTTCCAGTACTTCGAATCGCGGTAGCCGCCGGCGTCAACGAACTTCTTGAAGTCGCGATTCGTGACTTCGTACTTGTCGATCAGGAAATCGTCCAATTTCACGCTGGGATTTCCGGCAAGATCCACGGTACCCGCCGGAACGTGCACCATGCCGGGCGGTAAGCTTCCCACCGGATCGAGAACAACCTCGACGGTGTTGTACTCGCTGGTAGCTTCGACAGGTTCGTATCCATCCTTGCTGAATTTCAGCGTGTAATTGCCGAACGGTATGCGGATGTTTTCCAACGGAGTTTTGCCCAGATATTCCCAGGTGCCATGGACATCGCTGTAATCCCTGAAGTAGACGTCCGCGCCGGAGGGCGTTGTGCGAATCGAGGCAGGCGAAAAGGTTTGCGCTTTGACTTTCTGTAGCACGGGGTCGTCCGGAGCATAGCGCTCGGCTTGCCGGAGCAATCGATACGCAGCCAGCTCTTGTCGCTGTGTAACGAGCTGTTGCATTTCGGGCAGCGCCTGCTCGCGCACCCAGCGAACGCGCGCGTAGTGACGGTAGACGAGACCGGCCGAGACCCCCGCAGCCGCGAGCAGAACCAGCGTCCCGATGATCACGCCCGGCTTGCGCACCACCCGGGCGATTGGCACGCCCGCGCTCGACTCCACGATGCGCTGCTGCCGCACCCGATTCAACTCCGCAACCACCTCCGCCGACGATGCGTAGCGTTTGCTGCGGTCCTTTTCGAGCGCTTTGCGAGTGATGCGGTCCAGTTCGCCAGGAATCGACGGGTTCATACGCGAAGCGGGCGGCGGTGTTCCATGCAGGATGCGGTCAAAGACAACCGCCGACGTTTCACCTTCGAACGGCCGCCGGCCGCTCGCCATTTCATACAGCACCCCACCGAAGCTGAACAAATCGGTGCGCGCGTCGAGCGGTTCGCCGCGAGCCTGCTCCGGCGACATATACGCCACCGTGCCCACCGCCAAGCCTGGACTTGTGAACAACTCCTCGGTGACCCCTACGGTGGGCAGCGCCGAAGCGCCGGCCGCTTCGGCGACGCGGTAGTGTTCATAAGTCAGCTTTGCCAGACCGAAATCGAGGATCTTGATGTGCCCGCGTCGCGTGACGAAGATATTCCCGGGTTTGATGTCGCGGTGGATGATGCCTTGGCTGTGCGCCGCATCGAGCCCCTCGGCAATTTGAACCGCCAAGTCGAGGAGCAGACCGACCTCGAGCGGCTTTCCCCCGATGCGCTCCTTCAGCGTTTCGCCTTCGAGCAGCTCCATGGCCAGGAAATACTGGCCGTTGACGTCCCCAATTTCGTAGATCGTGCAGATGTTCGGGTGGTTCAGCGCCGACGCGGACCGTGCCTCACGCCGAAAGCGCTCAATCGATTGCTGGTCCCGGGCAAATTCTTCAGGAAGGAATTTCAGCGCGACAAAGCGGCCCAGCTTCAGGTCTTCTGCCTTGTAAACCACTCCCCCATCCCGCCGCTCCCAAGCTTCTCCACGATGCGGTAGTGCGAAATGGTTCGGCCAATCATGAGGAGTCAATCCTAAGGAACCTCGAAATCAAGAGCGTAGACTTCCTGGCTGCCGATGTCGCGCACCAGAAGCGGCGATCCGTCGGGGGTGAGCCCGCTCCAGGCGGTCCACGCATTGACTACTCGGCGAAATCCTTGCAAGCTGGCCACACGTTCTCGTTTGTGGTCGGCAATACCCACGCGATATAGTTGGGTCCCTGCTGGTGCCGGTATCGAAATAGACGAACTTACTGTCGGCGGACCACTGCGTGTACCCCACGTCACCAGGGGCGAGCTCGGACCATTTCTGAGCCGCGAAGTCGAAGAGCATCAGTTTCTGGCCGTCCAAGCTGGTGGCAACCAAGTAGCGCCCATCAGGGGAACGAAGGGGCAGTTGGAGTTTCTGGGACTCAGGAAGCGTGGACACCTTCAAAGTTTTCAGATCAACGGACCGAATCAGAGCGTTTTCCGGACTCGAGAAATCACCAAAGTCGATAGAATTTCCGTCTGGAGCCCAGCTCACCCGCGCAACTTGAAACTCTCCCACATCCATTTCGCGGGGAGTCCCACCATCCGCCGACACCAAGTACAGCTGCTGCATTTTGGTAGGGTCAAAGGAAAAAAATGCAATCTGGCGGCCATCGGGGGACCAACTTGGCTGTGCAGCATACAGCGGGGCCTTACTCAGCTGCAGCTTTTCAGTGCCATCAATCCGGCTGCGCCAAAGCTCCCCTTCCGGATACGAGGTGTAAGCCACCCACCGCCCATCTCGCGAAAAGCTGACACCTACTGCGGAGATACCTCCAAGGTAGGGGACAAACTGTCGGGACTTGGCATCATACCTCACCAACTCCGCCCGAGGCTGTTCACCGACGACAAAGATCTTCTTGTCATCAGCGCTGGGCTGAGGTGCAAGAAAGCCCAACGGACCGGCCGTCAATTGCACGGGTTCATGGGACACCCTGTGGAACGGGTCGTCCTTCTCCCGCATAGCCCAGAGATCAAATCTGCCATTGCGGAAGGCCGTAAACACGAAGTACTTTCCGTCAGGGGTCCAATTACCGGTCTGCGGAGCAATCGCTCCGCGCCACTCGGAAAGCAAACGATGAACATTGCCCCCATCCGCAGAGGCTTCCCAAATCGAGTAGTTAACCAGATCGGTAACTGTGAAACGAAGAACTCGACCATCAGGTGACCAGCGCAACCAGTAAGAAGAGAAGACAGTCTCCGGCAAAGTTGCGAACTTGCGCTGCCCCCCGCCATTGCTGATAGCGGTCAACTCGTTGCCGTGCGAAATCAGCAAATCACCGTTGGCCATCCATGTGCCGTCTTCGCCCGGCAGGTCCCCAAACCGGCGCGGCGAGCCTCCCAGCACCGGCAACGCCCACAACGGCTGATACAACTCCATTCCCGTGAAACTGCCCACCACCAGCTCGGACTTGTCAGGGGAAATGTTGTTCAAGGCGGCATGGGCAAAGGGCGTGGGTATCGGAACGGTTTCCCCTCCTGACGCCGAAACTTGGACCACGACGTACCGGCCATTGATATTTTCCTGGACGTAAAGACGTGGGCCGTCCGTGAGTACAATCGGTCCGGTCGGACCGACGAAGTTCTTCGGCTGGCCGTCATGAGTGATCTGTGTGTAGCCCGTAACTCGTGGCGGCGCCAGCGCGGGCCGGAACATGTATGCGATGACAGCAACGACAACCAGCGCCGCGGCCGAGATTGGCACGAGTTTGCGAAGCCAGTGATGTTGAGCCGGGGTCGAAACTGTCGCCTCGCCGGCGTGCACCGAAGCCGCGCCTGTGCGCCCAGAGTCAATCTCCCGCCGCAAGCGTTTAAGATCAACGCCTATCTCGGCGGCGCTCTGGTACCGCAGCTTGCGGTCCTTCTCCAGCGCTTTGTTGACGATCTGCTCTAACTCTACCGGCAAGGCTGGATTCAAGCGCACCGGCGAGGCGGGCGCTTTGTGAAGGATGGCGTCAAAAACCATCGCCGAGGTATTTCCGGAGAAAGCCGGACGCGCGGTAGCCATCTCGTACAAGACCGCCCCGAAGGAAAAGAGGTCGGTGCGAGCATCCAAGCCTTCGCCGGCGGCCTGCTCCGGCGACATGTATGCGACGGTTCCCACCGCAACACCCGGAGTCGTGAGATGCACCTCCACCGAGCGGGTCGCCCCAGCCCCCACGGAATCGGGAACGCGATGCGATTGCGATTCCAGCTTGGCCAAGCCAAAATCAAGAATCTTGGCGTGCTCGCGTTTGGTGACAAAAATGTTGGCGGGCTTGATATCGCGATGCACGATGCCCTCGCCGTGCGCGGCATCCAGCGCTTCGGCGATTTCGACCGCTCGCCCCAGCAGTTGGTCGGTCGGCAGCGGTTTGCCAGCGATGCATTCCCGCAGCGTCTGGCCCTCCAGCAGCTCCATCGCAATGAAGCGCTGCCCCTGATACTCGTCAATTTCATATACGGTGCAGATGTTGGGATGATTCAGCGCGGACGCGGCGCGCGCTTCGCGTTCAAAGCGCTCCAGGGCTTGCGGATCGCGCGAAAGATCTTCCGGCAGGAACTTGAGAGCCACTTTGCGGCCGAGGCGCGTGTCTTCGGCCTTGTACACCACTCCCATGCCCCCGCCTCCGACTCGTTCCAAGATGCGGTAATGGGATATGGTCTGCCCAATCACAAGGGACAACACCTCGTTATCGGCGTCATGTTATGAGGCAGCCACAGGCAAGTCAACTACGCTACGTCGGGTGGTGGGTAAGAACCGGTAACGCACCTCAGCGTTCAGTCAGCATTTCTTCGAGCTTGGCGGAAACCTCTTCCCGCTTCTTCGATGCCACGTACCAATCAATCGTCCGGTGGAGGCCTTCCATGAACATCACCTGGGGAGCCCATCCGAGTAGCTTTCTCGCCAGCGCGTTGTCAGCCACGCGGTTGAGCGGCCCGGTCGGCATTTCAGGATGGAGTTCGATCTTGGGTTTGCGTCCAAACCTGCCCAGGATTTCGTGGACCGCATCAATCACTTTGATGCGTTCCATCGTGCCAAGATTCACGGCGGTGCCGTCATCAATCCTCTCCGCGGCGAGAATCGTGCCATTCACGATGTCGTCGATATACGTCCAGTTGCGGATCTGTTCGCCCGTTCCCCACACCACAAACGGGTCCTGCCCGATAAAAGCGCGAGCGATCATCGCGATCACCGCATGATTTTCAACGCCGCGCGGCCCGTACACCGTGAAATACCGGCACGATGCCGACTTCATCCCCCAATCCTTGTAGTAAGCCTTCAGGGTCATTTCCGCCATCAGTTTCGCCCAGCCGTACATGTTGTCGGCATCGCACGGCGGCCCAACCATGTCTTCCGTGAGGTAGAGAACCTTGTTCGGATCGGTCTGCAAATAATTTGGGTACACGCAGCCGGAGGACGCGTAAACAATTTTGTCAACCTTGGCTCGCTGGCAGGCGCGAAAAACCAATCCATCAAGCAGCAGATTCACCGAGCAAGCCGCTTGATGAAGATCCACGTAGCCGCGGCCGCCATGGTCCGCGGCGAGATGGAAAACGACGCTCGCTCCACCGACAGCGCGCTCAGCCGCGCCCTGCTCGCGCAAGTCGCCTTCGACGAACTCGACCTTGCCCTTTTCCACGAGATCGCGGATGTTCTCCAGCTTCCCGCTGCTCAGATCGTCAATGAGTCGGACCTTCGCCCCCCGCTCCACGAGCGCATGAACAAGGTTCGAGCCGATGAACGACGCCCCTCCGGTCACCAGCACCTTGCGATCCTGCCAGTTCATGTTCTCCTCATGGATCGGTTCGACTTCCGTTCCGAAGCGTACTGCCCCGGCCCGCTTGTTATTTGACTGCGAAAGAAGAGCGTGACCCAAGCCCAGAAGTATAAGGCACCGCGTCAGCCTTTTCCTAGCCCCGCGACCCTCTCCCTGTCCGGGTTCTTCCATCCGTGCCGCTGCTTAGCAGAAGCAGCGAAAGCCGCGGCTGGTTTCGTAGACCCGTAGTCCCACGACTTGAATTAGTGGAGGGAACCGCACTGAGTGTCGACCTGCGCCTGGAGAGCGTCATCCAACTGGGCGGCGCGACGTGAAGCGGCGGAACAGACTTGATCCGCGGTCAGGCCGATCGCACCGCGAAGGTCCGCGCCATCGAGGTTAGCTCCTGCCAGATCGGCGCCGCGCACGATCGTTGCCTGAAAGACAGCTCCGCGCAGATCGGTCTTCTGCAAATTCGCTTCAATCAGGATTGCGCGCTGCAATTGGGCGTCCTGAAGCCGCACCCCGGGCAATTTCGCTGACCAGAGGTACGCCTCCTGCAAATCGGACTGCGTGAGATCGGCGCCATCCAAGTGAGCATCGCGCAGATCGGCTTTCTCGAAATTCACGTGGGGCGCTCGCACACCCCGCAGGTCAGCGGAAAATAGCTTGGCACCTTCGAACATGGCCTCGACGAGCACGGCTTCCGAAAGCGTCGCGAAAGACAGGTCCGCTTCGCGCAGATCGGTGCGCGCAAGATTCGCCCGCACCAGATTGGCTCCCTGCAGATTGGTGTGCGCCATGGCCGCTCGGTCAAGCACCGCCGAACGCAAATTGGCCTGACGGAGGTTCGCTCCCCGGAAGTCAGACTCCGAAAGCGAGGCCCCCTGAAAATCCGCCGCCCACAAATGAGCGTTCACCCAGAAACTGCGGTAGGCCTCCGCGTAGCGCAGGTTCGATTTGTTGAGACCGGCGCCGTGGACCTGTGCCACTTCTTCGTCGCGTCCCGTCCAGCTCTTCGGACGTGTCGAGACGCTCGATTCGGTCAAGTGGGCGAACGGGTCGTAATCGAAGACCCAAAGCAGATCGGCGGCCCAGCGGCGGACACTTGCCGAAGAGTACTCCGGCGCTCGGCTCGTATCGTGGGGCGCGCCATAAATCGCGCCGATCGACAGGAGCAACAATACCACTCCGAACGCGCCGGCAATCTTCAGAGGCGGGAAAGCCTTCTCGATTCCTGGAAGCCACCGCAGGATCCGGGTCAACAAGGCTGTCGAGGTTGGCTTTTTCGGTGCTTGCCACCGGACGTAGACAGCAAATGCCGTCGTGGCGGCGACCAGAAAGATGTGCAGCAGTGTCGCGCGCATATCCTGCTGGACGAGGTAGCGCACCCAGAAGAGAAGCAGCGACACCGGGACGACCCAATCCGAGAGCGCCCTCGAAATTGCCTTCTCCAGGAATGAAAGCGGCCTGACGACTTCCCCACTCGTGTGCCGGATTTGATTGCCCACCATTCCCAGCCGCTCCCATGGGCCGGCCGCTTCAAGTGGCCGCCCGTCCGGGAAGACGATCGGCAATTCAGAAAGCCGGTCACCGACGCGATGTAAAGCCAGATGAAAGAAAAGATAGGTGACCACCAGCACGAAGGGCATCACGAAGAAAAATCCCACCATCGGGATCGAGTTCCCCAGCAACGGTAGCGGCAGGTTTCTCAAGAGCTGAACGTCCCGTGTGAAAACCACGACCAGAAAGCTCAAGGCGCTGAGAATCAGCATCGCGAAAAACAGCCGGCGCGCTTTTCGATACGTGGCCGCCGCGGCCGCGAGGCCTTCGAACGTCGCAACCATCTCGGGCAGCTCGGCCCCAAGAAGGTTCGCCCCGCCGAATTGCCGCGGCACTAGCCCGGTTGACCCGCCAAACTTCGCCCCTTGTAGATTGGCTCCCTGAAATTCCGTTCCGAGGAGATTCGCACCTTGGAAGTTCGCTTGGACAAGCGTCGCTCCCCGCAGATCGGCCAGCAGGAGTTCGCTTCCACGGAAGTTTGCGTCGTGCAGCAGCGCGTTCCGAAGATTCACGCCGGCGAGGTCTTTGCCGCTGAAATTGACGTCCGACAATTCCAGCCGCTTGCCGGCCGCGCCCTGTGATTCAACCCACTCTTTATGCTCCGCCAGAAGCGAAAATATTTCCTGCTCGAGAAAGGTGAGCGGAGTTTCTCTGGCGACGGGTCGCGAGATCTGCTCCTCTAGATCTTCCAGATCGCGCCTCACTTCCTCAGCGTCACCCGCCAGCCACTGGAATGCTGACATTCGGATCTCCCCATATCCTGACACGAACGAGTTGCGGTGCCTTAACCGGAAATTTCTTGGCGCGGGGTTACGTACCGGAGACGAATGGAGGCAGAACCTCCCCTACGTCCCCAGTTGGCCCTCGATTCCCATAGAACCCCAAGAAAAATCACACCTTGCCCGCACCCTAGGGTATGCGGAATGGCCGAATCGCGACACCTGTCGCGAAGGCCAGTTTCGGGGTTAGAGGGGTGACCTGTTTAAGAGTACTATTGCCTCCCAGGGCACTCCGCATTATCTTGGTAGAGGATGAACGCTCAGCGCAGCGTAACCGTCAAGGAAGCCCAACGTCGCAGCAAGCGGCTCCCGCTCCAAGTTCCCGTTAACGTGTACGGGCGCACCCCGCAGAACTACCCCTTTCGCGATAGGACGCGCACCCTCACCGTTGATGCGCATGGGGCCCGCTTAACCCTTTCAGCGGATGTCGAGCCCGGGCAATCCCTCCTCCTCGTCCACAGTTTCACACAGGAAGAGCGGGAATGCCGTGTGGTTCACGTCGGTCCAAAACGAAACGGCAAGCGCAAGGTGGGCGTTGAATTCGCTCAGCCGGAGGACAATTTCTGGCATATTTTCCAGCCGGTCGTCCTAACCAGGCCCCCCCAGGTCTGAACCAAGCCGCGGTCTAAAGACGTCCAGCATCCAAGGGGGATGTGCGTGCCTATGAAACAGATCGCTACGCGTGTGGTCGCTCAGACCCGCACGGCGCACGCAAGCGCCTCAAAATCACCGGCTCAAATTGGCCGCCATGCGCCGCTGGAGGTCGCGTGGCGCGACGCGAAACCGTCAATACAACAACGAACAAAGCAGGTGGAGTTTTTCATTGTCGCCAAGCGGCGCGGCGACCTAAATTCTTGACAGACATACACGAACGAGGGCACGAGAAAAGGAGCCATCATGTGGACGAATAAGCAGGGAGTCTCAACTCTTCCCGGCACGTCGACCATCCCCGAGCCGGGCAGATCGCCGGCAGCGAGCTCACCGGCTGATTTTCATCGCAGCAGCAGTCTAGGAGCCCGCCCGACCGCGTGGCTCGGCCCGGGACTCGTCCTGAAGGGCGAGCTCTCCGGCAACGAAGATCTGTTCGTCGATAGCACGATCGAGGGACCCGTGTCGCTCGGCGGCAATCGCCTCACGATCGGCCACCGCGGAAACGTGAAGGGCGAAGTCGTCGCCAGAGAAGTCATCGTCCAGGGAAAAATTCAGGGTGACGTGCGCTCGCACGACCGTGTCGAGATCAAGAAGGATGGCTCCCTGGTCGGCGATCTGACCACCGCTCGAATCGTGATCGAGGACGGCGCCTATTTCAAAGGCAGCATCGAAATCGATCGCGAGAGCAAGCCGATCGGCACCGACCTCGAAGGCTTGCTGGCCCGCACCGCCCCCAAGGAAACAGCATAGCTTCGCGCAAGTAGAGGCTGGGGTCCACGTGCGTCGCCGCGTTCAGCCCCACACTGCACCCGTTGGGGCACGGCGCATGCCGTGCCCGTTTCCCGACCGAGCGCCATTGCAAGCTGTTCAACACGTCGGTGAGACGCGCAAGAACGCTTCGAGCCAGACTGCCGGCGCGATTCAAGCCCCACATCGATTTAAGAGATAGCTGCTACGACTTGCTCTTTCGCGTCCCCGCTGCCACCGCCCCGCCAATTTTATCCAGTGTTTGCTGGGCGAGCCCTTTGTACGGACTGTCGATCGAAACCGCTTCGGTGAGCACCGTGCGCGCTTCGGGGATCTGCTTCATCTTCGCCAGCGTAAATCCCAGGCGATAAAGATTTCGCCCGTAGCTCGTCGCGTTCGACTTCAGCAGCGGATTCGCCTGCTTGAAAGCGTTCACCGCCTCAGTATTCTTTCCGCTGTTCGCGTACACTTGGCCGAGCGAGGAATACGCCAACCCCTTTTGCAGCGTGATCTGCTGCTTCCATTGGTCGTCGCTTACTCCTTCCGGCTTCTTCGCCTGTCCCAGAAGATCCAGCGCCTTTCGCGCGTATTCGCCGGCCTTATCGAGCTGCGCCGCCTGTCCTTTTTCGCTCCAGTAGTCCGCCAGGAGAACCATCATCGTCGCATTATCGGGATCGCCCGCGAGAACCTTCTGAGCCGTCTCCAGCATCTTCGGATATTGCTGCGCCTGCTGGTACGCGAATGCTGCTGCCTCCCGCGCGTTGGCCGTGTTGGGCGAATCCGGGAAGGCGGTGGCGTAGCGTTCCATCAAGGCAGCTTTGTTGGAAGGATTCGCCGTCTTATAAGCCGCATTGAAGAGCGCGTATTCCACGTAATTGATGTCCTGTGCCGAGGAAGTGATGTTCTCGGCTTTTATGGTCTCCCAGGATCGCGCGGATGTGCCCGCGGGCGCCGGCGCAACCTTGTAACGCGCTAGGATCGCCGCCACCCGTTCCCCGGCGTCAAATAGCTTGGAGGTGTCGCTCATCTCGTCGGCAGCGTGCACCATATTCACGGCCGTCGAGAAATTATCGGCATCAAGCGTAAGGGCCTTCTGGCCATATTCGAAAACCTTGGCGTAATTTTTCTGCGCCAGATACGTGTTGACGTAGAGTTGATCCCCGAGCAGCTCCAGATCGCCCTTCCCGTAATCGGCCATGAATTTGTCCAGCAGCGCGACTTTTTCCGGACCATCCGGAGCGTTGTAGATCTCACCCAGCGCCTTGTCTTCCGGAGTGTTGGCCGTAACAAGAACACTCTTTCCGATCTGAGCTTGCGCCGTTGCCGCCACAACCTGCAGGATCGCGAGAAGAATCCATGTGCGTCGCATAAACACCTCCTGTCAGCGTAGGGCCTGCATTGCGCGAATCTTAGTCGAATTCCAGCGCCCCGCGCAAACATGTTTGCGCCCCTGCGCTTACCAGCCGCGCTACGCCCACCGCCCTTGTAGCCCGCCTCTTCAGAGGCGGGGATCTCCAAGACCACGAGCAAAGTCCCCAAGCGGCAGGTCGCACTTGGCGCCACCAGCATCCATGGAGATCAGCAGGGCAAGATGGCTTCTAGCGCGCAAGAAGAATCCGCAGATCGCGCAGATTATTCCCGGTAGGACCGGTGATGATCGCGTCCCCCAGTCGCTCGAAGAAACCATAAGAGTCCGACCGCCGGAGAACATCCGCCGACTCAAGCCCGGCCGCCCGCGCACGTCCCAAGCTCTCCCCGTCTGCAACCGCCCCAGCCGCCGGGCTGTTCCCATCGATTCCGTCCGTGCCGGCACTCAGGATGGCAATTGGCTTCCCCGCGATTTTCGGCACACACGTCAGGACGAACGCAGAATTTCTGCCTCCCACGCCTTCCCCGGTTACCGGGCTGCTCACTTCCCCGTCGGCAATCACCGCGACCGGCCTCTCCGGATTCGCGTTCTTCAACGCAGCCAGCACCGCCAGCAAGTGGTTTGCCGCTCGCTCGAGCGGCCAATTGTCCGTAGAATAATCGCACAACGTGCGAAATCCGTGGCACTCCGCTGCCCGATGAGCGCAATGCAGAAGATCGTGCATCCCCAGCAGCAGCACAAAGCATGCCCGCTTGAAAACCGCATCCCCTGCTTTCGGAGTTTCGACAAGCGCGTGACGCTCGAATGCCGCCCGCAGGGAGACCGGCAACTTTTCGAGAATCCGATACTCGCGCGCCACCCGCTCGGCGTCGGCCACAGTGGTCGGATCGGGAAGCGTCGGCCCGGAAGCAAGCGCCGATTCGTGCCCCTCGGGAACATCCGTCACGCCAAGGGTGAGTTTCATCGCCTGGGGCGCAAGAGCCGCGAGCCGGCCGCCCTTCGTCGCCGACAGATGCTTTCTCACCGCGTTCATTTCCTCGATCGGCGCGCCGCAGGTCACCAGCGCGTGATGAAGCTGCTGAAAATCTTCGAGGGATGCGGAAGCGTCCAGCGGTTGCTCCACCAGCGTCGAGCCGCCCCCGGAGAGCAGGAAAAAAATCAGCGATCGTTCGTCGCATTTTCGAAGCCGATCGAGAATCGCGCGGCCCGCCAGAAAACTCTGTTCGTTGGGAATGGGATGGCCCGCGATGAACGTATCCCAGCCCGGAAGCGCCCGGGGAGGTTCCCACGGCACGGCCAGGATGCCCTGCGCTCGAAAATCCGGAGCGAGCACCTCCACCAGCCCCGTAGCCATCGCGAAAGCCGCTTTGCCGTAAGCAATAGCGACAATTTCACGAAACGCCCGCAGGTCAATCAGCAAATCCCCAGCCTGAATGAACGTGCTTTTACGGGCGAGTGTGCGTGCCAGCGTGGCCCCGATGTCGATCGATGCCAGCACTTCCCGGAAGATGCGTTGCGCGATCTGCTTCACGCTTTTTCGAGGGGTGGCAGCCCCGGCGCGAGCAATATCGAGATCCTGCTCTTCAGTCCCCGCGCTCACTCCACCCTTGAAACCCCGCCATGGCGCATTCTGCGTGCCGGACATTCGCTAGACGCTCCGTTTCATCTCAAGGACCTCGCGGTTCAAAGCATTCAGCGGGCACCGCCCCTCGAAGAGCGCCACAACATTCTCCGCAGCCATCACCGCCATCTTCGTCCGCGTCTCCACCGAAGCGCTGGCGATATGCGGCGTCAGAATCACATCCTTGCGACTCACCAGCGACGCATGCACCTTCGGCTCATTCTCATAAACATCGAGCGCCGCCCCCGCAATCTTTCGCGCTTCGAGGGCCGCCGCCAACGCCGCCTCGTCAACAACGGGTCCGCGTGAAGTATTGATGAGATACGCCGTCCGCTTCATCTTCGCAAGATTTTCTGTCGAAATCAGGTGACGCGTCTCCGGCAGCAGAGGCACATGCACGGAAATAAAGTCTGACTCCGCGAACAGGCGATCGCGATCGACAAACTCGGCATGAAGCTCCTTCTCGACTTCGGCCGGAGCGCGGATCGCATCGTTGTAGAGCACGCGCATGTGAAACCCATGAGCCCGGCGAGCCACGCCCCGCCCAATCCGGCCAAATCCGAGAAGCCCAAGCGTCTTGCCCCAAATGTCGCCGCCGCAGAGTTGGTCCAGGTCCCAGCCCGGCCACGTCCCCGACCGCATCCAGGCGTCGCCTTCGAGAAGTCGCCGTGCAATCGCCATCAGCAGCGTCCACGCAAAGTCCGCGGTCGTGTCATCGAGCACCCCGGGCGTGTTCGTAGCCACCACCTTGCGCTGGGTGCACGCGGCGACGTCGATATTGTCGTAGCCCACCGAAACGGTGGCGGCAATCCGCAGCTTCGGCGCCTTCGTCAGCAGCTCTTCATCGACTTTTTCCGTGAGCAGGCAAATCAACGCGCCTTTGTCGGCCACCCGTCTCAGAAGCTCCTCGCGCGAGACGCGCTCCGCCGGCGTCCAATAGTCCACGTCAAAATCTTTATTCAAGATGTTTCGCGCCGCCTCAAACAACGGCCGCGTCGCAAAAACCTTGGGCTTGCTCACACTTCACCTCGTCCGACCGATCGCGCAGGGGCCTTAGCATACACCGGGTTCGTGGCCGGATTGTAGCTCGGGTCCCGAGCCGACGGACTTGGTCGGCTCTGACCCGAGGCTTGTGGCCGGTTTTTCTAACTTCCAGCCCATGGCTCCTCGCTTCAATTGTCTACGACACGCGATCCATTCCCACCCCGCCCGCATTGTGCTACCGTGCCCCTCAGCGCTATGACTAAGGACAACATGAATGTGGTTGATAGGCATAGCAACGTCGGCGCAAACCCATGCCGCCTTGCCGAGCGCGCGGGTTTGAGGAGCGCAGTATTTATCCGTCAACGCGTTGAAAACAGAAACCCGCGTTCTCTCTGCCCGCAACAGAATTCCATCGCTGGAGGCGGCGATTCTACTCGATACACGAAAACGAATAGAACGCGAGCCAACCGACTGAAAACAAAGGACGGAAGGCCATTTCGCTCGCTACACAATTCAGCTTATCTGAAAGGCGGTGTAGGTACCCCGGTGGCCAGTCAGTAGCATAGGCTTTAGCCTGTGCTCGTTGTCTAGAATGCACAGCCTGAAGGCCGTGCCACTTGCTGCGAAGCAGCAACGATGAAACACAAACTCATCCACGACCTCAAAAAAATCCTCGGCAAGGACAGTGTCCTGCACGAGAAGGAAGACCTGCTCCTCTACGAATACGACGGCTCGGTCGACGTCGCCCGGCCGGATTGCGTCGTCTTCCCCCGCTCAACCGAGGATGTCGTCCGCATCGTTGAGATCGCCAACCGCTATCAGACGCCGCTCGTCGGTCGCGGCGCTGGCACCGGCCTTTCTGGCGGCGCGCTTGCTCGAAAGGGCGGCATTCTGTGCGTTTTCTCTCGCATGAACCGCATCCTCGAAATTGATATCGAGAACCAGCGCGCCGTGGTCCAGCCCGGCGTCGTGAATCTCGACTTGAGCGGCGCCGTCGAGCATGCTGGGCTGCACTTCGCGCCCGACCCTTCGAGCCAGAAGGCCTGCACCATCGGCGGCAACGTCTCGGAAAACGCGGGCGGGCCGCACACGCTTGCCTACGGCGTCACCACGAATCATGTTCTCGGCCTCCAGATCGTCCTGCCCATCGGAGAAGTCGTTCGCATCGGCGGGAAAGCTCTCGACACGCCGGGCTACGACCTGACTGGCCTTTTCGTCGGCTCCGAAGGCACGCTCGCAATCGTCACCGAAGCTACCGTGAAGCTGACTCGTCTGCCCGAAGCAGTGAAGACACTGCTCGCGGTATACGACGCAGTCGATGATGCCACGGAAACCGTCGTTGAGATTACCGCGCGCGGGATTACGCCCGCGGCATGCGAGATGCTTGACGCCTTGATGCTTCGCGCCATCGAAGACTATGTCCACGCCGGCTTCCCTCTCGACAGTGCTGCTGTCCTCCTGCTCGACGTGGATGGCGTCCGCGAGGCGGCGGAAACGCAAGCGCTCGAGGTGGCCGATGTCTGCCGGCAACATCACGCGCGCGAAGTCCGCGTCGCCAAGGATGCGCGCGAGCGCGAGCTGCTTTGGAAAGGGCGGAAGAATGCCTTCGGCGCCGTCGGCCGCCTCTCGACTACTTATTACGTCCAGGACGGTGTGATCCCCCGGACAAAGCTCCCCGTCACGCTGCGCCGCATGGATGAAATTGGTAAGAAATATGGCCTCCGGATCGCCAACGTTTTCCACGCCGGCGACGGCAACCTGCACCCCATCATCCTCTTCGACGCCCGCGATGCGGAACAATTCCAGCGCGCCGTTTCGATCGCCGATGAAATCATTCAACATTGCGTCTCGATCGGCGGCGCCATCACCGGTGAGCACGGCGTCGGCATGGAAAAAGACCGTCTGATGCCGCTTCTGTTCACCGAGGCGGAGCTCGATGTGATGCGCGCGATTCGCGACGCCTTCAATCCCGCCGGCCTCCTGAATCCCGAAAAAATCTTGCCCATTACGAAAGGCTGCGGCGAAACTCGGGTCCGCCCGCTGCCCGTAATGGGCGCGTCACCCGCCGCCGGCGCTAATCCCGGTGCTCATACATGACCAGCGCGCCCGTCAAGATTCTTGCCTCCCGGCTGGCTGATATTGTCGGCGTGTCAAACCTGCTTACCGATCCTGCGCAGGTTGCGGCATTCGAAGTGGACGCAATGCGCCCTTCGGCTGCGGCCCGGCCGGGCTCAGCCGAAGAAGTCGTTGAGCTGGCGCGGCTGGCGGTCGCGGACAAGCTCGCCGTGATTGCCACCGGTGCCCGAACCAAAATCGGCTGTGGAATGCCGCCCGAGCGATACGATCTGGCCATTGACATGACACGCCTCGATCGTGTGATCGCCTATGACCCCGGTGACTTGACGGTAAGCGTCGAAGCCGGCCTCCCGCTTGCGAAACTCGCTCCTCGACTTGCCGGCCACAAGCAGTTCTTGCCGCTTGCGGTCCCGTTCGCTGATCGAGCCACAATCGGCGGCACGCTCGCATCAGGGGTCGACACACCGCTGCGAAATTTCTACGGCACGCCCCGGGATTACGTCCTCGGGATGGAGTTTGTAACCGGGGAAGGCGTGCTGGCGAAGAGCGGCGGGCGCGTCGTGAAAAACGTCACCGGCTACGACCTGCACAAGGTGATGATCGGCAGCTTCGGCACACTTGGCGTGATCATACGGGCAAATTTCAAAACGTTTCCGCTTCCGGGCTTGAGCCGCGGTTTTCTTGCGTCCTTTTCGGAGGCGGACGGCGCGCTGGAGATGCGGCGGCGCGTGGCCGAATCTCCGCTGCGGCCCGCCACGTTCGAAATTCTCGATCCGCAGATGGTGCAGATTTTCCCGAGAATGGCTCCGCCGGGTCAGCAAAGTCTGCCAGCGCCCGCGCGGTGGTTCTCTCGGTCGCAATGGTGTGTCGCGATTGGCTTTGAAGGGCAGGAGAAGGTGATTGAGCGATATACAAGCGAGTTGAAGGCGCTCGCGGACGCTGCGGGAGCGACAGCCTCACATGTCCTGGACGACGAAACAAGACCCACGGTTTGGGGGTGGCTCCGCGAGGCCGTACCGATGATGCTCGAAGCATCGCCCGCAACGTCTATTGTGCGCATCTCCGTCCTACCCGCGCAGCTCCGGGATATTTTCCGGAAGACCCAGCAGATTGCGCAGGCAAACGAGCTGCCCGTTGCGCTTCTCGCCCGAGGTGTCGGCGTGTGCTACTGCGCCTTTCTGCCGCCTCGGCGGGACCTGGAATCCGTGCAGAGACTCGCAAAAGCCTCCAAAGCGCTCTTCGAGGCCGCCGAGCAGGCAGGTGGACGCGCCGTCATCGAACGGTGCCCGCTTGAACTGAAGCGCGCGGTGAGCGTGTGGGGAGAGCCGCGCGAAGATTTTCCGCTGATGCAAAGAGTGAAGAAAGTTTTTGATCCCCATCGCCTCTTAAGTCCCGGGCGATTCGTAGGAGGCCTGTAGGACAATGGCCGATCCCCTCCCCCAGACCTACGAAGAAGCCAAGCGCGAATTCCAGGAAACGCTCAGCGGATTCACGGCAACCGACAAGCCCGAGTACGAAGACTATTCGCGTTGCGTCCATTGCGGCCTGTGCCTCAATCACTGTCCCACGTACCGCCTGTGGGGACGCGAGGCGGATTCCCCGCGCGGGCGCATTCGCCAGATGCTGCTGGTGGATCAGGGGCGGCTCGAGCTGGGGGAATCCTTCGTCACGCACATTGACCGGTGCCTCGATTGCCGCGCCTGCGAGACGGCATGCCCCTCCGGCGTGGAATACGGCAAGCTCGTCGAAATGGCGCGCGCCCAGATCGAGCAGAAGTATCGAAGGCCGTGGCTCTCGCGCAAGTTGCGCGGTTTCGTTTATCGCCGCCTCCTGCCGCATCCGACTCGGATCGCAAGGGTGGCGCAAGCGCTGCGCTTCTATCAAAAATCCGGCCTCGAGGCGCTTGCACGCGGGACCGGGATTCTGCGCCTTCTCGGCCTGCAGGCGCGCGCGCAGCTCCTGCCACGCATCGATTCCGAATTCTTCTTCTCGCGCCTCGGTAAGACATATCCCGCGCAAGGCCAGCGTCGCGCGCGTGTGGCGTTCTTCGGAGGCTGCATTGCGCAGGTCACTTTTACAGCGCTGAACGACGCGACGATCCGTGTCCTGCAGGCAAATGGCTGTGAAGTCGTGGTTCCCGAGGGGCAACTCTGCTGCGGCGCGCTCGCTGCTCACGCGGGCGTGCGCGACGTTGCCAGGGACTTGGCGCGCGAGAACATCGAAGCTTTCGAGGAGAGCTATGACGCGATTGTTACAAACGCCGCTGGCTGCGGATCGACGCTCAAGGAGTACACGCACCTATTCCCGGCGACGGACGCTATGTATGAGCGCGCGCGCGAGTTCTCCTCCAGAATGCGCGACGTTAGTGAATTCCTGGCCGAAATTGGCCTGAGCGCGCCGCTGCAGCCGGTCCCTCTCCGCGTCACCTATCAAGATTCCTGCCATCTCCTTCACGGCCAGAAAGTCCGCGAGGCGCCGCGGCAGCTCATGCGCGCCATCCCGGAACTCGAATTCGTCGAGATGCCCCTCGCAGACCAATGCTGCGGCTCAGCCGGCGTGTACAATGTGACGCAGCCCGACGCATCGATGGCGCTGCTCAAAGAAAAAATGGAGTGCGCGGGCTCAACCGGCGCAAAGGTAATTGCCACTGCAAATCCTGGTTGCCTGCTGCAATTGCGCGCGGGCGCCGCCATTCATCGCACCGGACAGGAGGCCCTCCACGTCGTCGAGCTCCTCGATCGTGCAATCAACCGGGAAGACTCTCAGCGAAATCGAGGTCCGCTGGCGGAATGAGGGCGCCTCTCGCAAAGAAAAAATGCGGGCGGAGGAGGAGGGTCTCCGCCCGCAGGGCTGCGAGTGCGAAGGGGGCGACAATCGCACTCGCGGGAGATGAGACGATTAGTGTTGTAGATGGCGCTCGATTCGGAGACCCATCGGGCCGCCTTCCTTCACCGTGTAGTCTGCGGGAACTTCGAACAGCGTCGACGCCGGTTCCGCGCGATTGATACTCGTCAGTTTGTAAACCATGGTGCCGATGCGCGGGTCGGACCGCGTGACCATGACCGTTGTCTGCAAATCGGGCGAATACCATTTTTCGACCACGACCGTGATCGGCTTCTCGTTGCCGATTTCGCCCGCGGGAATAGTCCGCGTCGTACGCGTACCCTCCGCCGCGACTCCTTCGATTGTCTGCGTTCCCAGCGATTCGGTCGCGACTTCGTCATGCGCCGGCGCGTAGACGTACTTCCGCGGCTTCAGTTCCTTGGTAAAATCCGCGTTCGACGGCGGCAGGGTCATTTTCCGCGCGATTTTCTGGTCCGGCTCGAGCGCGTAGTGAACCCCCGCAACTGGGTCGTTGAGAAAGATGACGTGCGGCGCATTCCCCGAAGCCGCGAATGCTCCGATCGCGGGCAAGGTTTCCTCGCGGCGCGTGCGCCCCACGGTATCGCGATAAATGCTGCCGGTGGTCTTGCGATTGATCCGATTCCCGTCAGCAAGAACCTGGGTCGTCTCGACGCTGGTCTGCGCCGAATAGGGCGCACCTTTGATCACACTGCCACCCAGGCTCATCTCGAAGCTGACGAATCCGACAGGGCCTTCCGCAACCGGCACACCCGGCGTCGCTTCTTCGTACACCATGTCCGGGCCATGAGCGTCGGGCGGGAGCGGCGCCGGCAATTGCGCCCAAGCTGCCGGACTCATCAAAAGAATCGCGGCGGACCGCATGAATACTCGGATTAAGCTGCGTCGCATATTGATTCCTCACTTCCTCCCAAGGGAAATTTCCTTATCTCTCCCGGCAAAACCGTTAACGCTACACCTCAGCGCACTAACCGAATCGCGCGAGGCATTCCCGCTTGGTCGACGAGCAGGTCTGCCGCGAGCTGCGTATTTGCCTGATCGGCGCTGACCGGGAAACCGAACGAGACGAGCGCCGAGGGCGTCATTGTGACCCGCACAATCGAGCCGCTCTCAAGCGGAACCAGATCGTCAGCGTCGGGAAGCTGCACAAACTCCGTGGCCCACTCCGCGACCCAATCACCATCCGAGGTGCGAGCTTTCTGCCGCGGCGCTGCATGGGTCGTGGCTAGCGCGACGGCCGTGGCGGCCCGCACTCCGGAAGCGGGCGTCGACTCGACGGGCGCAGCAGGCTTTACGGCTGGCGGCGTGACGGCACCTGATGCCTGCGAATCCTGGTTCGCCACTCGCACCGGCGCCGTCACGCCATGGCGAAGACTCAAAATCACGGCCAGCAATACGACTGCGGCGGCGGCCAGGACCCCGCCGGTGGCCGCCCAACTCCGAAACCGCCGCCGGTGGGCCACCACGATCCGGTTGCGCCGAAAGGAGTGACGCAGGCTCATTTCAAGATAGCCGGGAGCCATTCTCTCTGAATCATTCGCGGCCAGGCCGCGCAGGGTTGCGTGAAGCGTTCGCGTCTCTTCAAGAAGCGCGGCGCAACGTGCACAACCCTGCGCGTGAGCCAGGCCGCTTTGCCACGGAGAGACAACTCCGTTGCCGCGCGCGACATCGTCGACAATTTGTTCGAATTCTTCGCAGTTCATGCCTATTACCTCATCGCCCGGCCTTCGAACATGCTGCCGCTCGCCGCAGCGGCTCAGTCCTCTGGCGCAGCTTCTCAAGCAGCAGCGCACGCGCTCGATGAAGCCGCGAGCGCACAGTTCCAACGGCGCAGCCAAGCGCCGTGGCAGCCTCCTCGTAGCTCAGTTCGTGCAGATCACAGAGGACCACAATTTCCCGGTAATTCGGCGGAAGGGAAAGCACTGCCTGGCGCACCTGACCCACCGTCTCCGTCCGCGTGAGATTCTCCGCATGAGCCTGAAAGGCAGTGGCGTGCCCATTCGAATTTCCCAAGGCGCCTGTTTCTTCCGGCAGCGGAACGAATGCGCGTTCGATCTGGAGTCGCCGCAGGATGTGATTTCGGGCGATGCCGTACAAATATGCCGAGAGTGTGCCCCGCTTCGCGTCGTAGCGTTTGGGGTCGCGGATCAGCGTCATGAAAACCTCTTGCGTAACGTCCTCCGCCAGGATCGCATTGCCGCTCATCTGCACGGCGAAGCGGTAGATCCCGCCCTGGCGGCGGCGATAGAGCGCGACAAATGCGTCTTCCTCGCCGGCCATCATCCGCCGAAGGAGATCCTCATCCGGAAGTTCGGTGGTCCTTATCATCTAGCGGTATAGGACGATCTCCATCGGCTTCCGTTACATATTCCACCGGAAGGGCCGAAAAGTTCCAAAACCTGCGGGTGGATCGGAGGGCGCGCTCAGAACGCGGAGGAGATGCAGACTTACCGGGTGAAGCTATTTCTCGCCGATGAGGTAGCGGCAGCCGCGAGGGCCCATTCGGGCGGAGTGGACAGTTCCGGCCAGGACGTCGCACCGATCGCCCGCACGAAAACACTTCGCCTCGCCGTTCATGGTGAGAGTCATCTCGCCGTCGAGGATGACATGAGCCGTTTCGGTTGGGTGCGTGTGCTCGGAGTAGAATGCGTTTGGGCGATCCTGCCAGACGTAGGTGTGCGAGAAACCTTCGAAGTGAAGTTGGCCTTCGAGGTCTTTGACGTTCATCGGATGTTCCGTTCCACTCCGATTATGGTATCAGCAATGGGGCGCAAGTCAGCTACCGGGACGGCGGTGGCGCCCCGGGCCACAAACGACTCGCATGCGGACGCGAAGCCGTTCTTGACCTGAGCGTCGTCGTTGCATAACGTAGGGACAGGCTGCTTCCCGGCTAACGTTCTTCGCGGGAAACATCCTGAAAAAAACTCTTCGCCAGTCTCTCGGGAGGAAGCATGCAGGAGTTTGACCCGCACATTCTCGAAGAGAAGCCGATTCCGCCGCCGGAAGAATTCAGCAAGCGGGCGCACGTGCGATCGCTCGACGAATATCGCGAAATGTACGAGCACGCGCGACGAAATGCGGAGGATTTCTGGGGCGAGCAAGCCAAGATGCTGGAATGGTTCGAGCCTCCCAAGAAGGTTCTCGAATGGGACGCGCCGCACGCGAAATGGTTCGCCGGTGGAAAACTGAATGTGGCCCACAACTGCCTCGACCGGCACCTGGAGAAGAACGGCAACAAGCCCGCGCTGCTCTGGGAGGCCGAAGACGGCTCGACGCTGCAACTCACCTACATCGAGCTGCACTCGCAGGTCTGCAAGTTTGCCAATGTGTTGCTGTCCCTTGGAGTGAAAGCGGGGGATTGCGTCGCCATTTACATGCCGATGATTCCGGAACTACCGGTGGCGATGCTGGCGTGCGCGAGGATCGGGGCGGTGCATTCGGTGGTGTTCGGCGGGTTCAGCGCCACAGCGCTTGCGGACCGAATTCGGGACGCTCGCTCGAAGCTGCTGATCACAGCCGACGGAGGGTATCGCCGAGGCCGCATCATTCCGCTAAAAGAAACTTCCGATGCCGCACTCGAGAGCTGTCCGACGGTCGAAAAGATGATTGTCGTGCGGCGCACCGGCGAACCGGTGGTGTGGCGAGATGGGCGCGACCTCTGGTGGCACGACATGCTGGAAAAAGCTCCCGCCGATTGCCCCGCGCCGCCGTTTGATTCCGAGCAGCCGCTCTACATTCTTTACACCAGCGGGACCACTGGAAAACCCAAGGGGGTGCTGCACACTTCAGGGGGCTACCTGCTGCAATGCATGTGGTCGACGCGGCTCGTGTTCGACCTGCGCGACGAGGACATCTACTGGTGTACCGCGGACATTGGCTGGGTCACCGGGCACAGCTATATGGTTTATGGGCCGCTGGCGAATGGAGCGTCAATCGTGATGTACGAAGGCGCACCGGATTTTCCGCGCCGCGACCGCTTCTGGGAGATCGTCGACCGCTACAAGGTGACCATTTTTTACAGCTCGGCGACCGCCGTGCGCGCGTTTATGGCCTGGGGAATAGACTGGGTGAACCAGCACGATCTGAGCAGCCTGCGATTGCTCGGAACCGTGGGCGAGCCGATTAATCCCGCGGCGTGGAAGTGGTATTTCGAAGCGATCGGCAAGAAGCGTTGTCCCATTGTCGACACGTGGTGGCAGACCGAGACCGGCTCGATCATGATTTCGCCACTGCCCGGAGCAACACCGACGAAGCCCGGGTCGGCGACGCTGCCTCTGCCCGGTATTTCCGCGAGCGTCGTTGATTCGCAGGGTCAACCAGTAAGTCCGGGTGAGACGGGATACCTCGTCGTTGAGAAGCCTTGGCCCTCGATGCTGCGCACGATCTACGGCGACGACGAGCGTTACCGGCGCGACTACTGGAGCCGCATTCCTGGCGTGTATTTCACCGGCGACGCAGCGCAGTGCGACAAAGATGGATACATCTGGGTGCTGGGTCGCGTGGACGACGTGATCAAGGTGGCGGGACATCGGCTGAGCTCGATGGAAATCGAAAGCGCGCTCGTGAGCCATCCCTCCGTGGCAGAAGCCGCGGTAGTGGCCCGGCCGGATGACATTCGAGGGGAGGCGATTGTGTGCTTTGTCACGCTGCGATCGGGGCAGTCGCCGACGAAAGAACTCCGCAATGCCCTGTGCGAGCACGTTGCGGCGGTGATTGGAACAATTGCGCGGCCCTCCGAGGTGCGCTTCGCCGACCTCCTGCCGAAGACGCGCAGCGGGAAGATCATGCGGCGCCTACTTCGCGAGTTAGCTCAGAAGGGCGGGATTTCCGGGGACACGACCACACTCGAAGACCTTTCGGTGATCGAGCGGCTGGCACATACCCAAGGAAAAGATGAAGAGTAGCACCTCATTCTGCTGCTCTGAACCCGTTCGCATTTACGTGCCGACGGGACGTGCGTTCCTCTGACGTCGCTCGCGACCCAGACGGCGTAAGCCTGTCATCCCGAGGGCATGCCCGAAGGATCTCACCGTCGCGCGCCTCTTCGGATGAGCCATCGCTGCGGGCTTGCGCTAGTTCTTCGGGGCGAAGAGCTTGGCGGCAACTCGGGTGACCACGCCGCGCGGAACGAGGCGCTGGGTGTGGGCGCCAAGATAATTCACCGCGCCGGAGATCACGTAGCTCTTTCCCTTTGCGAGCGCTTCGAGTCCCACCCGCGCCACTTTCTCGGCAGTCTCTTCGCGCCGGATGGCATGGCTGGGCGATCCGGCCACGTCGTGGAATTCGGTAGCGGTCGAGCCGGGGCACAGCGCGCAGACGTGAATTCCCTGGGGCCGCACTTCTTCAGCCAGAGCTTCCGCAAACATCAGATCGAATCCCTTGGTTGCGGCGTAAACCGCGATGAACGGGACAGCCTGGAAAGCGGCCGTGGAGGCGAGGATCAGGATATCGCCGCGCCGCCGCTGGACCATGGCAGGCAGGTACAGCCCCGTGAGATGAACCACCGCGGAGCAATTGACCTGCACCATCTCGAGCTGGCGGGAAAGGTTTGCCTGGTAAAAGGGTCCGTACGCGCCGAAGCCTGCATTGTTCACCAAGAGCTCGATCTCGATTCCCTGCGCCACGGTAAACGCATAGATTTCGCCGGGCGCCCCCGGGCGGCCCAAGTCGGCGGCGATAGTTTCGGCTCGAATACCGTTCTTCGCGGCCAGTTCCGAAGCAAGTTTTTCGAGACGGTCGCGACGCCGGGCCGTCAGGACAAGGTTCGCGCCTCCTTCGGCCAATTGCCTTGCGAGCTCCCAGCCGATTCCTGCGCTCGCACCAGTTACGAGCGCCCACTTCCCCCGCCAGCGATCCATGAAAACACCTCCGGACTTGAAACTGAGATGAAAACACAAGCCGCCTCGATGTAACAAGCGACCCAGTGAAGAAAGGACCCACGGTTTTCGCTTCAGTTTCCGTAGGGCAACCGACGTGGGCCGAAAACTACTCTACGACAGGCCGTGAACGGGGCGTGGGTAACTATCATGGCAATATCGTGAACAATCAAAAATGTCGTGACAATGGGTATAGTTCCTCGACAGTGGTTGCCGCAACTAGTGTGCTGTCCCGGAAATACGTTCGCATAGTCGCTGGACTTTGGCGAAGATCGAATCGGCGGTGGCGGTCCAGGCGAAGGGGCGTGCGGCGGTGTTATCGGCGTGCACGAACTCATCGATCTTG
>JBARRP010000061.1:0-2143 GCA_049644285.1 Candidatus Acidiferrales bacterium | reverse complement strand
TCCCGCGCTCAAGCTGGCCATTGAGGGCAACACCGATAGCGTGGGCGGCGAATCCTTCAATCAGGAACTCTCGGAAAAACGCGCCGACTCTGTGCGGGACTACCTCGCTCACCAGAGCATTCCGATGACATCCATGACGTCGCAGGGATTTGGGAAGACGCGACCCGTTGCGTCCAATGACACTGCAGAGGGGCGACAACAGAATCGCCGCGTGGAATTAGTGGTAACCGGTGAAGTGATCGGAACTTCCGTCGGAGCGGCTCCGGGCATATCGCAGAACTTGTCTGATCCCGCCCGTCCGTGAAATGTTTGGCATCGAGGATTAACAGGCCCCAGCACCTAACTTCAACTGGGGCGTCGCGAGCGGAGCGTGCCGACCCATCCCTCGCATATCGTCGAAGACATTGACCCGCTGGTTGAGCGCGTCATCCCGTGCTGTCTCGAAAGAGATCCAGGGAGCACCCCGCCTCGGCGCTGCAACTCGCGGCGGCGCTTCCGTGCGGCGAACCGCTGGCCGCAGCTTTGGCGACAGGCGAAACACCCTCACCTGAGATGGTCGCGGCTGCCGGAGATGAAAGCGCTCTGAAATCGCAGGCTGTACGGGCAGGGAGTCAGCGCCAAAGACATCGTCATCAATAGTGCGATCCACGCGCCCGCATCGGCGAAACTGCTCCTTTTCACTCTCGACAAAAAGTCTCCTAAGAACGAGTCCGGTAAGTAGGAAGAACAGGTGATGGGAATGCGCAGGCGGCGTTGCAGCGTGCGAAACCGCAAAGTCTTGCACCAAAAGTGCAGAGATTTACCTAGAGCCACGCGATAGCTCGTGCAATTTTGAACAGCCATCTGTGCAATTGTGAACATCTTAAGTCCAGTAAATAGACTCGAGGAGACTCACGGTTACATCCAGCAGCGGTTGTACATCGCTGGCGCCAACGGAGAACCGGTCTTTGTGTCCGAGGCGATGAATGCCGTTTACTTTTATTCGCACGGGATACCTCGTGTCATGAACCTGCTCTGCGAGCATGCGCTCATGAGCGCCTACGTGGACCAGATCCGGCCGGTGCCGGCGCGAATGATCGAGCAGGTCGCGCGCAAGTTTCAATTCGACGAAGTCAAACCATTCGCCCCGCGCTCAAATTCCGGCGACTCAACGGGCGCCAACGCGATTGCTGTGCAATCCATGCTCGCGAACGTGCTGATCCCTGCGCTCGCAGCCGCCGAGCCGGGGAAGGAACAACCCCAAGCTCCGATGACTTGCGTTTCAGCTCTTGTTGCTGCTGCAATTTCAGCGTTTAACCCGAACAAGGCACCTGCCGCGCCGGTCCCGGACCGTATGGAGATATCTACCCTCAATTGCGGCTCGGATGCTCCTGTCATCATGAGAGATCCGTTTCGTCGATTAGCTGTGCTCAAGCCGGAAGAGAAAGTAGCACGGCAGCCCTTATTTGGCTCCGCTTGCCCCTGCTACTTTTTATCAACTCATTTCTGAATTGGCGATGAGCCTGCCGCAAGTCGGATCCTCTCCTCTCCTTCATTTGGTTGAAGCGAAAGCGAAGTTCGATCTTTCGCCCGCCTCAACGCGTGACCAGGTTTCCAGCCCTCAGAAGTGTGCGCCCTGTCCACTCGTGTTCGACTCGACGAAACGAGTCCCTCGCAGGTTCAGCCGGACGCCGATTCTCGTCCTGTATCTTTCGTTGTCTCGTTGGAGCGCCAAGTGTAGGGATTGGTGCTTGTCCATCGTAACCTCACCAGCGTGGCCGCAAATGATCGAGACTTTGCTCAGGTGGTCAGAGCAACCAATCCGTGCAGTTCAGTCGCTGTATCGGCGGTCCCTCGTAGACTCACCGGCGGGGCCGCGAATGAAAGCCTTTTTACTTCAATGGTTACAAAAACCGTTCAAACCAATGCAGTGGCGCGAACCAAACACGCACTTGTTCGAAGCCCTCCGCCGGCTCAGTCACAAGAAAATGTGAATTTAAATAGTTAGTTCAGCGCCCAGGCTCAAGTTGTTTCAGCCGCTTACAGGTCGTGGCCGTTCGGAGTGGGGATGTGCCGCCGGCCCTTCATCGCGTACATTGCGACATCTGCTGCGGACAAGAGGGTATCGATTCTGTCGGCATCTCTAGGATAGATGGCAACGCCT
>JBARRP010000060.1:0-14196 GCA_049644285.1 Candidatus Acidiferrales bacterium | reverse complement strand
CCCGCTGTGGAACAACGTTTGGCGCAGTTCTAAGCGTCCTCCTCACGCCGGATTCAGGTTAAGTCTCCCTAGATTAGTTTGGATTGTCAAAAGGTCCGCATTTCTGAAGACCGCCTTCCCGTCGGGGTCTTCTTGGTTCCTCCCTGGGTGCCATACGTGTTCTCGCTACGAGAGCCAAGAAATGAAGTGGCTTTTTAGGAGTCCAGCACAAGCAAATCTGATCGGGGGCGCAAGTGCGGCACAAAGGGACGGGCGGTAATCTGTCGTCGAAACGCGGGGTCCCACCGTCCGGGAATGCTGGCGCCACAAGACGGGCAGCAACCTTGAGGAGTGAGATGGTAGCCGGTGATCAGATAGCCGTAACGTTCGATGAGAAGTTCCCGACAGTTCGGGCAACGCGTGTTCTCCAACTCGCCGACCCTGCCCGGCAAATTCCCGGCATAGACGTGACGCAAGCCTGCTTTCTTGCCGATCTCTGCTGCCCGTATCAGGGTCTCCGGCCTGGTGTTCTCTGGATCCGTCATTTTGTAGTCTTTGTGAAACGCGGTCACATGCCAGGGAATGTCCGGTGAGACGCCTGCCAGAAACTCAGCCAGCCGAGTCAGTTCGTCGTCCGAGTCGTTGAACCCGGGAATCACCAGCGTAACGATCTCCAGCCAGAAGCCCATCTCGTGCAAGCGTCGAATGGTATCCAGGATGGGCTGCAGGCGCCCGCCGAGCTGACGATAGTGGCGGTCGTCAAAACTCTTCAGGTCAACCTTGTAAAGATCCACCCACGGCCGTACGTATTCGAGTACCTGTGGGGTGCCGTTTCCGTTGGAAACAAAGCCGGTCACCAATCCAGCCGCACGCGCTTCTTTAAAGACGGCCACGGCCCATTCGCTCGTGATCAGCGGCTCGTTATACGTGCTGACGATGATCCTGCCTCCCTGGCGGATGGCATCGAGAACAAGTTCTGCGGGCGTGACGCGCATCAGGCCGGCAACGGCAGCGGGATCGCGCAGGGCTTGCGAGGTCACCCAATTCTGGCAGTAGCCGCAGTGCAGATCACAGCCGAGCATTCCGAAGCTGTAAGCCAGTGCCCCTGGATAGGCATGGTGGAAAGGTTTTTTCTCTATCGGGTCGCATTGGATGCCGCCGACATAGCCCCAGGGCACATAGAGGGTTCCACCCCGGTTGTAGCGAACTTTGCAAACCCCGGGTTGGCCGTCTGGGATCTTGCAACAGTGCCCGCAGGCAAAACACCGCGTCCAGTTGCGGTCGAGCTTTTCGTACAGTTCGCCCTCGCGAACATTTTCAGAAGTGATTTCGTGCAGCGTACTCATACGTGCCAGGCGTACTGCTGAGGCGGCCGTCAGCTAATCGCTTTTTGATACTTGTCGGGCTGAAACTTACCGCCGTCAACGTAATTCTTGTTGATCTCGATATACGCGTGCCACTTCTCCGGCAGATCATCCAGCGCGAAAATGGCCGTCACCGGACAGACCGGTACACAGGCGCCGCAATCAATGCACTCAGTAGGATCGATATATAGCTGAGGTACCTGGTCAAACGTCGGGCGGCCATCGTCATAGGTTCGGCCTTTCGCCGGATGGATGCAATCAACCGGACACACGTCCACACAGGCGGTGTCCTTGGTTCCGATGCAGGGTTCAGCGATCACATAGGCCATCGATCAACTGCTCCTTTCACCCAAGAGACCGCCCCGCCAGGGTTGATTCGATCTTGCCTGGCCAAGCCTGGATTCCACCGTCGAGGCTTCGCGCGTTTGTGAAGCCGTAGGCCTGGAAGTAAGCCGCCCTGTCGAGACTTCTTCGTCCCTCGTCGGAGTAGAAGACAATCGGGGTCTCCTTAGGCCAGGAATCGAGCGCCTCGAAGGTCAATTCCACCGTGACAGGCTGCGCTCCCGGGATGCGGCCTGCCTGCCATTCCTCGGCCGATCGCACATCGAGAAGCCGCAGATTCTCTCCTCGCTCGATTGCGCCGACGACTTGTTCCGGGGAGACATGGATCTTCGCCTCCACGCTTGCGCTTTGTCGGATGAAGGCGAGCACTGCCTCCAAAGGATCCGCGATGCTGTAATTCCGGCAGACCTCCGCCAGCGTGTCACTCAGCTGATAGCTGCAACTGGCACACCCTCCGATGTGGTACCGAATGAACAACGCTATCTTGGCGTTTGGGTAAGCCTGGAGAATCTCTGCCATCGTGCAGCTCAGACCGATATCGGGTGGGGTCATGACTTCTTCTCTGTCGGCTTTCGCTGGAACCGTTGGCATGTCGCTACTACGGCTTCCTCCCGTACTTTCTGTTGCACGTTGCATTGATCTCCGCTCCTCGCATCAGGCTCACAGCAGGCCAAGCTGTAGCTTTGCCGCTTCCGACATCAAGCTCGCGTTCCAGGGCGGGTCCAAGACGACCTGGATGTTGGTCTCGATGACGCCCGGAACGCTGCGAAGCTTGCTTTCGATGTCTTTCCTGAGCACATCGCCCATGCCGCAACCCGGGGCCGTCAGCGTGAAACGTACCTCAACTTTATTCCCCCCTTCGGCCAGGGGAGTCACTCCGCAGTGATATACGAGGCCGAGATCTACGATGTTGGCGGAAATCTCAGGATCGAAGCACGTTTTCAACTGGTCCCAGACCAATTTCTCTATGGGCTCCTCACCCGTGCCGCCCGTGCTGCCGGTTGGTGACGGTACGATCTCCTGGCCGATAGCGTCGGCGTCTTTGCCCGCGATCTGGACCAGAAGCCCCGTGTCTGTCATCACCGTGTAGGTGCCGCCCAGCGCCTGCGTGATTCGGACCTGTGTACCAGCGGAAAGGGTGAGTTTCACACCGCTGGGGATTTTTATCGCCTCGCAATCGCGGCCGAGAATGATCGCTTCGTTCACGACCATTTGATTCCTCCGACTACCTTTTCTTGTGCGTTCGGCGTTTCTTCCGAGAACGTGTGCCCGCACCCACAGCTATGTTTCGCGCGAGAATTCAGGAACATGAATTCGACTCCTTTGGGCCCTTGCCGGACCCCTAGCTGGAGCCCATCCAGATGAGCCAGGCTCTCGCGGTCGACTCGGATCCGAATTCCTTCGCTCTCGAAGAGGTGATCGTCGGGACGAACAGCATCCGAATCGAGTTCCACCACATAGCGATATTGGGTGCCGCTATCCTTGCAGCCGTCGTTCTTGACCCCCAGCCGCAACGCCGTGTCCACCGACAACTTCTCCCTGTTGATATTGCTTCGCACAACCTCAGCCGCGTTCGGTGTCAGTGTGATCATTCAAGCTCTCCTTTCATTTGTAAGGCTTGCTGAAACGCCAGTTCGTTGCTCACTTTGCAAGCGCCTCGCATCTCAACTCGATTGGGGCGCCTACTCGGTCGAAACAGTCTCCGATTTCTCCTCGAGGGCAGCTAGCATCGTATGCCAGGCCAGGGTGGCGCACTTCACCCGCACCGGGAACTCGGAAACACCTGAAAAGACAATCAACTTGCCGATGTCGGCTCCATCGTGTGCCTCGGTCGCCGGACTAGTAACGAGCCGGTGAAACCGTGCGAACAGCTCCTGTGCCTGGCTCTTGGTCTTACCCTTGAGGCTGGCGGTCATCATCGAGGCCGAAGCTTTGGAGATGGCGCAGCCCGAACCTTCAAAGCTGATATCCTTGACCGCGTCATTCTCGAGTTGCAGGAACACCGTGAAGTGGTCGCCGCAGAGTGGGTTGTAGCCCTCCGCCTTCCGGTTTGCCTGAGGCAAGGACCCAAAGTTGCGTGGCTTCTTGCAATGCTCCAGGATCATATCCTGATAAAGGTCCCGAACGTCTCGCGGTTCTGACATCAGGCGAAGATCTCCTGAACCTTACAGATCCCTCTCATCAAGGCATCCACTTCCTCCTCCGTGTTGTACAGCGCAAACGAAGCGCGTGCGGTCGCTGGTACGCCAAAAAACTGCATCACTGGCTGCGCGCAGTGGTGCCCGGTACGGACAGCGATCCCCTCCTGGTCCAGGACGGTGCCGATGTCGTGCGGGTGCACCCCTTCGAGCACGAAGGAAAGCACCGCCGCCTTTTCCTGCGCTGTGCCGATAAGGCGAACACCTGGCAACGATGAAATCCGTTCCGTGGCATAGGCCAGCAGGTGGTTTTCGTGTGCCGCCACGGGGTCCACCGCAATGCGTCTTAGGTACTCGACGGCTGCGCCCAGGCCGATGACCCCGGCGATGTTCGGTGTGCCCGCCTCGAACTTGAAGGGAGGACGGTTGTAGGTCGTCTTCTCGAAGGTGACGGAGCTGATCATGTCGCCCCCGCCCTGATAAGGAAGCATGGCTTCCAGCAACCGCTTCTTGCCGTACAACACGCCGACTCCCGTCGGTCCGTACATCTTGTGCCCGGAGAAGGCATAGAAATCACAGTCCAGCCCTTGCACGTCCACTTGGAGGTGAGGAACTGCTTGAGCGCCATCCACCAGAACCGGGATGCCGTGCTCGTGCGCCATTGCGATGATCTGCCGTACCGGATTGACTGTGCCCAGGGCATTGGATACGTGCGACACAGCCACCAGCTTCGTTCGCGGTGTCAGCAGCTTTTCATACTCATCCAGCAAGAGCTCGCCGCGACCATTCATCGGGACGACGCGAAGCCTCGCGCCCCTCTCCTCGCACAAGATCTGCCAGGGCACAATGTTGGAGTGGTGCTCCATCGCGGAGATCAAGACTGCGTCGCCCGCCTGCACGTGCGTCCTGCCGTAGCTGTGTGCCACTAGGTTGATGGCTTCGGTGGTTCCGCGGACGAAGATCACTTCGGCGGGGTCGGCAGCATTGATAAACTGCTGAACGGCGAGCCGCACATCTTCGTACGCTTTGGTCGCGCGCTCGGAGAGCAGGTGCACGCCGCGGTGGATGTTCGAACAGTCCTCCTGGTAAAAGCGAATGATGGCGTCGATGACGAACTGCGGTTTCTGCGTCGTGGCCGCGTTGTCCAGGTATACGAGGGGTTTGCCGTGCACGAGTTGCTTCAGCGCGGGAAATTCTTCCCTGATCCTGCCGACATCGAAGCCAGCGACCACAGGGGCAACGCAGTTGGCAGCGGCGCTCATCGGACCGCCTCCGGATGCATCGCCTGGGGCAAAGCCTGCGTGATGATCCTTTCCAGGTAGCTGCGGATCGAGCCCGGCTTCATGCGTTCCAGGAACTCGCTGGCAAAGGCGAACAGCAGCAGGCCTTGGGCCGAAGCTTCATCCAGGCCGCGCGAGCGCAAGTAGAAAAACGCTTCCTCATCGATCTGGCCGATGGTGGCGCCGTGAGTGCACTTCACGTCGTCGGCATGGATTTCAAGCTGCGGCTTCGTGTCCATCTGCGCCCCATCGGACAGGAGCAGGTTGCGGTTGGTTTGCTTCGCATCGGTTTTCTGCGCGTCTTTGTGCACGATAATCCGCCCGTGGAAGACGCCGCGTGACTTTCCGTCCAGGATGCCGTTGTAGAACTGGCGGCTGTCGCAATGCGCGCTCGCGTGCTCCACCTTCATGTAGTTGTCCATGTGCTGTCGGCCGTTCCCGATGAACAGGCCGTTGATCAGGCATTCGCCGCCCTCACCGGCCAGCACCGGGTGCACGTTGTTGCGCACCAGAGCGCCGCCCAGCAGCACCGAGTGCGAACTGACACTCGCGCTGCGTCCTTGCTGGATGCGCAGCGTGGAGACGTGAAACACTTGCGTATCCTCGCGTTCGATTCTGTAGTGGTGAAGCACCGTGTGCTCGCCCGCGACCATCTCGGTCACGACGCTGGAGAACGACACGCCCGGTCTCAGCGAGACATAGTCCTCGAGAATTGTGGCTTGGCTGTCCTCTTCGGCCACGATCAGGTTGCGCGGGTGCGCCATCAGTGGTGTCTCGCTGCTGACATTGAGATACAGAAGATAGACGGGCTCTTCGAGCACCATGCCCCGCGGGATGAACACGAACGCGCCATCCTCGAAGAACGCCGTGTTCAGCGCCGTAAAGGCCTCCTGGCGGTAATCGGCGTAGCGGGCGAAATGCGGTTCGACCTTTTCCCGCGCCTTCAGGATCGCTTCGGCGAGGCTGGCAACCTTCAGCCCTTTGTGTCCCAGCGCCAGGCGCGAGAGCCCCGGCGCGTACCGCCCGTTCACAAACACTAGCTGAGCGGCCAGACCCGCCAACCTGTAGGGAGCAACGTCGTGATCGGTGACTCCGTTGAATCCGCGCTCAGGGAGCTGGAATGTGCTCTGGGCAATGGGGGCAACGTTGGTGAAGCGCCAGTCTTCCTCATGGACCGTAGGGAAGCCCATCTGGCAGAAGCGGGTAAAAGCGTCCTCGCGCACACCCCGCAGCCAAGCCTCCTGGTTATGGGCCGGCGCCTGCTTCTGCGAATGTTCGAAGGCTTGGAGGTAGCTCGGGAGCTGTTGCGTGGTCGTGATCATGTTGCCTGCTCTCCGTAAACCGCAACCGAGGCAGTGTGGCCTTCGGCCTCGACCCAGGCGTAGCCCTTTTCCTCGAGCGCCAGCGCCAGCTCCTTGCCGCCCGACTTGGCGATCCGCCCATCGACGAGCACGTGCACGAAGTCCGGAACGATGTAGTTCAGGAGGCGCTGGTAGTGTGTAACCACGATGGTGGCCCGGTCAGGGCTGCGCATGGCGTTCACGCCGTTGGCCACAATCCTCAGCGCGTCGATATCGAGCCCAGAGTCGGTCTCGTCCAGAATGGCGAGCTTGGGCTCCAGCAAGGCCATCTGCAGAATCTCATTGCGCTTCTTCTCGCCGCCGGAGGAGCCTTCGTTCACAGAGCGGTTCATGAAGCGCTCGTCCACCTCGAGCAGTTTCATTTTTTCCTTATAGAACGGCAGAAAGTCCATCGCGTCCATCTCTTCCTGACCACGGTATTTTCGGATGGCATTCAACGCGGCGCGCAGGAAGTAGGCGTTGCTGATGCCGGGGATCTCGACAGGGTATTGGAAGGCCATGAAAAGGCCTTCGCACGCTGCCTCTTCCGCCTTCATGGCCAGCAAGTCCTTGCCGTTGAACAGCACCTGGCCTTGGGTGACCTGGAAGGTCTCGCGACGGGCCAGCACCTGCGCGAGAGTGCTCTTGCCCGAGCCGTTCGGCCCCATGATGGAGTGCACCTCCCCGGCATTCACCTTCAGGTTGACGCCCTTGAGGATTTCGTGGTTCTCAACTTTGACGTGCAGGTTCTTGATTTCCAGCATGGCGTTAGCCAACACTCCCTTCCAAGCTCACGCTCAGCAGTTTCTGCGCCTCGACGGCGAACTCCATGGGCAGCTTGCGGAACACCTGTTTGCAGAAGCCGTTGATGATCATCGAAACCGCATCTTCCTTCGGCAGGCCGCGCTGCTGCAGATAGAAGAGCTGGTCGTCGCCGATCTTCGATGTGGATGCTTCGTGTTCCATGCGCGCCGTCGAGTTCTTCACCTCGATGTAGGGGAAGGTGTGGGCGCCGCACTTGTCGCCAATCAGCAAGGAGTCACACTGCGTGTAGTTGCGAGCCGCCACGGCGCTCTTCAGGATCTTCACCAGGCCGCGGTAGGTGTTCTGCCCGTGCCCAGCGGAAATACCCTTGGCGATGATTGTGCTCCGCGTGTTCTTGCCAATGTGAATCATCTTGGTGCCAGTGTCGGCCTGCTGCCAGTGGTTAGTGAGCGCCACCGAGTAGAACTCGCCCACGGAGTTGTCGCCCTGCAGGATGACACTCGGGTACTTCCAGGTGATGGCCGAGCCAGTCTCCACTTGCGTCCAGGAAATCTTCGAGTTCACACCTGCGCATTTGCCGCGCTTGGTGACGAAGTTATAGATTCCGCCCTTGCCCGTCTCGGGGTCCCCCGGATACCAGTTCTGGACGGTCGAGTACTTGATCTCGGCGTTGTCGTGCGTAATCAGCTCAACGACAGCAGCATGCAACTGGTTCTTGTCGCGAATCGGTGCGGTGCAACCTTCGAGGTAGCTCACATAGGCGCCCTCATCCGCGATGATCAGGGTGCGCTCGAACTGGCCCGTCTCCGCCGCGTTAATGCGGAAGTAGGTCAAGAGCTCCATCGGACAGCGAACCCCCTTGGGGACGTACACGAAGGACCCGTCGCTGAACACGGCCGAGTTGAGAGAGGCGAAGAAGTTGTCGGTGTAGGGCACCACCGAGCCTAGATACTTCTGCACCAGCTCGGGGTAGCTCTGCACTGCCTCCGAGAAGGAGCAGAATATGATGCCCAGTCCGGCAAGCTTTTCCTTAAACGTGGTGGCCACCGAGACGCTGTCGAACACTGCGTCCACCGCCACGCCTGCCAGCCGCTCCTGCTCAAGCAGTGGGATGCCAAGCTTTTCGTAGGCGCGAAGGATCTCTGGGTTCACTTCATTCAGACTCTTCGGCCCTTCTTTCTTGGATTTCGGGGCGGAGTAGTAGACTATATCCTGGTAGTCGATTGGGCCGTATTTGATGTTGGCCCACTTGGGCTCCGCCTGCTCTTTTGCCAGCTTCGACCAGTAGCCGTACGCCTTCAGGCGCCACTCCAACATGAACTCCGGCTCGTTCTTCTTGGTCGAAATGAGACGGATGATGTCTTCGTTCAGGCCCTTCGGGGCCGTGTCCGCGTCAATCTCAGTGACGAAGCCCCACTTGTATTCGCGGTCGGCAAGGGCTTCTAAGGTCCTCGTGTCAGTGCCCATGGTTACATCCTTTCCAAGTTCAAATGCGGTCGCAGAACCAACGTCCGGTGCCTCATACCTGACAAATCTTTCATGTTTCAGGCCAAAAGTAATTCGTGCGCCCTAAACCTGAGCAGGCGGACGAAATGTATTTTCCAACGACAGTTCGACCAGTGTTTCCTTGCTCAGGATCTGGGAGATTGGAATGCCGTCCATCACCCCCACAACGTATGCCGTGATGCCCTTCCAGACCGGACGCAGGCGGCAGTCGTTGTCGTGGATACAAGTCCTACGTTGGCCCGTATAGCGATCGCAGATGTCCTCCGTCGTCCAGAGGCCACCGAGCGCCCTTTCCACGTCGCCGAGACTGATCTGCTCGGGGGGTCTCGCCAGAACGTAGCCGCCTTTGACCCCTCGATGGCTCTTGGTGAAACCGGCCTTCTTCAGGGTCCAGAGCAGCTTCTCAACGTAGGGACAAGAGAGCCCCTCCCGACGCGCAATTTCGGCAGTGCTGAGAGGCTCCCCGGCGGGCGCGGAAGCCAATTGCAAGATGCAGCGGAGACCGTACTCCTCTTTGGCGGTGATTCTCATCGGGCATCTCCCATAAACCGCAGTCTACCAAAACCATACTTTTTTGTCAACTATCGGTGCCTCGGACCCTGGTCAGAAGGCATGATGGCAGGCGACGAGGTCATCTGCCCACGGCATGGTTCCCGATTCAACGTGAAAACAGGTGTAGTCTTAACACCGTCGGCCCGACAAGGCATGAAGAGCTTTGCTGTGCGGGTTGTTAGAAACGACGTGGAAGTTGACATGGAATAGGGAGCGGTGGTTCTTCCGATGGAATTCTGAATCTGAATGGTAGTGGCAACCTTACCTAGGGTCTCATCGGAGCAATTAAAGGGAGGTGCGAAGATGGAAATCAAACGGATTACCCCGGAGCAAACTAAGGAGCTTCTTGATTCCAACATGGGCTACATCTATCTGGATGTGCGAACCGTGCCGGAGTTCGACGCGGGACACGTTCCCGGGGCCAAGAACATTCCTGTCGTAGAACCCGATGCCTCGGGGCGCATGCTGCTAAATCCTCGCTTTCTAGAGATCGCGGAAGCAAATTTTGGCAAAGATGTGAAGTGCATCACCGGCTGCCAGAAAGGCGGCCGGTCCATCAAAGCTGCGGAGCTTCTGCTGACGGCCGGGTTCCCCAATGTCCTGGATATGCGCGGCGGATTTGGTGGTGAGACTGACGAAGTGGGGCGAGTCACTTTTCCTGGCTGGTCTCTCCGCCGCCTCCCGACAACGAGGGACAGCGCTGCGGAAGACCGTTATGAAGACCTGGCAAAGAAACTATTGAGCTCGCCAAGACAAACGAACTCCTGAGCAAGCCCAGTAGTCTGGCGAGCCGAAGGACACGACGCCAGTAAATGAAAGATCCAGGAACAAGCTCGAAGTCAAGAATTGCACGCTCGAACTTTTCAATCGCTTGCGTTGTGTCAGGCCAAAATTTAATCCAGGTCGAAAGTAGCCACAATCAGCGCTGTGACCCGTGGGTCAAAACTCCATGAGTTTGGGAGCGACGCTCGATGGAAAGAAGGCTTTCTCGGATGATTGGGTCGCGCCCCCTGACTTCACGTAAAGCGGCACAGCCCCAGTATTACGCCCCGGCCGACGTGTTCTTCTTCTACTAGGCAGCGCAGTCGTAACGATAACAGGACGCGGTACGGGCCGAACGCGTGCTGATTCTGAATCCCACTCACGCCCGGATGGGGAATTCTGGCACGATTCGAGCGTGGCGCAGATTCCTGTCCGAGAAGGGACGAATGTATGTGAGTGCCTCGAACTGGAATGTTTGCAAGATTAAGATTAATGATCGTCGTCAAAAACCTTCACCAACGCTTCACAGTCTCTGGTACGACGGCAAACAGAGCAAACCCAGTTTTCAACTTCAGTGCAATTGCTATTGCTATCGAGAGTGGGTGTTACCTCGATAGATTGCTTTTCGGAGGGAGAGACTTCTTTGGCAAGGGGTATGGTGGAGCGCAATGCTCCCGTTGAGGCGGATTCTTTCCGAGGTTCACGGGCGATCGGGAGACCACTTCGCTTTTGGCTTTGGCGTAAGCAGCATGTGGCCTGTCTCGTTCTTGAAGCGCGTCCGAAAGTGACCGTAATGGGTGACGCCGACAACGGTGGACAGCGACATCGGCGGTGGCCAGTTCACTGACTTCTTCTCAATTGGCCAGATTTGAATCGTCAGTTTATCCCACGGCCCGCCGGCGGCTCTTATGCGAATAATTTTTTCTTTGTGTTGAGGTTCCGGGTGCCACGAGAGCACCTGAAGGACGACGTGGCCTACCATCACGTTGTAAACGTGCCCACGAACGAGCAAGTCTCCTGACTTTGGTTCGATCAACGTAAAGTCGACGCCGTTAGAGTCCAGGCTACGCCCGGTGAATTGAGCGGCGAATACGAGCGTTCTATCAGGAATCGTCCGCTTTTGTTTGAACGCGTGGCATTCGGCTTCAGTGAAGAAACGTGGATGAGGATCGACCGTATCGTTGCACATGGCGCACTTCACAGCCCATTCGGCGAGGTTCCGCTGATTCTGTCGGTCGAGCGGCAGGGAAAGATCTTCAATCATCGGACCCAGGAATTTCTTTACGGTCGTCTCCATCCCGCTCATCCAAGTGTTGTTGCACTTCTGGCAGACGCACGGAAGACGCACCTCTTGGTCCTCGGTAATTTCCGGTGGCGCGTCTCCCATCTGGCGGTAGAGCGGCTGGCGAGTGACAACGCGCTTTAGAATCCAACGAGGAAACAAATCCTCCTTCGAGTCAGCCGGGTTGCCACAAAAGATGCAGGGCTTCATGCTCCCCAATTTAGCACGCGGGAGAGGACCCTTCGCGAACGCGCCGGCGAGCCTAAGCGCAGGAAGTTCCGCACGAGGTCAACAGGAGCGCTCGTCGGTTTGGTCGGCTTCATGCCGCCACATCGCGGATCAGTCCAAATCGATAGGGGAGGATCAGGGGGTGGCGTTTTCGGGGCGTTGCGGGCCCTCGCAACCATTGGGCCGGTACGAAACTATTCCCTTCACGCACGGCCCGGACTGTTGATTTGAGGCCCCCATTTTTTTGATTCGATTTTCGGCAAACCGGCGAATATTCGTTCTGAGCTTCTTCCGGATTTATCGGCATTTCGCGGACATTCAGATCATTTTCAGGAAGCACCAGTAACTTCGCAGCTCATATCAGTATTTCGGCCAAGTTGCGCTGCTGAAACAAGGAGACGCTCTTGAAAAAGACTTCACTGTTTTGCACGCTCGTGCTGGGAATTGTTTCAACAGGACTGGCGGCCACCGGCCATCACCTTCTGAAGAAAATCTCTGTCGGGGGCCAGGGCGACTGGGATTATCTGACTGTGGACGACGCCGCTCGCCGCGTCTACGTTTCGCACGCCACGCAAGTCGAAGTTCTGGATCCAGATCCCGGGACTGTAGTGGGGAAAATCCCCAATCTGCATGGTGTCCATGGAATCGCGCTGGCTCCCGAGTTTGGACGGGGGTTCATCACCAACGGCCGGACTGGCACAGTCACCGTCTTCGATGTGAAAACCCTCAAGAAGCTTGCGGAAGTGGCGGTGGGCAAAAAACCGGATGCGATCGTCTATGACCCGGGCACACACCGTGTGTTCGCCATGAACGGTGACAGCAACAGCTCGACGGCGATTGACGCTGCGACCGGCAAGGTAGCTGGCACAGTTGATCTGGGTGGGGGTCCAGAGTTTGCCGCGGCGGATGGTGCCGGAAATGTTTTTGTGGCTCCGTGCAGGAATTCGTAAGACCACAGCCTTTTGTTGGGTTTCTATCAATGAGCCGATCCATGCGCCTCGTCTTGAGCATGACGGGTGGCCTTTATCGCCCCTGTTTACTGAGCTTTTCACAGGAGGCCTGAAAGTTTATCAGGGGCAGCGGAAGTTGATCGACCTGCCGAGTGTCTGGACTCAGGCTACGGGGAATGCCCGCTGGGAACGCGATCAAGTTTCCGAAGTCCCGTCCCGTTTCACAGGAGTTCTGAGTTTCTCCTTTGAAAACCAGCAGACGGAACTCCTCATCGAATCAGGGGGTTACGGTTGTCGCGGGACGCTCTCCCAAAACCTCTGCCTCATAGAATTCCAATGCTTGGGCTTGGATCGCTGCGCTCTCATCTCTACCCATCCACCAACCAAGACCGAGAACTCGTCTCAAGGCAGCTTACAAGCCGAACACTCAAACCCCCGCCAATTGGGCACTTCTACGAATTCTTGTGCAGAGCCGTTTTTGTAAACCTCGAGGACGAAAGCCTGACGCTGCGGGTCGATTCTCAAAACTTAACTGTGAAGGACCGTTGGCCGCTCGCGCCCTGCGCGCAGCCCTCCAGCATGGCGATCGATCGGCCGAACCATCGACTGTTTATCGGCTGTCGGAGCAAAGTCATGGCCGTCGTCAACACCGATAACGGTCACGTCATCACAACGCAACCGATCGGCGACCACGTGGACGCCACGTCGTTTGACCCGGTAACCAGTTTCATCTTCAACTCAACCGGTGAGGGCATCGTGAACATTTTTCACGAGGACTCTCCTGATCAACACTCCGTCGTCGAAAACGTGAAGACGCGGCCCCGTGCTAAGACTTCGGCGCTCGATTTGAAAACGCACCAGCTTTTCGTGCCGGCGATGGACTCGGGAAATTTTACGGTGCTGGTATTTGGAAAATAGACTTTTCAGGAAGCTGAAGAAACAAAGCAGTAAGGCCTACCTGGACTCGGCCGGCCGTACGGACCCCAAAATAGTTGATCACTGTCATTGCTGTGATTGCAGCCGCAGCCCACGGCTGAGCGGCGGTAAACGTAATCACCACCCGCTTTCGGCATCACCGCGCCTAGCTCCGCATAGCAAAAAGTTCCACAGAGTACTATCACACCGCCGATAACCCAAGCCGCCAGAACCCGACCGACTGAACCCACTTCAAGAGCGATGTTACTTGTGACCAGAAAGATTGCCTGTCCTATCGTGCCTCCGATGACAACCGCCGTGGCGGACCACACGCCAAGGCCCCGGACTAAGCCCGCTGATTTATTGGTTTCGGTGGTAGGCATCAACTCTCGACTTGAGATCAGCGGAGCGTACCGCCGGAGGTTTGGTCCGTCAACAATGGTGTGCGCCGAAGTTTAGATTGCGAGTGTCCTAAAAGCGGGCGTTTACTGTTGGCGATGAGGGAAAGTCCGCATATGTCTCCTAGCGTTCAGCAAGGCGCCTGTGAAACGGGGTCCCATGAAGGCGGGCGCGCTCCGTCGATTCGCCAAAAGGCACTTGGTCGTGTAGTCCGCTAACCGGACAAATGAACCGAAAAGGTTCCCTTTCGAACCATCTCCCTGTCTAGACATACTGAATCGTGCGTCTATAATCTGCAGCTCATGACCACTACACACGAAAATCTATGGTCTCGCAGAGCGTTCATGAAAAGTGCCTTAGCCGGGGCGGCAGGCAGCTTGATTGCCGGGATTGA
>JBARRP010000059.1:0-48276 GCA_049644285.1 Candidatus Acidiferrales bacterium | reverse complement strand
CAACGTGTTCAAGCAGTTCGGGAACCTTCCGGCGCAACTGCTTCATTACGCAATTCGCGCTCTGATCTGGGTTAGTCGGAGAGTATCCCGCGGAGAGAACGGATTGCCGTTGATTACCTGTCTTGACGAATGCCTTCAGAAATTTCAGTTCCTTCGGGGTCAACATTGGCTGCCCACGCCGCTTTTTTCGGCTTGGTCTTTCCTCGGGCATCGGTCGCTCCTCATGGACGGGTCGTCTGTCCACGTTCCGGTGTCTTCCATGGATGCAGCCCTGTCTCGTTCACGAAGGCAAAGCACCGGCCTGGCACAGCCCCACGAAGGTTGTGGCTGCAGTCCCAATCCCAGTGCACGGAAATCCGAAGCTTGAACACATCTCCACATCCGGATGATGCCGCGCGTAGGCTGCCTTTTTCTCTTTTCTCATTAGGTCCAGCCGCTCGGTTCGCTCCCCATCGCCAACTGATCAGCATTCACCCCCCTTATCGCGGAAGTCGTGCGTTCCTGCGCCCTGAAGCGAGCTCTGCGCAGGGGTTCCGCGAATCTAGGGGCCTCTCGCGCCCGTCTAAGCGTCGCCAGTTGAGCTGGGGAAGGAATCCTTCGGCGCTTCGCTCCTACCAGCTTGATCGCTATCTTCTCGTGTGCTGGGTTGTTCAGTTCGAACAGCAGGATGGCCTCAGTTTCGCCGGCTTGATGCAACCGGAGGCCCGCCGCGAGCGCCTTGCGCCTACGAGCGAGGAGAGAGCGGCCCCTGCTTTGACCATTTCGAGCATCCTCAAGTACAAGGCCGATAAGGCCTGCGGTGTGTGCGTAGAGATGGCCGAACTTGGCCGGCGCGACTAGATCGCCGCAAGCGTCACGCCTCACGCGAAGGCGGTAGTGCTCGGCAAATTCAGCCATGGTGCTCGGCGAATGCATCAGGCGCACTCCCACGAACAAGTCCGTGTACCCGCCGTGTACCGCGGTTCGGCGTTTGTATTGTTTTTGTCGGTTTTATCGAAACGTGGAATGAATAACTTACGAGGATTCAACGAGGGCACTGGGTTCAACTCCCTCCTTCCGCACCAACGCTCTCAACCGCGTAGTCTGTTCCTCCGAAGTAAAGCTTCGAATGAACGATGCTACCGGAAGCGAGCTGGCAAATCAGGCCGGCGAGGGACAACAGTGCAAGAAATTCATTGAAAGGATACTATCACGCGTTGTACATTAGCCTGTGCTCATCGGCGCAAAGCTGAAGGAACTTCGCCAAGAGAAGAACCTAAGCCAGGGGGATATTGAACACCGCACTGGTTTGCTTCGTTGCTATACGTCCCGCGTGGAGAACGGACACACCATCCCGTCACTCGAGACGCTAGAGAAGTACGCCCATGCCCTCCAGATCCCGCTCTACAAATTCTTTCACGACGCAAAGAGTCCGCCCAAAAGCCCCCATCTGCGCGTTGCCAGAGCGGAAGCGCCGCTGTGGGGAGAGACCGGCCACCAGTTGCGCGAACTTCGCAAGTTTGCCAAGGTTCTCTCATGGCTGAATGACCGCCAGCGCAAGCTTCTGCTCGACGTAGCCCGCCGCATGGCCCGCCGCAGCGCCCTTAAGTAGGACAGCGTCAGCCCGGTTCGGCGGCGTTCACTGCCAGTGCCGCTAGGACGGAGGATCGCCAGGGGAGCTGATCTGGAACACGCAGCATTGACAATACATTCATCCTTGGCACGATCGAAGATCGGAGCCCGAATTGGCGAATGACGATCGTTTGCAGGGAAAGACGATTCCGCGTGTCCAGTTTATCGTGCCTCTTCGCAGTGCGTACTTATAGCAAGCACCTGAGCCGGCCTGAAGGCCGTCGCTATCTGTGCCTAGCATCGATGGTGGCGCACCGTTCGCGAGCCGGCTGGTCATTTACGTTTCACAGACCTTGTTCGCGGGCGTTGGCTGGCGGCCAACTCGATCTCCTTTTCGATGGCGCGAACCTCATCCGTTGATATGCCGATGAATTCGACGCCTACCCCGACCCCCGGGAGGCAATACCGCACCTCGCATCGCGTCCGAATTTCGGCCCCCGAAAGTGCCAGCCGGAATTGCAGGTTTAGGACCGCTCCCTCCGCGAGTCTCCTGTTCGTGTTGATGAACATGCCATGAATGCTGATGTCCGGCGCCCGGGTGACGACCGCTTCGCTAGATTTGACGTTCTATCCAGTGGGCGTTGCGGCAGGGGGCACGGGTCCAGGACGTTTGCGGGTGGCTGGATCCCAGTCTTCGGGCGGAAATACAATGCGCCAGAATAATGGCGATGGCTCGGCGAATTCGATGCCCACCTGCGTCTTGCCGTCCTCTTTTTGCCCGAGGAAAATTACCGTGCCCGGCAGCTCTTCCGCGGTTTTCGGATTCACGATCGAGATCTGCTGGCCCCGTGCGACTCCTACCCCGAGGAAAATCAGGCAGCCGTGCGCGTTGACCAAGAGCGTGTGCGTCTCCTCTTCGAAGGATTGGTTCCCATTCTTGCCGCGAATGAGCACGGGCATCGCGATTCGAACGCGCTGCGTTCGCCGCTGCTCCGCAAATTTGGGCGTGCCGGGCGACGAAGCCTTGGTTTCTGCCACGAAAATCTCCTGTTCGTCAGCGGACTGCGCGTTACGGCCTCTGAAACCACTATACCCACGACGGTGAGTCTCATCAAGAACGCTTCTTGTCTCGGGTTCGTGGCTTTCGCGCGCAATCCTCAGGGAGAGCCGATCAAACGCAGCAAACGACCAGTGGCCACACTCGGCCCGGGTCCCGCTCCATATTGAAACTATCGTCCAGACCTGGGAAATGTTTAATTCGGATCAGTGGGCGACACCGCGGACATGAGGGATCGCAACCCCAAGAGACTTGAGGGCAGGGTGGCGTCTAAGGCCCGAGAATCACGGCACCGCGTCGCGGAAAACCCTGAAGTGCTGGCCGCCGCTACCGATAGCGAAACCTGGACGACCTATGAAGCTCCGCGATCACCCGAGCATGGACAGGTGGCCACCAGACGTTGGGGGTGCCTGCTGCAGACTGCATCCTGCGCCGGATGATGGCCTCGACATCGTCGAAAGAGTTTACGATGTCCATGCCATTGGGCCGACGCCGGCCCGGGTTGCCTTGGCCACGATCTCCAAAGGTGCTTGTCACATGCGGGATCTCTTCGTTCGCGACAATCCAAGCAGCGGTTCGCACGAGAATCTGGGCGTTGGCGTCGAGATTCAGTGGTATGAGGTGTTGAGCGGTTAGACGCTGAACGGTCCCTTCGCCCCGTGGACAGAGGGGCACACACCCTCCGCACACCTTGGGCCCGCGGGATGCGCCCGGGTTGTGGGATGCGCAAACTGTAACTACATAGCAGATCTTCCCTCCCCGTATACGATTACCTGAATTTCTCTACACTACTCTCGAAGTTGACGCGACCCATAGGTTCTCCTATACTCTAATTTCACGGGCAGTCTGGTCGGCCTTCCCTGCCTTTTTTCAACGCATTCCGCAGAGGCGAATGGCAGAATTGAATCGCGGTACGCCGGCCTCCATTTCTGAGAGCATGTTCCAATGACCGAAGCCACGGCCACGTGTCGGCGGGAGATCGAGCTCGAGATTCCCGCGGAAAACGTTCAGAAGGCAACCGAAAAAATTGCCCGCGACCTCGCCCGGGTGGCTCGCATCCCCGGGTTTCGTCCGGGGAAGGCACCGGTCACGCTGATTCGGCGGCGATTTGCCGAAGACATTCAGGGCGAGGTGGTCCAATCGCTCGTCCCCGATTTCCTGGAACAGGCGCTAAACGAAAAGAAGTTGATTCCGGTAACGCGCCCGCACGTTGAAGATGTGGATTTCAACGAAGGCGGGCCGCTGAAGTTCCGTGCTGTCTTCGAAGTGCTCCCCGAATTCGAATTGGGCGATTACAAAAACCTGGAGGTGGAAGTGGAGGCAATCGAAGTCGGCGACGCCGAGGTGGATAAGACCCTCGAGGAGATGCGGGAGCGGTCCGCTACGTTCGTACCCGTCGAAGGCCGCGCCATTAAAGACGGAGATTTCGCTGTTCTGAAGCTGATGGGGACTCCCGCCGGCGGCGGAGATCCAATCCAAGCCGCCGACGTGCTTTGCCATATCGGCGCCGAAGAGACCTTGAAGAGCTTCACCGAAAACCTGCGCGGGGCGACGGCGGGAGAAACGCGGCGCTTCGAAGCGCGTTATCCGGAGGACTACCCGGATCCGAAGCTGGCGGGAAAGGTTTACAACTATGCCGTCGAAGTGCGCGCAATAAAAGAAAAGAAACTGCCGGAAGTTAATGACGAGTTCGCGAAAGACGTCGCCGGAGAATCGGGCGACCTAAAGACGCTGGCGGAGCTACGGGCCAAGATTCGGGAAAGGCTCGAAGCGGCGCGGGAACAGCGGCAAGCGGCGCAGGCTCGCGAGAAAATCCTGGAACTATTGGTGAAGCGGCACGAATTCCCGGTGCCGGAGGCGCTCGTTGAGCATCAAATGGACTCGCGCCTCGAAAGAGTCGTGCGCTCTCTGGCAGCTCAAGGGGTCGACCCGCGGGCCGTCAACATCGACTGGGTGACGCTCCGCCGGCGCCAGCGCGAACGGGCCGTGGATGACGTCAAGGCCGAGCTGATTCTGGACCGCATCGCCACGGCCGAGGGTATCGACGCCACCGAGGAAGATGTCGAAAAAGAGATCGCCAGCCTGGCCGCGCAGAGTGGTGAGTCCGCAACCGCGCTGCGGGCGCGCTTGACAAAGCAAGGAGCGCTCGATAGGATAAAATCGAAGTTGCGCAGCGACAAGACGCTCGAGTGGCTCTACCGCGAAGCCCGGATTCAGACGACAGCCAAACGTGAGAAATAGCCTCTGGATCGGGTCCCTCAACGCGCCAAAGATTTCCCGATGAATTATAACGACGATACGAGTCCGCGTGCGACAACGCTTGTTCCCATGGTGGTGGAGCAGACCAACCGGGGCGAGCGGGCATATGATATTTATTCCCGGCTGCTGAAAGACAATATCGTCTTTATCGGCACTCCGATTGACGACCATGTCGCCAATCTGGTAACCGCGCAGTTGATCTTTCTCGAAGCCGAGGATCCGGAGAAAGATATTTCGCTGTACATCAATTCGCCCGGCGGCTCCATTACCGCAGGGATGGCGATTTACGACACGATGCAGTACGTCCGGCCCGACGTGGTCACCTACTGCATCGGGCAATGCGCCTCGATTGCGGCGCTGCTGCTCTGCGCCGGCGGCCCCAAGAAGCGCTTTGCCCTCCCTAACGCCCGCGTTCTTATCCATCAACCCTGGATGTCCGGACTATCCGGCCAGGCAACCGATATCGATATCCACGCCAAAGAAATCCTCCGCACCCGCACAACCCTGAACAAACTGCTCGCCCACCACACCGGTCAAGCGCTCGAGAAAATCGAAAAGGACGTGGAACGGGATTTCATCATGACAGCGGAGCAGGCGAAGCAGTATGGGATCGTGGATGAAATCATCTCTAAGCATCGCTAGCGCTGTTCCAAAGGGTTAGCAGCGAAGCCGATGAATTTCCGCCGTCGAAACGACTTGCGGCGTACAATCAGAGGTACGGTCGTGGGTGGGATACTCGAGGGGAGGCAAACAATCTGGTGAAGCGATTCACTCCAGATGAGTCGTTGCGCTGCTCCTTCTGCCACAAGACGCAGGAGCAGGTGGAGAAGCTCATCAGTTCCCCTTCAGAATACCCCCGCTCCTACATCTGCAACGAATGCGTGGGCGTCTGCCAGCAAATCCTGGAAGACGAAAAGCGCGAGCAGTCGAGCCCGGCTAATCGCCGGTTGCCACGGCCTCCGGAGATCAAGTCGTTCCTTGATGGCTATGTGATCGGTCAAGAGAAAACGAAAAAGAAATTGGCCGTGGCTGTGTACAACCATTACAAACGCATTTTCCTCAACCGGCAGCCTGGCGATGTGGAGTTGACGAAATCGAACATTCTTTTGATCGGGCCGACCGGGACCGGGAAGACGCTGCTGGCGCAGACCCTTTCGCGGATGCTGGACGTGCCGTTCGCCATCGTCGACGCAACCACGCTCACCGAAGCCGGCTACGTCGGCGAGGACGTTGAAAACATCATCCTGAAGCTCCTGCAGAACGCGGACGGTGACGTCCAGCGCGCCCAGCAAGGCATCATCTATATCGACGAAATTGACAAGATTTCGAAGAAGGACGAAAACCCCTCGATCACCCGTGATGTCTCGGGCGAAGGTGTCCAACAGGCGCTCTTGAAGATCCTAGAAGGCACGGTAGCGAATGTGCCGCCGCAGGGTGGCCGCAAGCACCCGCACCAGGAATTTACTCCGGTGGACACGACGAACATCTTGTTCCTCTGTGGTGGGGCTTTCGTGGGTTTGGAGAAGATTATCGAGCGGCGCGTCGGGCAAAAATCGATGGGCTTCCATGCCGATACCCAGCCTTCGACACCGACCCGGCGCAATATCGAAGTTCTCGAGCAGGTCCAGCCCACGGACCTGATTCGCTACGGCCTGATCCCCGAATTTGTCGGGAGGCTGCCGGTCGTCGGCGTGCTCAGCGACCTGGACAAGGCCGCGCTCGTTCGAATCTTGACGGAACCGAAAAACGCTTTGATCCGTCAATATCAGAGACTCTTCGAATTTGAAAACGTGCGGCTGCGGTTTACGGACGATGCTCTCGAAACCGTAGCCGACCTCGCCTTACAACGCAAAGTAGGCGCGCGCGGCCTGCGCATGATCTTGGAAGATTTGATGCTGGAAGCGATGTATCACCTTCCGGCGCAGCGGAAACCGCGGGATTTCATTGTCACCGCGGAGATGGTGAAGAGCCGCGAAATCAATTGGAGCCTGCTCGAAAAAGCAGGTTAAGAATTCAAAGACCACGGGGGCCCATGTTTAGCCGCGAGAAACTTGAAGTGAAGCGCGTCCCAATGATGCCGGTGCGCGATATGGTCATCTTCCCGCAGATGATGACGCCATTCATCGTCGGCCGGGAAGCATCGGTGCGGGCGTTGGAAGAGGCGTTGGCAGGTGAGAAGAAGATCTTTCTTGCCACCCAGCATGACGCGTCAGTCGACGATCCGAAGCCCGAGGAAATCTACCAGGTCGGGACACTGGCCAATATCGTGCAGAGCGTGAAGTTGCCCGACGGCAATATCCGCGTCCTGGTCGAAGGCGCCGAACGCGCCAAGATCGTCCAGGTTGCCAGCGATGAGGGGTTCTTCCGGGCGACCGTCCGCGTGCTGCCGGTGAAAGCCGAACCGACACCGCAAATCGAGCAGGCCGCCAGTCGTGTCACCAGCCTCTTTGAGCAGTACGTCAAGCTCTCCCAGAGCCTCAACTACGACACCATGATCGCCGCCGTCCGGGTGGATGATCCCAACAAGCTGGCCGACACGATCGCCGCCAACCTTCAGATTCCTGTCGAAGAAAAGCAGGAGTTGCTCGAGCTTTTCGACCTTTCGGAGCGGCTGAACCGGATTGCCGACATCCTCGATGTCGAAATCGAGAAGCTGAACGTCGATCGCTCGATCAACACCCGCGTAAAGCGCCAGATGGAGCGCGCCCAGAAGGAGTACTACCTCAACGAAAAGCTCAAGGCCATCCAGAAGGAGCTGGGCCGCGGCGAAGCGAACGAAATCGAGCAACTGAAAAAGAAGATCGAGACTTCGGGAATGCCGGCCGAGGTCCAGGAAAAGGCTTTCCAGGAATTGAAGCGGCTGGAGATGATGCCGCCGATGTCCGCTGAATCCACCGTGTCGCGGAATTATCTAGACTGGATGCTGGCGGTGCCGTGGAAGAAGCGGTCACGCGAAATTCGGGACATTAAAGCGGCAGAGCGCATCCTCGCCGAAGACCATTACGGCCTCGAGAAAATCAAGGAACGCATCCTCGAGTATTTGGCCGTTCGCCAATTGGTTAAGAATCCGAAGGGCTCGATTCTCTGTTTCCTCGGGCCTCCGGGCGTGGGCAAAACTTCTCTTGCGATGTCGATTGGCAGGGCCACTGGGCGAAAATTCGTGCGTGTCTCGCTCGGCGGCGTCCGGGACGAGGCTGAAATCCGCGGCCATCGCCGCACCTACATCGGCGCCCTGCCGGGCCAGATCATCCAGATGATGCGCAAGGCCGGCACCATCAACCCGGTTTTCGTTCTGGATGAAGTCGACAAGATGTCCATGGATTTCCGCGGCGATCCATCGGCGGCGCTGATGGAGGTATTGGATCCGGAATTGAACCACGCCTTCACCGATCACTATCTCGATGTCGAATACGACCTTTCGAAGGTCATGTTCATTTGTACCGCCAACGTCCTGCACACCATCCCCCAGCCCCTGCAAGACCGCATGGAAGTGCTGCGGCTCCCCGGTTACACCGAGCAGGAAAAGCATCAGATCGCCACTCGCTTCCTGATCCGCAAGCAGCTCGGAGCGACCGGGCTTGTGGGATCGAATCTGAAGTTCACCGATGAGTCCATCACCCACATCATTCGTTATTACACGCACGAGGCGGGTGTGCGGAACCTCGACCGGGAAATCGCGAATATTGGCAGGAAAGTGGCGCGGAAGGTCGTTTCCGACGGGAAGAATCTCTCGATTGAAATTACGCCTGCGAACATCTCGGATTACCTCGGCGTCATCAAATTCCGGGAAATCTGGGCAGAGAAGAAAAACGAAGTTGGGCTCTCAGTGGGGCTGGCCTGGACGGAGCTAGGCGGGCAGGTGCTCTCCACCGAAGCAACCTTGATGCAAGGCAAGGGCCGGCTGACGCTGACCGGGAAGCTTGGCGACGTCATGCAGGAATCGGCACAAGCCGCGATGAGTTACGTCCGCTCGCGGGGCCATCTTTTCAGCCTGCCGAAGGATTTTTACCGCCATTTGGATATTCACGTGCATGTTCCGGAGGGGGCGATTCCGAAGGACGGTCCGTCGGCAGGAATCACCATCTGCGCGTCCATCGTGAGCGCGCTGACTCGAATTCCGGTGCGCTGTGACGTGGCCATGACCGGCGAAATCACCCTCCGCGGCAAGGTGTTGCCCATCGGCGGCGTCAAGGAGAAGCTGCTCGCTGCGCACCGCCTAGGCCTGCGCACAGTAATCCTGCCCAAAGACAACGAAAAGGACCTCGCGGAAATTCCGCCGGAAATTCAAGCCGAAATGGCCATCAAGTTCGTTGAAACTATGGACGAAGTCCTGCAAGTGGCGCTCGAAAGACCTTTGCCGATTCCCGGCCCCGCTCCGGTCTCTGAAGTGGAACCAAAGTTCGGCGCCGAAGTCGCGCAGGACAAAGAATTGACCAATTGAAACCCTTCGGTCCTCCCGAATGGAGTGGGCTCGCTCCGGCCTGCTGCCGCGGGGGAATCGCACTGTCTGTTTGAAAATCCGTTCTTGGGAGTTTGGACGCAGCGGCTGGTGAACTTCACTTCCCGCCCGAAGTCCATTCGAAAACCATCGCGCCTGAAACCTCAGGCTTGAACAAGGAAAGAACCCGATGAGCATCAGCTTGGCGGAATTGAAGGATAAGAACATCACTGACCTGGCAAAAATTGCCAAGGAATTGAATATCCCCGGCTCGTCCGGGATGCGCAAGCAGGAGCTGATCTTCCAGATCCTTCGCGCGCAAACCGAGAAGAACGGCCTGATTTTTTCGGAAGGAGTTCTTGAATGCCTGCCGGATGGCTTCGGCTTCTTGCGCGCACCGGAATACAACTACCTTCCCGGCCCGGATGACATCTACGTCTCGCCCTCGCAGATTCGCAAATTCGATCTGCGGACCGGTGACACCGTCTCGGGTCAAGTCCGGCCGCCGAAAGATGGCGAGCGCTACTTCGCCCTGATCAAAGTCGAAGCGGTCAATTTCGAAGACCCCGAAGTTGCGCGCAACAAAATCTTCTTCGACAACCTTACGCCGCTCTACCCGCAAGAACGAATTCGCCTGGAAACCACCAAGGAAAACCTGACCGGGCGCGTCCTCGACATGCTCTGCCCCATCGGCAAGGGCCAGCGCGGCCTGATCGTGGCGCCGCCGCGCACCGGCAAGACGATGATGCTGCAGTCGATCGCCAACTCGGTTACTGCGAACCACCCTGAAATCGCGCTGATCGTTCTGCTAATCGACGAGCGGCCCGAGGAAGTCACCGACATGCAGCGCACGGTGAAGGGCGAAGTGATCAGCTCGACGTTCGACGAGCCTCCCCAGCGCCATATTCAGGTGGCGGAAATGGTGCTCGAGAAGGCCAAGCGGCTGGTCGAGCACAAGCGCGATGTCGTGATCTTGCTCGACTCGCTGACCCGCCTCGGCCGCGCTTACAACGCCGTCACGCCCCCGTCGGGCAAGGTCCTCTCCGGCGGTATCGACGCCAACGCGCTTCAGCGGCCGCGCCGCTTCTTTGCCGCCGCCCGAAACATCGAGGAAGGCGGCTCGCTGACGATCATTGCCACGGCCTTGATCGACACCGGCAGCCGCATGGACGACGTCATCTTCGAAGAATTCAAAGGCACCGGCAACATGGAAATCAACCTCGACCGGCGCCTGGTGGATAAGCGCGTGTTCCCGACGATCGATATCAACCGCTCCGGCACTCGCAAGGACGAACTCCTCCTTCCGGCAGATGAGTTGAACCGCGTCTGGGTATTGCGCAAGGTTTTGAGCCCGCTTTCGACTGTTGAAGCCATGGAGCTTCTCCTCGGCCGTCTCTCGAAAACGAAGAACAACGGCGAGTTCCTGGCTTCCATGTCGAGCCCGAGCTAGTACAGAGTTCAGCCTCCGCTCCCCCCTTCCCTGCCGAAGCCGGTCGAATTCGCGAGGCCAAAAGGGGAAGGGTCCCGTGCAAAGATTCATCGCCCGCCAGCCGATCTTCGATTCCCAACGGATGGTTTACGGCTACGAGATGCTTTTCCGGGGCGGCCCGGAAAACTATTTCAATGCTGTGAACGCTGAGATGGCCTCCACCACATTGGTCGATAACTTGCTATTTTTCGGGCTCGACAAGCTCGCGTCCGGCCGCAAAACTTTCCTGAATTGTTCGGCCGACTTGCTCAAGCGGTCGTACCTCACACTGCTGCCGAAGGACGTGGTGGTGCTGGAAATCCTCGAGAACATCCGCCCCGACGAGCAGATTATCGCGGCCTGCCGGGAACTGAAGCAGGCCGGCTACGTTCTCGCGCTCGATGATTTCGTGGACGTCCCTGAAGTTCGCACCCTTTTGCCCCTAGCCGACTTTTTGAAGGTGGACCTCCTCAACACACGACCCGAGGAGCGGCAACGCTTGGCCCGGGAGTTCGGCCGCATCGGCATCCGTCTGGTCGCGGAAAAGGTCGAATCCTACGAGGAGTATCAGAAAACCCGCGAAATGGGCTATTCCTACTTCCAGGGCTACTTCTTCCAGAAGCCGCAGATGTTCGCGCGCCGCGACATCCCCGCCTACAAGCTGAATTATCTGCGCGTGCTCCAGGCCGCGAACCAGCCCGAGCTGAACCTGCATGAAATCAGCGAGCAAATCAAGCAGGAAGCGTCCCTCAGCTATCGGCTTCTGCGATATCTGAATTCAGCCGCCTTTGCGCTCGTTACCGAGGTTCACTCGATTCCCCACGCGCTCTCGTTGCTCGGCGAGCACGGGACTCGAAAATGGGTGTCGCTGGTTTGCGTCGCGGCGATGACAGACGACAAGCCGCCGGAATTGATGTCTGTGCCGCTGATCCGTGCCCGGTTCTGCGAGTTGCTGGCGCCACACGCGCAAATGCGTCGTGAAGCTAATGCTCTCTTCTTAATGGGACTTCTCTCAGCCATGGACGCCATCCTGGATATGCGCATGGCCGATATCCTCGCGGACATTGCCGTAAAAGAAGAAATCAAGTCCGCGTTGCTGGGCGGCTCGAACCCTTTTCGAAACATCTTCGAAATTGCCGTGAATTACGAAACAGGAGTCTGGGAGGAAGTCAGCAGCTTTGCCGCCCGCGTGGAAATGGATGAGAACGTCATACCCGATCTCTTCGCGAAGGCCCTCGAATGGACCAAGCAGGTGCTTCACGGTGACCCGGTCGCCGAGCCGACGTAAGACTCGATCCAACGGCTGGGAAAAGTCTTGAAGTCATTCTGAGCCCCCTGGGGCGAAGAATCTCAGCCGCGAATACTTGCAAAGTTGAGACCCTTCGGCCCGCTGGCCTCAGGATGACACAATACGAATGCGAAAGTAGCTGGTTGGCTGCTACGCATTGGAGGAATTTACAGCGGTCACGCCCGCGCGTTCTCGCGCCAGCAAAACGACGAGCCGCGCCGCCTCCTCGGCTTCCATCGCTGAGCTGTCCACCAGCACCGCATCGGCGGCGCGAACCAGCGGTGAGGCTTCGCGCTGGCGGTCTCGCCTGTCGCGCTCGTGGACTTCTTCGAGCGTTTGCGCGAGATCGACTGCGTCACCCTTTTGCTGGTGCTCGCGCCAGCGTCTCCGGGCGCGCACTTCCACGGACGCGGTCAGGTAGATTTTCAAGTCGGCGTCGGGAAAAACGACGCTGCCGATATCGCGGCCCTCCATTACTACGCCGCCTTGCGCACCCGCGCGCCGCTGCTCCGCTACCAGCACATGCCGCACGCCCGGGATTACCGCGATCACCGAAGAGGCTCGCGAGACCTCCGGGGTGCGAATGGCTGACGTCACATCTTCGCCGTCAAGCGCGACTCGCTGGGTGCCATCGACGGCGCTCAGATCAATCCGCGTCTCGCGCGCCAGCGTGACGAGCCGGTCGGTGGCATCGAGCGGCACGCCGCGCCGGATCGCCTTCAACGCCAGTGCTCGGTACATCGCGCCGCTGTCAACGTAGACATAGCCGAGAAGCTGCGCCACACGCCGAGCGGCCGTGCTCTTCCCCGAACCCACCGGGCCATCAATCGCGATGATCAGCTTCCGCATCTCTCCGGTCGCTTTGAGGATTGTTTGTAGCTCGGGTCTTCAGACCCGAGGGTTTTGAGTGGAATGGCTCGGCTCCGCCAAACCCGGTCATTCTCATTCTCAGAGGACGACCGACAGAGTCGGCCCGCAGCGAACTGCGTTTGTACCTGAAATCTCAGCACCGCTCGAGCGGTGGAACTGCATTTGACCCGCATGATGGCAGCCGAATCAAGAGCATTTCAAATCCGCTTGAATGCTTTCTCAATTTCGCGCACCGAATACCGCAGCACCACCGGCCTCCCGTGCGGACAGCTCATCGGATACTCGGTCCGAGCGAGCTCAGCCAGCAGCCATTCCATCTTTTTCCCATCCAGGGGCGTATTCACTTTGATGGCCGCGTGGCACGAGGTTGATGCCGCAATCTTCGCTTGCAGGGAATCAATCGAGATGGCCTGCGATTCACGCGCGATCCCGTCCAGAATTTCGGCCAGCAGCTTTTCCGCATCGCCGCTGGCAATGCCCGCGGGCGCGGCCTGGATCGCGACGCTGCGCGGACCCATCAGCTCCGCGTCGAAACCGTTCGCCCGCAGCTCTTCGGCAATCTGGTCGAAGATCGCGAGTTGGCGTGGCGAAAGTTCAAGCACCAAAGGCGCGAGCAGTCGCTGCCCGCCCAGCGGCCCTTCGCGCCGTGCTCGAAGGTGCTGCTCGAAAAGCACGCGCTCGTGGGCCACGTGCTGGTCGATGATCCAAAGTCCCTCGCCATTCACGGCAACGATGAAGCTGTTGTTCACTTGCCCCAGTGGCTTCAGGTCGGCGATCTCCTCCGGACGCGGGAGCACGCCAGGAGCTTCTCGGGCAGCCGCTGTGCTCGATTCCGGTGCAAAGCATCCCGTAGAGGAGCTCTGGAATTCGATCGCGCTGTCGGAGTCAAACTCAAAGCGCTCCGGAATGGGCTGCGGTGGTGCGCCGGAAAGCTCAAACCCTTCAGTCAGCGCCCCGCCAGGAGCGGTTGCAAAGGATGTAGGAATCACCGCCCGCGGCGGCCCCGGAGTCGCACTCGCTGCGGAAGCCGCGGCCGCCGCAGCCGCAGGCAGATGGGCGCCGATCGCTTCACCGGGAATTGGTGCGCCATCCCTTCCTGCCGAAGCAGTAAAGGGTTGGCCCTGTTGTCTTGATGTTGCCACAAAGCCCGGAATTGGCCGCACGTTCGCGAGCGCGTGGCGAATTGCGTCGCGCGTGCAATCGTGGACAAACTGCGGGTGCCGGAACCGCACCTCGACTTTCGAGGGATGCACGTTCACGTCTACTTCCTGATACGGCAGCTCGAGAAACAGCAGCACCGCCGGAAAAACCTGCGGCGGCATGATGTTGCGATACGCCTCGCTGATCCCGTGCAGGATCAGCCGGTCGCGCACCAGCCGCCGGTTCACGAAAACATAAATCGCGTTGCGATTTGACCGCTGCACTTCCGGCCGCGACGTGAAACCGGTGATGCGAATTCTCGCGCCTTCCTCTCCGGCCTCGAGCTCTGGCTCGGTGATCGCCGCGCGCACAGGCCCCTCGGCCGCTGGAATCTCGAGGAATTCACCGAGTGCTTCACGGCCAAAGACTTGATAAACGCGCTCCGCGAGTCGCTCGACCGGAGTCACGTTCACGATATCCTGCGTGGGCGTCTTCAGCAGAAATTGTTTGTCGGGATGCGCCAGCGCGTAATGGGTTACGAGCGACGCAATGTGGCCCAGTTCGGTCGTCTCCGACTTCAGGAATTTCCGCCGCGCCGGAACGCAATAGAAAATGTCGGCAACGCTGATCGAGGTGCCCGCCGGCACGCCCGCGGGCTTTACACTGAGTAGCTTCCCCCCAGCGAATTCGACGCGCGTCCCCTGCTCTTCCTCAGCTGTGCGCGTCTCGAGCACCAATCGCGAAACGGCGGCAACCGAAGGCAGCGCCTCGCCGCGAAAACCGAGTGTCGCAATCGAGAGTAAATCGTCCGCGGTGCGCAGCTTCGAAGTGGCGTGCCGCTCGAAAGCGAGTAGAGCGTCGTCGTGATTCATCCCCGAACCGTCATCGGTGACGCGGATCAGCCGCTTGCCCCCGGACTCAACCTCAACCCGAATCGTCCGCGCGCCCGCATCCAGCGCATTTTCGACCAGTTCCTTCACCACCGACGCCGGCCGCTCAACGACCTCGCCCGCCGCAATCTTGTTGGCCACATTTTCCGGAAGTATGCGGATTCGACTCATCAGTTCCGGCTCACCCGAGCCCTCACTTGAAGTTTCAGTTCCAGCAGAGTCTGACGATCTTTCACCACCGCTGCTTGCGCGGCTCGTCGGCCTGCTCGTTTTCTTCCTCCGTCAGCATGCGCAAAAAAATACGAATGGCAAACGGAGAAGCGCCAAAAACCACCAAAACCAGCAATGTCGCCAGCCACGACCGGTACTCGGGCAACTGCACAACCATCAGCAGGACGAAACCAATCGAAACCCCCAGTGCCGCCAAGGCCAGAAATTGAGCCCTGAGGCTCAGCCGGCGCGTGCACCAAACTAACAGCACAATGCCGGCCGCGGCTGCGGCGGGAATGAGGAAGATCAATGCTGCTCGAGCCAAGATCATCCGTCCTTCTTCGCTCGGCAATATCAAAGCACAGATAACCGCTCAGGTACACTGGAAGGCGGATATTCCTACCTCGCCTTCTTCGATCGGCGAAATCGATTCCCGATCGCGTAGAAGAGGGCTACGAGACCACAACCGATACCACACGCAATTGAGATCGCAGCCACTATGGAAAAGTTTTCTCCTGAGAGTCCAAATAAGCGACCCAACACAAGCCCTGCGACAATCGCGCCCACACCGAGACATTCGAACAGGAGAACACGGTCCCTGGGATCGCTTCGGGCCCACCGCCACAAGACAAGGAGGAACACCACTGCAAATAGAGCAGAGCGGATATGCCATCCTTCATTTCCGACAGCGATCATTTTCGCGAATCTTTAAGCTGTATGCCCAATTCATCGAGCTGGTCGGGCCCGACTTCAGACGGCGAGTCAGCCATGAGGTCCTGCGCCGCTGTCGTCTTGGGAAATGCGATCACTTCGCGAAGTGATTTTTCTCTCCCAAGGAGCATGACGATTCGGTCCAAGCCCAAGGCGATGCCGCCGTGCGGCGGTGTGCCATACGTGAGCGCGTCGAGGAAGAAACCGAAACGCTGGCGTGCCTGCTCATCCGTCAGTCCGAGCGCCTTGAACATCCGTGCCTGAATATCCTGGCGATGGATTCGAATGCTGCCGGAGCCAAGCTCGACGCCATTCAGGACGAGGTCGTAGCCCTTTGAGCGGCATTCCCACGGCGCCGTCTCGAGCTTGTCGAGATCTTCTTCGACGATCCCCGTGAACGGGTGTTGCGCGCTCACCCAGCGCTTTTCCGTCTCACTCCATTCAAACAGCGCAAAACCCGTGATCCACAAGAATTCCCATTTGTTGCGATCAATCAGGTTCAACTTGTCGCCCAGGTACAAACGCACTTGGCCGGCAACGCCGAGCGAAGCATCGCTGTGCGGAATCTGCTCTTTCGCTGAAACGGCGACGATCAAATCGCCCGGCTTCGCACCCAATTCAGTCGCCAAGTTCTTCAAATTGTCCACGCCGAGATTCTTTTCCAGCGATGACGCCACGCCTTCAGCCGTTACCTTGATCGTGTAAGCTCCCTTGGCACCAGCGGACTTCGCATGCTCGGTCAGCTCGTCGAGCTGCTTGCGCGAAAACGTCGCCGCGCCCGCCGCGAGCAATGCTTGCACGTTCCCTTCGATTTGCAGCCCCTCACGCGCCGGTTCAAAGAACTCCGTCACGTTACGCAGCTCCATCCCAAAACGCAGATCAGGCTTGTCACTCCCATAGCAGCGCATGGCTTCCTTGTAATCGAGGTGCGGGAACGGCCGCTTCACGCTCACTCCAGCCGCCGCGCACGCGCTTTCCATCACGCGTTCCATCACGTCGAAAATGTCCTGCTGCCGCGGAAACGACATTTCGAGATCGACTTGGGTGAATTCCGGCTGGCGGTCGGCGCGCAGGTCTTCATCGCGGAAGCATTTGACGATTTGGAAGTAGCGGTCCATCCCGGAGATCATCAGGATCTGTTTGAAAATTTGCGGCGATTGCGGCAATGCGTAGAACCGACCGTGATGGATGCGGCTCGGAACAAGATAGTCGCGCGCGCCTTCTGGAGTCGAGCGCGTGAGCATCGGCGTCTCGATCTCGTAGAAGCCAAGCGCGTCGAGCGTCTTGCGAATCTCGAGAACCACGCGATGCCGCAGCCCCAGATTCCGCTGGAGTTGTGGCCGGCGCATATCCAGGTAGCGATAGCGTAGCCGCGTCTCTTCGCTCGCGGTGATTTCGTCTTCGATAACGAAGGGTGGCGTCTTCGCATTGTTCAGAATGTGCAACTTCGTCGCCAGAACTTCGACTTCGCCCGACTGAATTTCCGGATTGGGTTTCTGCCGCCGCAGGACCCTGCCTTCCACCGCGACGACGTACTCCGCGCGCAGCTCCTCGGCCTTCTTGTGCGTCTCGGGATGCTGCTCCTTGTTGAATACAACTTGGGCAATCCCGGCGCGGTCACGCAAATCAATGAAGATGAGCTGCCCCAGATCCCGCCGTCGATACACCCAGCCCATCAGCACCACATCGTGATCGGTGTCCGCGGCGCGGAGCGCCCCGCAATAATGCGTCCGCTTCAGATTCCCCAACGAATCGAGCAAAGCTGGATCCCCTATTCGTCCTCTAAAATCAAAAACGAGCTGTCATTCTGAGCGGAGCGAAGAATCTCAACGCAGCCGAGGATCGACAGCAGAGCTCCTTCAGCCTCCCGGCTTCAGGTCCGGTGTCAGGACTCCGTGTGGAGTTCCGGTTTCAGAGTCCCGGTGGGACTCACCGAGAGTCCCTGAAACCGGAATCGACCGGACTCCCAAAACCAGAGACGACAACTCAACCTGATTGCGTCACGCCCGGTAAATCAAGCACGGAAACCCCTTCGCCCGGACTCGAGATACTCGACAATCATCGACTCCGACATTTTTCTCTGCTCCCCATCCGCGAGAGACTTCAAAGTAAATTGTCCGGAGGCGACTTCATCTTCACCGATGATAAGCGCGTAGCGCGCGCCGAGCTTGTCAGCCAGCCCCAGCGACTTCTTGAATTTCATGTCTTCATGCGGCAACTCCACCGAAAGCCCCGCATCGCGAAGCTCCCGCGCCAGACGCACCGCAGGCCCATAAGCCGTCCCACCCATCCACGCGATGAAAACGTCGAGCTCACTTTTCGACTCGCCCTTCGCCGTTTCCTGAAGCGATAGGATCACCCGATCGGTGCCGATGGCAAAGCCAATACCCTTCGTCGGTGGCCCGCCAAGTAGTTCGACCAAGCCGTCGTACCGTCCACCGCCGCAGACTGCATTCTGCGAACCAAGGCCCGCGGCCGTGATCTCAAAGGTTGTTCGCGTGTAGTAGTCGAGCCCGCGCACGAGCCGCCAGTTGATCTCGTAGGCAATGCGCCGCAGCTTCAGCTCCTCCTGCAACTTGGCAAAGTTTTCGCGGCAAGCTGCACATAGATGATCGGAAATGCGCGGCAGCTTCTCAATGATGGGTTGCTCCTCGGGCACCTTCGAATCGAGCACGCGCAGCGGGTTCGTCTCAATTCGCCGCTGACTGTCCGCGCCCAACTTATCCTTTAGTTTTTTCAATTCCTCACGCAGCAGCTCAACATATTTCGGCCGACATTCTTTGCACCCGATGGAGTTGACGTAAAGCCTGGTGCCCTCGAGGCCGAGTCGCCCGAAAAAGGCAAGCAGCATTTCGATCACTTCGGCGTCGATACGGGCATCCGCCTCAAGGTTTTCCTCGCGCGATGAAGTCAGCACTTCGGCTCCAATCTGATAGAACTGCCGATAGCGCCCCTTCTGTGGCCGCTCGCGCCGAAACATCGGACCCATGTAGTACAGCTTCACCGGTTGCGGCCACGTGTGCATCCCATGCTCGATGTACGCCCGGCAGACTGACGCCGTCGCCTCTGGCCGCAAAGTAACAAGCTCCTCCGCGGGAAAGAACTTGTCCGCGAATGGTGATTGAGAAATGGTTGACTCGACTGAACCCTCGGTTCTCTCCCGTGCTCGTTTGACGAGTTCAACCAGATCGAATGGGTCGGGAAAAGTATACATTTCCTTTGACACGACGTCGGTTTCGGCCCCGATCGAGCGAGCAAACAAGTCCGCTTGCTCAAAAATCGGCAGGCGGATATCACCGTAGGCGTAGGTCCCGAACACATCGCGGGCGGTCTGCTCGACGCGGTTCCACAACGCCGTCTCTGGCGGCAAGACGTCGCGCACACCTTTGATAGCTCGAAATTGCCGTTTCCCTGTCATTCCTGGTTTGCGTTTCCGGGTGTTGGTGACACGGGCTTCAGCCTGTGCTTGTTTGGAAGCCCACACAGCCTAAAGGCTATGCCACGACAATCACTCGTTCTTGTACGTCTCCTTGTACTCGACGTAACGCGCGGCGTAGTGGTCAAGCGATTCCAAATCCTCCGCGGTCAATGCTCGGCGGAATTTGCCTGGATGGCCCATGAAGAGGCTGCCCGGCGGCACGACCGCGCCTTCGGCGACCAACGTTCCCGCGGCGACGATGCTGCCCGTGCCGATCTTCGCGCCGTTCAGGATGATGGACCCCATGCCGATCAGGCACCTCGATTCAACCGTGCAGCCGTGCAAGATCACCCCATGACCGACCGTGACGCCGTCGCCGATCGAAAGTGGATGGTTATCGCCCATCACGTGTAGGACCGAGTTGTCCTGGATATTCGTCCGCGCGCCAATGCGAATCCAGTGCACGTCGCCACGGACGACGACGCCCGGCCAGACGCTCGCATGCTCGCCAATCGTCACGTCGCCGATGATAACGGCGGCGGGATCGACATAGGCGGTCACGGCAATCTGGGGCGTATGCCCGCGATAACTTCGGATCAAAAGTCGACTCCCGGTGTCACTACAAGATTTTTCGGCAAGCGCTGAATAAACAGGCAAAGTAACACACGCGCCGGGGACAGACAATGGCGACCCGCTCATGTAGCGGCCTTCAGGTCGGCGTACTTCGCGGTTTCACATGATCTGAACGACAGGTGTCGTGGCGGCGGAGAGGTTGACGACCGACAACCGCGCGGCGACATTCCGCGCCACGGCGTAAAGGCTAGCGGCGCCCGGCGCATCTTCGCCAAGCGACGCGACCGGCTTGCCCGTATCGCCGCCGATGCGAATCTGCGGATCGATTTCGACTTCGCCGAGGAAGGGAACGCTGAAAATTCGCGCCATGTGCTCGCCTTCCCCGTGACCAAACACGTCGATGCGCCCGTTGCAGTGAGGGCAATTGAAGTAGCTCATGTTCTCGACCACACCGAGAATTTCCACGTTCACCTGGCGGAACATCTCGATGGCCTTGCGCACATCGGCCAGCGCCACAATCGAGGGCGTCGTGACAATCACCGTCCCGCTCACCGCCACGCTCTGAATCAGCGTCAATTGCACGTCCCCGGTCCCGGGCGGCAAATCCACCACCAAATAATCGAGGTCGCCCCACTGCACGCTGCGCAGAAACTGCTGAATCACGCTGTGCAGCATCGGTCCGCGCCAGATCAGCGGCTTGTCGCCGGGATTGAGCAGCCCCATCGAAATCATCTTCACGCCATAGGCTTCGACGGGAATGATCGTGCGCTGGTCCACGGCCCGTGGCTGCTCAGTGGTGCCCAGCATCACCGGGACATTCGGTCCATAAACGTCGGCGTCGAGCAATCCAACCGCAGCGCCCATCCGCCGCAGCGCGATCGCCAGGTTCACGGCCACGGTAGTCTTCCCCACGCCCCCCTTGCCGCTCGCCACGGCAATAAGATTTTTCACCCCGGGAATAGGCGCTTTATCGCCAGCCCCCCTGCCCTGGGGCACGGCAAAATCAAACTTCACGTCTACATTGCGAATCTCTGCAATCTTGGCGAGCGCCTCGCGGACACCCTTTTCGATGGGCTCGCGCTGCGGACTGCCCGGCGACGCAAGCGTCACCATCAGCGACACTGCCCCATCGCTCACCTGGACGCTCTTCACCATCTGGAGCGTGACGATGTCCTTGTGAAACTCGGGTTCGATCACCGCGCGCAAGGCTTCCAGCACGGCGGCTTCACTGACAGGGCTTCCCATTAAGTACCTTCCTCGCTGGTCCGCCGATGTCTCCAGGCGTTCTGGCGCACCAAACTCGTGTTCCTTCAAATCATAGACTGCCGCACCCCGCGCAGCAAGCTGGGCCGGTAGAAATGCTCCCGTGCTCGCTTTGCGCGAATCATACCCGGCAAGCTACAATAGAATGTTGCGCAGACAGGATTTTGAAAGCAGTCCTGTCCCGCGGGACTGCTTTCTTTTTTGGGCCAAGCTAGCGCGAGGGCAACAGCGCCGGGAGAGGCACAGAAAACGTCGCAATCCAAAGCAGCCGCGCACACATCCATCGGACATCATGGAAGTCGATAGACTAGTCGATAGCGTCATAGCCCGGTTCATCGGCACGAAGCACGAGCGCGACATCAAGCGCATCATGCCGAGCGTCGAGGCGATCAATGCTCTCGAGCCGGAGATCAAGAAGCTCAGCGACGCGGAGATCGCTGCGAAAACGCCCGAACTGAAGGCTCAGGTGGCCGCCCGGATCGGCGAAATCGAGCGCGACGATCGCCAGTACAAGCTGAAGCTTCAAGAGGCGCTCGAGCCGGTGCTGGTGCCGGCGTTTGCCCTGGCGCGCGAGGCGGCCCGGCGCACGCTCTCGATGCGCCATTTCGACGTCCAGCTCATCGGCGGAGTCGTCCTTCACCAGGGAAAAATCGCGGAGATGAAGACGGGCGAAGGCAAGACGCTCGTCGCCACCTTGCCCGCCTATCTAAATGCGCTCGCCGGCCGCGGCGTCAACATCGTCACCGTCAACGATTACCTCGCCCGGCGCGACGCCGAATGGATGGGCCCCATTTACAAGATGCTCGGCCTGACGGTCGGCGTGATCGTGCACGATCTCGACGACAGCCAGCGCCGCGCCGCCTATGCCGCCGACATCACCTACGGCACAAACAATGAATTCGGCTTCGACTACTTGCGCGACAACATGAAGTATCAGTTGTCCGACTGCGTCCAGCGCGGACACCACTACGCCATCGTCGACGAGGTGGACTCGATCTTGATCGACGAGGCGCGCACGCCGCTGATCATTTCCGGCCCGGCGGAAGAATCCACTGATAAGTACTACCGCATCGACAAGATCATTCCGAAGCTGATCCGCGACATCGACTACACACTGGACGAAAAGCATCGCACTGCGACGCTCACTGAAGAGGGCGTGTCGAAATGCGAGCGCCTCCTGAGCCTTGGTAACCTTTACGATCCCGCGAATATGGAAGTCATCCATCACGTCTATCAGGGCCTCCGCGCGCACACCCTGTTCCAGCGCGACGTGGACTACGTGGTGAAAGACGGCGAAGTGATCATCGTCGACGAATTCACCGGCCGGCAGATGCCCGGACGCCGCTGGTCGGATGGCTTGCACCAGGCGGTCGAAGCCAAAGAAAACGTGAAGATCGAGCGCGAAAACCAGACCCTCGCGACGGTCACCTTCCAGAATTATTTCCGCATGTACAAGAAGCTCGCCGGAATGACGGGAACGGCGGACACGGAAGCGGCCGAATTCGCCAAGATCTATAACCTCGACGTGGTCGCGATTCCCACGAACAAGCCGCTGATCCGCATCGAGAACCCCGACGTGGTCTATCGCACCGAACCGGAAAAATTCGAAGCCGCGGTCAACGGAATCATTCAAGAGGACGGCACGAAGGCCGGCGGCATCCGTCAATACTATGAACGCGGCCAGCCGGTGCTGGTCGGCAGCATCTCGATCGAGAAATCGGAAAAAATCGCCGAGCTGCTGAAGAAAGCGGGCATTCCCCACCAAGTTCTGAACGCCAAGCAGCACGAGCGCGAAGCGAAAATCATCGCCCAGGCGGGACGCAAGGGCGCCGTCACCGTCTCAACCAACATGGCTGGGCGCGGAACCGACATCTTGTTAGGCGGCAATCCCGAAGCAATGACGCGCGATTACTCCCTCAAGAATAAGCTCGCTCTACCCTATGCGCCTGCCGGCTCCGTGATCGGCGGAAACGGAAGCGCCGCACCGAAGCCCGACGCCGGCGGCGACGGGGCCAATCCCGGAGCAGCGGCAGCCCCAGCGCCCTCAACCGTGCCGATGGTCCTCTTCCAGCAGGAAGGCAAGATTTATCAGGTGCCGATGGACCAATGGAAGCCGCTGTACGACCAATTCGCAGAACAATGCCGTGCCGAGCACGATGAAGTCGTCGCGATGGGCGGCCTGCACATCCTCGGCACCGAGCGCCATGAGGCACGCCGCATCGATAACCAGCTCCGTGGCCGCGCCGGCCGCCAGGGTGATCCGGGCTCCTCGCGCTTTTTCCTCTCGCTCGAAGACGATCTGCTGCGAATCTTCGGCGGTGAGCGCGTGAAGGCGCTTATGTACCGCCTGGGAATGACCGAAGGCGTGCCCATCGAATCGCAGCTGATCTCGAAGCGCATTGAAAACGCGCAAAAAGCCGTTGAAGCGCAAAACTTCGAAGCCCGGAAACACCTGCTTGAGTACGACGACGTCATGAACAAGCAGCGCGAGACGATCTATTCGCTCCGCCGCTCCGTCCTCGAGGGCGCCGACCAGAAGGAATTCGTCCTCGAGCGCGCCGAAGAAATCGCGCTGTCGCTCGTCGATACCTATTGCCCGCGCGACCAGCATCCCGACCAATGGAACGTCACGCAATTTGCGAACGAAGTTCTCAACCAATACGGCATCGAGTTGAAGGCCGCGGGAATCGAACCCGCCGCGCTCAATCACGATCAACTTGCCGACGCTCTCGGCGAGAAGGTGAAGGCCCGCTACGAAGAAAAGGAAAAGCTCTTCGGCGCGACCACCCTCCGCTGGCTCGAGCGCCACATCCTCCTCGACATCGTTGACGGCCAGTGGAAGGATCACCTCCTCACCCTCGACCACTTGAAGGAAGGTATTGGCCTGCGCGGCTACGGCCAGAAAGACCCGCTGGTTGAATTCAAGAAGGAAGCCTTCACACTCTTTGAAGATATGATGGACCGCATTGATACCGAGGCCGTCCGCTTCCTTTTCATCATGCAGCCGGCTCGCCCCGAAGAAGAGGCCAAGCAGATCGAGCGCCGCCAACGCCGCCAGCAACAGGAATTGCAGTACCAGGCCGGCCCGGCTCAGGCCGAAGCGCCTAAACCAGTCCGCGCGGCCGCGAAAATCGGCCGCAACGACCCCTGCCCTTGCGGCTCCGGCAAGAAATACAAGAAGTGCCATGGTGCTGCCGCCTAGCAGCTAGACTCATCGCAGATTCCGAGACCGGATTGGCTGTGTCGTCACCAGACTACCGCGCCACAAAGCGATCCAAAACTCACAATGGCAGATCATGAGAAGCGCGGTTTCAAAAACTGTCGCTCGTCGTGACCGAAGGGCCCTGCCGGTTACCGCCCAGAAACCGACTCTGACACCTCCAGCACTTTTGAATCTGTGATAGCCTCTCAGTTGCCGACTCTGGAGGAAATCCACTCCGAGCGGAGGGGTTTCCGATGTCCACCGGCGCGCTGCAGGTCTGCCAAAAACCACGATGTGAGCAACCTGTCCCGCCTGCCCTCGCGGGAGAGCAAGTCTGCCTCGATCATTTCCTGGATCGGGCCCAGGTCCGAGCGAACGACGCCCTCGAATCGTGCCAGCAAGGCAAAGCCATCGACGCAGCAACGCTCGATTGGCTCCTCGCTGACGCCCACGTTACTCTGAAGGCGCTGGCAGAAATGACCGCTCGTCAGGAACCGGAACGTCAAGAACGCGTCCTCGAACTCCTCCTCTGCATCTCCAACCTGCACGAATACATCACGCATCGCTCCGGGCGCCTCACGCAGACCGCGTAAGCCCAGTGGCGCCGTCGCCCGCGGTGGCGGATGACAGCGCCGGGGTATTGACGGCGCCGGGTGCGAGCAAACACACCCTGATGGCTTCAAGTGTTGCCCGGCAGACCGCGCAGGTGTAAAAGGGGATTCTGCGCTAATGTCGAACCATTCGCTTCCGCGTTCTGATTTCGATAGCGAAAAACTCCTCCTGCGCCTGAATTTTTCCGGGCCGGCGAATCTCAAGTCGATTACCTCGGTGACCGACTGGGTGGTCGGAGCGGCCAAGGAAATGGGCTGCATTGTCGGCAAGGAATTTCAGGTCGAAATGGCGCTCCGTGAGGCCTTGGCGAACGCCATCATCCATGGCTGCAAGAACGACCCCGAAAAGACCGTCCAGTTTTGTGTGGCTTGCGATCAAGCGCGGGGAATGCTCATCGTGGTCCGCGATCCCGGCGAAGGATTCGATCCGTCGTCCATTCCGAGCCCGACCGTAGGCGAGAACGTTTACTCCGAGCACGGTCGCGGCATCTTCCTGATCAACCAGTTGATGGACGAGGTCCGCTTCGAGCGAGGCGGCACCGAAATTCACATGCGCAAGCGTTAACCCCTTCGACACTCTCCGGCTTGCGTTTTTTCTCCTTCGATTCCAAGCTTGAATTCCGCGCGGGGACGCATCCATGCCAGGCCGGGACACAACAAACAATCCGTTCAAGCCGGAACAACCACTTATCCCGGGAGTGCCCGCTTCCGGCAGGGAAAGAGCCTCGCCCGAAGGATTGGCGGACCGTCTGAAGTTGCTGCAACTTCCTCCGACGTGGATCACCATGAGCCTCGCTGCCGTCCTTTTTGTGGGCGCCATAGTCGTATGGTGGATGCACGCACCGACAAAGGTCTCTCGTGCGGAGTTGCCTCCCGCGCCCGCGGCAAGCCCGACGCCCGCCCCTCCTGGCGAGCCCTCATTGCCTGTCGGTCCGGGGCAAATCGCCACCATCGAGGAATTGTCAAAGCCGTGGGCCGCGAAGAAATTCGATTTTCGCAATGACGAAACAGGCGAGAGGGTGCCGGCGATGGTGGTGCGCTTGCCCGGGGGCGGTTACTGGGGATTTTCGTTGCGCGAGCCCTTCGGGCCTTGCGAACTGATATTGCTAACCGACCTGAAAACCTTGCAGGACCAGTACGACATCCCCACCGCGAATCACCCCTTGGTGATTGACCCATGCAACCGCTCCGTCTTTGATTTGACGAAGTATGGCGCGGCCGCGAGCGGCTTGGTTCGTGGGGAAGTGATCGCTGGCCCAGGCATTCGTCCGCCCATGGCAATTGAAATCCGCGTTAAAGGGGACAAAGTGATCGCCGGCCGCTCAGAATAGTCGAACTGTCGTGCAGCTTTTCACGGCCGCGCTCAACGAATGAAGTCGCGCCCCGGGGTGAGGCGCAGGAGAGGACTGCCTATAGGGCAGTCCCCTCGAGAGAGCTACTCTAGACCCACTTTCACGCTAATACCCTTGACGTTGAGCACTCGACGCTCCTCTTCAACAGTCATCGACATGTTCACGGGCTGGACGAATCTAGCGCCGGAAACCACCGCGGAACCCGCCGAACCTTCTTCGGAGCAGCGTCTGTACCGAGAGTAAACACGCTCCCCATTTGTTGCTGACCCGAGGGCGGCGGCGTCGAGGACGCCTGTCCACCACCGCAACTTGCCAGCAGTAGAAGAGGAGCGATTAAGAGTACAGCGCGCAAAGGCCTTGAATTCCACATGTCGGTTCTCCCCTTGACGGTAAATCACACAATGATCGAGGGTTACGGAACGTTCTAGGACCCCCTGCAGGTAGAACCCATCGTCACCGAAAAAGTTGCGCCACCCTAAAGGCCCGCTTCCGTTGTTTCTAGGAAGGAACAGTGAGGCGAGACAGCTTTTCCATCCACTCCGGCATCGTAATACACTGAGCTTCCAAGCCAATTCCATTCACTCGATTCGCGCTACCCGCCCACGCGTTCGGGTCGAAGGGAAGCAGGAGGGATGGCGATGCGAAGAACGACGAAGGTGCTCTTGAGCGCAATGGCTATTCTCGCACTCGTAGCAGGCTGCTCGAAAGTCCCCAATGACGCTGCGCTGGGCGAACAAATCAAAGCTCAGATGTTTTCAGATGCGGCCTTGAAAGATTCCAATCTCCAAGTAACGGTGAGCAAGGGCGAAGTGACGTTGGCCGGAACCGTGCCGAGCGATGCAGCGCGTCTCGAGGCCTATAAGCTCGCCACGCAGACGCCGGGCGTCGCGAAGGTCAATGACCAGATGAGCGTCCAGACGGCCCAGGCGACGCCAGCAGCCGCGCCGGCCCCTGAACCAGCCCCAGAGCCTGCGCCGGCTTCGACTCACAAAGCACGCACGCACAAGCACGCTCCGGCGGCAACTCCTGATACACAGGAAGTAGCCTCTGCCGCTACACCGGAACCGGCGCCAGCCCCTGCTCCGGCTCCCGAACCTGCTCCTGTGGCCGCACCCGCAGCCCCGGCTCCCCCACCTCCGCCGCAGCCCAAGCAGGTGGACGTCCCGGCAGGCACAACCATGACGATTCGGATGATTGACGGCGTCGATTCATCCGTCAACCACGCGGGCGAGGTTTTCCACGCCTCGCTCGAAGCTCCACTCGTAGTTAACAATGAGGTGATCGTTCCCAGGGGTGCCGACGTCTTCGTGCGGCTCGTGAACGCGAGCTCCGCCGGCCACCTGACGGGAAAGAGCGACCTGAAAATGGAGCTCGTCAAGATGGATTTCCAGGGACGCTCGTATCCGCTCGTCAGCAGCACCTATGACGTGAGCGGAACCTCGCGCGGAAAACGGACTACCGCTACGGTCGGCGGTGCGGCCGCGATTGGTGCCCTCATCGGTGCCATCGCTGGCGGTGGCAAGGGCGCCGCGATTGGCGCAGGCGTTGGTGCGGGCTCGGGCGGCGTCTATCAGGCCGCCACCAAGGGCAAGCAGGTGAAGATTCCTTCCGAAACCAAGCTCGATTTTCAGCTCGAAGCTCCCGTGACCATTACCTACATGCCCCACGCGACAAGCTCGGCTAACTGAGCTGTCGCGACAAGAAGGGAAGCAAGCTAACCGGCGGGAACCGTAGTTACTTCGGTTCCCGCTCTTTTTTTACAAGAATCCGACAAGCCAATCCGTAAGATTCCCGCGAAACTGCGCCGTACATACCAGCCGCGCCCCACCTCACGTAGCGGCAAGCTTCAGGCCGGCGAGCTCGGACCGGCACAGACAAAATTCCACGATTCGCGCTTCCGACCAGAAGCGCTCCTCGCCCCCGTCCCGCGACACGAACCCACAATGTCCGCCATATCGAGTGGCAATAAGGGTGATGCTCGGATTGGATCGAATCGCGGGATCAAGAAAGGAACCGAAGGGAACCATTGGATCATCCTGCGCGGTGATGATCAGAGTAGGCACTCGAATCTGATTGATGATGCGGCGGGCGCTGGACCGCGCGTAGTAATCGTCGGCGTTGCGAAAACCGCAGAACTTCGCAGTGATGACATCGTCGAACTCTCGGACACTCCGCACGCGCGCCAGACCATCGAGCGGATAGCGCTCCGGAAAAAGGCTCGCCTTGTACCGCATCCGCCGCTTCAAGCCTCTGACGAAGTGCCTTTCGTATAGAAAATTGCGCCGCTCGGCAACCGCATCCGCACAAAGGGCCAAGTCCAACGAGGGACAGATTGCCACCACTCCTCGCAGCCTTGAAGGGGCCGCTTCGCTCATTTCTCCGGCCATCTTCAGCACCAGGTTTCCTCCCATCGAGAAGCCGGCGGCGAAGACTTCCGGCAATCCGTCTTTTTGAATCAGTTCAGCGACGACAGCGCGATAGTCGCTGCTCAAGCCGGAATTGTACAGCGTGGGCGTCAGCTTCTCCGTGCCGCCGCAATTGCGCTGGTTTATCCGCAGGACGTTGAAGCCGGCGCGGTAGGCTTTCTCGGCCGTTCCCACGACGTAGCCGGAGGCGCTCGAGCCTTCGAGTCCGTGGACAAGCACAAGCGCCGGGTGCCGCTCCGCATCCGCCTGCCAGTGACAATCTCCCCTCAGGCGCGTCCCGGGTTCCACTTCGAAAAATCGCTCCGCAGGCGGACCCAAATGTGGAAATCGCCGCGGCCAAAGGGCGGCCGCAAGAGTCATCAGGTGGGCATTGCGCAACAGCGGTGGGGGTTCGAATTCCTTCACTGCTTTGAATGTACGATACCAGGAGCGCCCGCGCAACCCGGCCTGATCGGCGAGCCTCGCAAAGAAATCGCTTCGGAAGTTTTCGGCGATGCGTGGGGCGTCGCTCCTGCGTCCCGGATGCGCTTGATTTAATGCGCGAGCGCGCCTAGAATCGAGCCTTTACTCATGAAGGTCGTTTCGGACAATTGGGATGCAAGCCAGCCCGCTTCGGCGGGCTGTGGCGTTTATGGAGACTAATTTGAAATCATGGAGAAGCGATGATTGATGGAGCTCTGCCCGAAGGACTGACGTTCGATGATGTGCTGCTCTTGCCTGGGAAATCCTCGCTCCTCCCGGCGCAGGCGGATACCCGGACCTGTCTTTCCCGCAAAATTGCGCTGAATATTCCCGTGGTCTCGGCGGCCATGGATACAGTAACGGACTCGCGTCTGGCCATCGCGATTGCGCGCCAGGGAGGACTCGGGTTCGTCCACCGAAACATGTCTCCTGAGCGCCAAGCCGAGGAAGTGGACAGGGTGAAACGCTCGGAAAGCGGCATGATTGTAGACCCCGTGACGATCGCGCCGGAATTGTCGGTCCGCCAGGCGCTCGACATCATGACCAAGTATCGCGTCTCCGGCTTGCCGGTCACCCGCGGCCCCCGGCTCGTAGGCATCCTGACAAACCGTGATCTCCGATTCGAGCGCAACCTGGACCAACCGGTCAGCGTCGTCATGACCAAGGATAACCTCGTCACCGTTTCTGTCGGCACCACCCTCGAAGACGCGGAACGCATCCTGCAGCAGCACCGGATCGAAAAGCTTCCGGTCGTTGATCGTGATTTCAATCTGAAGGGACTCATCACGGTCAAAGACATCCAGAAAAAGCTGGAATACCCGAGCGCAGCCAAGGACGAACACGGACGGCTGCGCGTCGGGGCCGCCGTCGGCGCCACGGGGGATTTCCTCGAGCGCTCCGTCGAGCTGACAAAGGCCAAGGCCGACGTCCTGGCGATCGATACCGCCCACGGCCACACATCGCGCGTGATGGAAGCGATCCGCGCGGTGAAACACAGGCTGCCGGATATGCAGCTTGTCGCTGGGAATGTTGCCACGCAAGAAGGCGCCCGCGATCTGATCGCCCTCGGCATTGACGGCCTAAAGGTAGGGATCGGACCAGGTTCAATCTGCACCACTCGCGTTGTCACAGGAGCGGGTGTTCCTCAGATCACCGCGATCGTCGAAGCTTCGCGCGCCGCCAAAGGGACCGGCGTGCCCTTAATCGCCGACGGTGGAATCAAATTCTCAGGTGACATCACCAAGGCCATCGCGGCCGGCGCCAGCGTCGTGATGATTGGCGGCCTTTTCGCCGGCACTGAAGAATCCCCTGGCGAGACGATTCTCTACCAGGGGCGCACATTCAAATCCTATCGCGGCATGGGTTCCATCGGGGCCATGGAGGCGGGCTCCGCCGACCGCTACTCCCAAGAATGCGCCGATCGCGACAAAACCGTCCCCGAAGGCATCGAGGGCCAGGTACCTTATAAAGGCCCGCTCTCCGGGCTCGTCGAACAGCTCGTCGGCGGGCTCCGCAGCGGAATGGGTTATTGCGGCGTCGCGAACTTGAAGGAGCTTCAGGAGCGCGCGCGGTTCATGCGGATTTCCCCCGCCGGACTCCGCGAGAGCCACGTCCACGATGTCATTATCACTCGGGAAGCCCCGAATTACCGGCTGGAGTAATGCCCGCCTCACTTCAGGACTCGCGCGCCGTCCCAGGGCTGTCCGCAAGCGGCCACTCTGGAACGCGCTGGCTCCGTCGCTGGTGGCCGGTCATACTCTGGGCGTGTTTGATCTGGCTGTTTTCTACGGCATTGTTCACGTCTGAAAACACTTCTCGCTTCATCGTTCCCATTCTCCATTGGCTCTTCCCGAACGCCTCGCCCCACACACTCGCCTATCTTCATCACTTGGTCCGTAAGACTGCGCACTTCGTGGAGTATTTTGTTTTTAGCTTGCTGGTCTTGCGGGCGATTCGGGGTGAACAACGAGGCGCGCGCCTCAGTTGGGCGCTCTACTCCATCGCGCTCGTCGGAGCTTATGCCGCGCTCGACGAATCTCATCAGTTGTTCGTTCTAGGTCGAACCGCTTCCCCTTGGGACGTTCTCTTGGACACGACGGGGGGAGTGGCGGCGCAGGCCCTGGTCGCGCTCCGGGCCTATCGGACCAATCGTTCCCAGCCACACGCCGAGGCGAACGACAACGCAACGCAGTCTCAGTGAGCTCGCCCACAAAGTAGAGGCTCGCGCCGTAGCGTCGGCGTCTCGCTGGCGGTTTGAATTTCGTTGAATTGAACGGGGTGCTTCAGCTCAACAAAACTAAAGGCCCGCACCGAAATCCTCGATACAGGCCTTAAAAATCTCGCAGTGAATGCCTGCTCTACTTTGCTTGGGCCTTTTCTTCCGGAACTTCCTCCCCCCTTTCCTTCTTTTTTTTCTTTTCCTTTTTCTTCAATTCGGACCCGATGAACTCAAGGATAGCAAGTTCTGCTCCATCACCGATTCGCCAGCCGGCCCGCACGATGCGTGTGTAGCCGCCCTGCCGGTCGGCAAAGCGTGGAGCGAGGTCTGCGAAGAGTTTCGTCGTGGCCCCGGGGGTTTGAAGAAACGCAGCCGCCTGGCGCCGCGAATGCAGCGAGTCGCGCTTGCCAAGAGTGATCATTCGCTCGGCCAGCGGACGCGCCGCCTTCGCGCGCAGAAGCGTCGTCGTGATGCGCTCTTTCTCGATCAGATTGGTGACAAGATTTCGCAGCGTCGCCCGACGGTGCGCCGGATTCCGCCCCAGCTTGTAGCCGGCCTTCAGGTGTCTCATATCCCTTGCCCGTGGCTTAGATCGCCGTGGTCTCCTCTGGAGCCGGCGGAGCGGTCTGGCTCGGGAGCGGCGGCCAGATGATGCGGCCATGCTCATCGAACTTCATGCCCAGACCCAGCCCCATCTTCGAGAGGATGTCCTTGATTTCATTGAGCGACTTCCGCCCGAAATTCTTGGTCTTGAGCATCTCCGATTCGGTCTTCTGCACCAGTTCGCGAAGACTCTGGATATTCGCGTTCTTCAGGCAGTTGTACGAGCGCACCGAAAGCTCGAGCTCCTCCACCGATCGGTCGAGATACTCCAGGCGAGGATCGCTGTAGTTCTCGACGACTTCCTCGGGAAGGTCCGGCTGCTCTTCGAAGTTGATGAAGATGCTCATGTGGTCCTTCACCAGCTTCGACGCCAATCCAATCGCGTCCTGCGGGGTAATGGCGCCGTTCGTCCAGGTTTCGAGCGTCAACTTCTCATAATCCGTCATCTGGCCCAAGCGAGCCGCTTCGACGGAATAGTTCACCTTACGCACGGGCGAGTGCACCGAATCAATCGGGATATACCCGATTGGCAGGTCCTCGTCGAAATTGCGGTCGGCAGCGACGTAGCCCCTGCCCGTCTTCACGCGCATCTCCAGCTCGAGTTTCCCGCCTTCGCTGACCGTGGCGATGTACACGTTCTTGTCCAGCACCGCGATGTCCGCGTCTTCCTCGATCTTCGCGGAGGTCACCGGGCCCGGTGTGTCCACGTTTAGCGTGATCGTCTTCGGCTGATCTGAGTTCAGCTTCAGCGGAATCTGCTTCAGGTTCAGGATGATGTCCGTGGCATCCTCCACCACGCCCGGAATCGGCGAGAACTCGTGCAGGACGCCTTCGATTTTCACCGCGGTGATGGCCGCGCCTTCGATCGAGCTCAACAGCGCCCTTCGAATCGCATTGCCCACCGTTGTGCCCCAGCCCCGTTCAAACGGCTGGGCTGAAAACTTCCCGTACTTGTCCGTCAGCGTTTCCAGCTCCGCTGCCAACCGCTTCGGTTTCTGAAATCCCTTCCACATCTTTGACCTTCCTCCCGGCCCGCCTCCTGATTCCGAATCCCGAGATCCCGAAATCCGGCTCGAGCGGCAGGCCCAGTTGCAAACTCTTCGTGCTGTCGCTCTTACTTCGAATAGAGCTCGACGATAAGCTGTTCGTTCATCGGCGGCGTCTGCACATCTTCGCGGCGTGGCAACGAAATCACTCGCGCCTTGAAATTCTGGCGGTCGATTTCGAGCCACGGCGCCACGCCCTGGCTCTGCGCCAGGTTGCGCGCCTCGAGTATCATTGCATTCTGGTGCATCTTTTCCTTGAGCGCGATTTCGTCGCCTACATTGACCAGGTAATTCGGGACGTTCACCTTCCGGCCTTTTACAAGCACGTGCCCGTGCAGGACGAGTTGGCGCGCCTGGGCGCGCGATCCGGCCAGTCCCATGCGGTAGACTGCGTTATCGAGCCGCCGCTCCAGCATGACCATCAGATTCGCGCCCGTTGGACCCTTGGTGCGCACCGCCTTCTCGAAATAACGGCGAAACTGCCGCTCCAGCAGGCCATACGTGCGCTTGACCTTCTGTTTTTCGCGCAACTGCACCCCATAGCCCGCCATCTTCGCCCGGCGAGCCTGTCCGTGCTGGCCCGGAACGAAATTGCGCTTTTCGATCGCGCACTTTTCGGTAAAGCACCGCAGGCCCTTCAGGAAGAGTTTCATCCCCTCCCGGCGGCACAAGCGGCAAACCGCTTCACGATGTCTTGCCAATTCTTTTTCTCCTTCGCTACTCGCAAAGACCTTTCGAACCCTACACCCGGCGACGCTTCGGCGGCCGGCAGCCGTTGTGCGGAACGGGGGTGACATCTTTGATCGCATTGATGTGCAAGCCCGCGGTCGCCAGCGCTCGCACCGCGGATTCACGTCCGGCGCCCGGCCCCCTCACGCGCACTTCGACAGACTTCATGCCGTACTGATCACGTGCGATCCCTGCCGCGGCCATCGCCGCCTGCTGCGCCGCATACGGAGTGCCCTTGCGCGACCCCTTGAAGCCCACCGACCCCGCTGACGCCCAGCTCACCGCCCGCCCGTCGGGATCGGTGAGCGTCACGATGGTGTTGTTGAATGTGGCTTGGATGCACACCACCCCGTGCGGCACCACCCGGCGCTCTTTCTTCTTGCGAAACTCCTTCTTCCGCTTTGAGGTCTTCGCCGGCGCTGCTGGTTGAGCGGCGGCGTCCTGCGGTTCCTTAGCCACGGGCGTGACTCTCCTTTGCGATGCTTACTTGCGTACCGCGACCTTCTTCTTGGCCGCGACCGCGCCCTTCCGCGGACCCTTCCGAGTGCGGGCGTTCGTGTGCGTGCGCTGCCCGTGCACCGGAAGATTCCGGCGATGGCGGAGTCCGCGATAGCACTGGATTTCGATCAGCCGGCGAATGTTCATCTGGTTTTCTTTGCGCAGATCGCCTTCCACGCGCCCTTCCGACTCAATCGCTTGCCTCAGATGCGTGACTTCGTCTTCCGTCAAATCTTTCACCTTCTTCGTCGCATCCACTTTCGCCTTCTCGGCCAGCGACCGCGCTCGTGCCTGTCCGATGCCGTAGATGGCAGTCAGGCCAACCCACAAACGCTTGTTCGGCGGCAAGTCCACGCCCGCAATTCGTGCCATGTTGCTTCCTCCCTATCCCTGGCGCTGGCGGTGCTTCGGATTGGAGCAGATCACGCGCACCACGCCTCGCCGATGTACGATCTTGCACTTCATGCAAATTTTCTTTACCGATGCCCGAACCTTCATCTCTCACTCCACTCTTTTCTGCTGCGCCAGCGGCGGCTATTTATAGCGATACACGATCCGCCCGCGCGTCAAATCGTACGGTGAAAGCTCCACGGCAACCCGGTCGCCAGGCAAAATACGAATGAAATTCTTCCGCATCTTCCCGGAAATGTGCGCAAGCACCTGGTGCTTGTTCTCGAGTTCGACGCGAAACATCGCGTTTGGAAGCGGCTCAATCACGGTGGCCATCACCTCGATGGCATCCTCTTTCGGATTGCCCTCGCCCGTCTTTTTCTTTTCCTCTTCCGGCCTCTTCGCCATGCGCTCCTGTCCCGAACTCGTTGCCCCTCCGGCGATTCCCTACAAGCCGCCTACCAGCAGGGCCCTGCCGCAACTTCCCGGGGCCGCGTCAAAATCCACGGCCCATTCGCGGTGACCGCCACCGTATGCTCAAAATGCGCCGCATCGCTGCCATCTTCCGTTACGGCCGTCCATTTGTCTTCGAGCACTCGCACGCCGGGTCCGCCAGTCGTCACCATCGGCTCGATCGCCAAAACCATGCCCTCTTGCAGGCGCGGCCCGTGTCCCGGCTCACCATAATTCGGTAATTGCGGGTCTTCGTGCATCTTCGTTCCGATGCCGTGGCCGACGAATTCGCGCACCACAGAAAGCCCGTTCTTTTCCACCCACTCCTGAACGGCGTTCGATATATCGCTCAGGCGGTTGCCAGCCCGAACTTTTTCAATGGCATGCTCGAGCGATTCGCGAGTCACTCGCAGCAGCTTCGCGCGCTCAGGTGTCACCTTGCCAACCGGCACTGTCACTGCGGCATCCGCGTAATAGCCTTCCAGCTCGACGCCAAAATCCATCGAGAGGATATCGCCCTCCCGCACTTGCCGCGATCCCGAGGGAATCCCGTGCACGACCTCTTTGTTAATCGAAGTGCAAAGCGAGCACGGATACCCTCGATACCCTTTGAACGCGGGTCGTCCGCCGTGCTCCTTCGTATAGCGCTCGGCGAAAGCATCGAGCTCCTTGGTCGTGATGCCCGGCTTCACCATCGCCTGGAGTCCCCCCAGCGCTCCCCACACGACTTGCCCGGCCCGGTACATCTTTTCGAGCTCTGCCGACGACTTACACACGATCATCGGCAACCTTCCGCCGCGCGAGAATCCTCAGTAACGACTTGCTCACGTCCTCAACCGAACCCGAGCCATCCAACTCTTCAAGCACCCCGCGGCGCGCGTAGTAATTGATCAGCGGCTGCGTCTGCGCATCGAAAGCTGCCAGCCTATCCCTCACGACTTCCGGCCGGTCGTCTGGCCGCTGGGTCAGGACACCGCCATCCACATCACAGCGACCTGCGACCTTCGGCGGGTGGTCGTAAATGTTATAAATCTCGCCGCCCACGCTGCACGTCCATCGCCCGGCCAGCCGCCGCAGCAGCTGCTCGCGATCCACCTTGAAGTTAATCACGATCGGCGAATCAAACCCGCGTCTCTCGAGAATTTGGTCGAGCTTTTCAGCTTGCGGCATGGTCCGCGGAAAACCGTCGAACACAAAACCCTTCGCGGAATCCGGACGGCTCAGTCTCTCTTCGACCATTCCCAGCACAATCTCATCGGGGACCAGGTCGCCGCGCTCCATAATCGGCTTGGCCTGCCGGCCTAAGGCCGTGCCGCGGCTGACGTGGTCACGCAACATGTCGCCGGTCGAAAGATGCGGCACCCCGAAGCGCTGCGCCAGCCGCTTCGCCTGCGTGCCTTTTCCCGCTCCCGGCGGGCCCAGAAAGATCAACGCGCGATTCAGCGCCATTCCGCCGAAGACCCGCCTCTAGCTCCGTCGGCCGCGCACCCGGCCGCGCCGTACAAACCCTTCATAATTCCGCATTACCAGCTGTGCTTCGAGCTGCTGCACCGTGTCCATCGCCACCCCCACAACGATGAGCAGCGAAGTGCCGCCAAAATAAAACTGGACGTTCAATCCCTCCAAGATAAACCGCCAGAAATGGGCATCGATCCACCCTCCGATCAGCCAGAGGTGCTGCAGGTGGATCCCGCTGATCATCCACTCCGGCAACAAGCAAACGATCGCTAGATAGACGCCGCCCACAAACGTCAGCCGCGTCAGAATCCGATTGATGTATTCAGACGTGTTCCGTCCTGGGCGAATCCCTGGAATGAACCCGCCGTACTTCCGCATGTTGTCGGCGAGCTCCGTGGGGTTGAAAATGATTCCCACGTAAAAAAACGCGAAGAAAATAATCAAAATCACGTAGATGAGCGTATAGAGCGGCTCGCCCCACCGAATCTGCTGCGCGAATCTCCCGAAGAACGGCGATTTGTTCTGGAAAAACAGCGCCAGTGTCTGCGGGAACGTGAGCAGCGAGCTCGCGAAAATCGGCGGAATCACTCCGCCGGAATTCACCCGCAAGGGCAGATAGGTCATCTGCCCGCCCATCACCTTGCGTCCCATGACGCGCTTGGCGTACTGCACCGGAATCCGCCGCTGCCCGCCTTCTACAAAAACAATGAACCCGACCACCGCAACCATCAAAACAATCAGCATGATCATCGCAATCGGTGTCAGCGGGCCCCATTGGTTCGTCTTGGTCAACTCCCACAAATTGCTTACGCCGCGCGGCAAACCCACCACTATCCCGGCAAAGATTATCAGCGACATTCCGTTGCCGATTCCTCGATCGCTGATCTGTTCGCCCAGCCACATGATGAACGCCGAGCCCGTGGTCAGCGTCAGAATCGTCATGAGGATGAATCGCGGACCGGGGTGATACACGAGCGACACCCCGTTTAGGGCCTGCCGTTGCAGCGTCAGCGCGATGGTGAATGATTGGAACGCGCTTAGAATGATCGTCAGATACCGCGTGTACTGCGTGATTTTGCGCCGGCCCAGCTCGCCTTCCTTCTGCAATCTCTCGAGATAGGGCCACACCACCACCATCAACTGCAGGATGATCGAGGCGGTGATGTACGGCATGATCCCGAGCGCGAAAATCGTCAACCGCCGCAGATTCCCGCCGCTGAACAGGTCGAAAATCCCGAGCACCGAGCCCTGTCCCTGCTGGAAGAGTTGCTGCAGGAGATCGGTGTTGATTCCCGGCGTCGGAATGAAAGCACCCAGGCGATACACCCCCAGCAAAACCAGCGTGAACAGCACGCGATTCCGCAGGTCCGGCGTGCGAAATATGTTGCGAAATGCTTCGACCAGTTTCTTCATTGTAAGACTTCGAATTTCCCGCCGGCACCGGCGATCTTTTCTTGCGCCGACTTGCTGAAGGCGTGCGCCTGAACGGTCAGCGCCACCTTCAGGTTTCCATCACCAAGAATCTTTACGCCATCACGCTTCGGGCGGATGATGCCGCGGCCCACGAGACTTTCCGGCGTTACTGTCTCTCCGGGCGCAAACGCGTTCAGCATCTCAACATTCACGATCGCGTAGCTCTTCGGAAACGGATTCGAGAATCCGCGCTTCGGCAAACGCCGATGGAGCGGCATCTGCCCGCCTTCGAAACCCGCGCGATGCGAATAACCTCGACGTGATTTCTGTCCCTTGTTGCCCGCCCCTGCCGTCTTGCCGAGTTTTGAGCCCATGCCGCGCCCTACGCGCACCTTACGGTGACGCGACCCGCGCGGCGGCTTCAGATTCGAGAGCTTGACTTCCATCCTGTCCTCTTATTCCTCGACTTCGACGAGATGATGCACTTTTGCCACCATTCCCCGGATCGCCGGAGTATCCGGCCGTTCCACGATCTGGTGCAGGCGCCGCAGGCCCAGCCCGCGAATCGTTTGCCGCATGTTTTGCGGGCAGCCGATGGAACTGCGCACCCAACGAATTTTCAGCGTTCCCGACTTCTTTTTCGCCATTCGATTATCCCCGGCTTAGAACCTACGATGTAGCCGCCCCTTCCGCCGCACCCTTGCCCAGTCCCTCGGCCACTTTGGCCGCGTCTTTCAAGTGCAACAGCGCGTCAAACGTTGCCTTGATTACGTTGTGTGGGTTCGACGTGCCGATCGACTTAGTGAGCACGTTTTGAATCCCCGCGACTTCCATCACTGCTCGCACCGGCCCGCCGGCGATCACTCCGGTTCCTTCCGGGGCCGGCTTCAGCAACACTTGCCCCGAGCCGTACCGACCCACAATCTGGTGAGGGATCGTTGTGCCCTTCAGGTTGAGCTTCACCATATTTTTCTTGGCTTGCTCAATGGCCTTGCGAATCGCCATGGGAACTTCGCGCGCCTTGCCCATGCCGAAACCGGCGTGGCCCTGCTGATCCCCCACCACCACCAGCGCCGAGAAGCTGAGGTTCTTGCCGCCCTTCACCACCTTGGTGACGCGGTTGATGGATACCACCTGGTCCTTCAAGTTCGCCGGGTTGGCATCAACCAACCGCCGCACCGCAAGCGTATCTTTCAGCTCTTGTTTCGGCATAGATTTCAGAAGTTCAACCCCGCCTCCCGAGCCGCGTCGGCGAGCGCCTGCACGCGGCCGTGATATTGATATCCCCCGCGATCAAACACGACCTGCTTCACACCCGCGGTCACGGCGCGCTCCGCGACCGCTTTGCCCACTACTTTGGCGGCCGCGATGTTGCCGCCCCCTTTGATCTGCTTCCGCACTTCTTTATCGAGCGAGCTGGCAGCCGCCAGCGTGCGCCCGGTATAGTCGTCAATCACTTGCGCATGAATGTGCTTGAGCGACCGGTAAACGCACAATCTCGGGCGCTCGGTCGTGCCCGCAACTTTCTTGCGCATCCTCAGGTGAATGCGCTCGCGATGCGCTTTGCGCGATAGCTTTCGAACCGGTACGGTTGCCACGCCAGTTCTCCTCGTGCCTTACGCCGCCGTCTTGGCGGCTCCGGCTTTGCCCGCCTTCTTCTTCAGCCGCTCGCCGGTGAGCCGGACGCCCTTCTGCTTATAGGGATCAGGCGGGCGCAGCGCGCGCATGTTCGCGGCCACTTGGCCCACTCGATTCTTGTCTGCGCCCGATACCGTCAAGTGCGTCTGCTTCTCCACGCTCACCTGAATGCCCTCGGGAATCGGGAACTCGATCGGATGGGAATAGCCCAGCGTGAAGACGACGTTCTTGCCCTTCACTTCGGCGCGATAGCCGACGCCCACGATGTCGAGGTCCTTCTTGAATCCCAGCGTCACGCCCTGAACTGCGTTCGCCACCAGCGCGCGCGCCAGCCCATGCAGCGCGCGCTGTTCTTCGCTTTGCCTCAATGCTACAAGCGTGCCGTCTTTCGTTTCGAACTTGATCCCCGGCGGAAGCGGCACTTGCATCTTCCCTTTCGGACCCTGAACCTCGACGGCCCGCTCCTGGATCTGGACCTTCACGCCCTGAGGCACCGCAATCGGTTTATTTCCAATTCGTGACATAACTCACTCTCTCGCCGAATCCTTCACCAAACCTCGCACAGCAGCTCGCCGCCCACGCCTTCCTTGCGGGCGGTCTGCCCCGTCATCACCCCGCGCGGCGTGGACAGGATCGAGATTCCCATTCCGCCCACCACCGGTCGAATCTCCGTCTTGCCGATGTAGCGTCGGCATCCGGGCCTCGAAACGCGCTTCAGATCGGTGATCACGCTCCGGCGGTCCGGGGTGTAACGCAGAAATACGCGCAGGGTCTTCTTCACCTTGGTCTCGTCCACAACCTTGTAGTTCGCGAGATACCCTTCATCCTTCAGAATCCGCGCGATCTCCACTTTCATCCTGGACGAGGGCAGGTCCACGCGCGGGTGCTTCGCTCGCACGGCATTGCGAATCCGCGTCAACATGTCGGCGATGGGATCAGTCGTCATCCGTCGTCCTTACCAACTGGCTTTCACGACGCCGGGAATCTCGCCCTTCAGCGCCAGGCCGCGAAAACAGATGCGGCACATCTCGAACTTGCGGAGGAATCCGCGTGGGCGGCCGCAGATGCGGCAGCGGTTCCGCGTGCGGATCTTGTACTTCAGCTTCCGCCTCATCTTTGCAAATTGACTCGTGCGAGCCATCGTTTCTCCTCGATCCTCTGTTACGACCGGAACGGCATGCCAAGCTGCTTCAGCAGCTCGCGCCCCTCTTCATCGGTTCGGGCGGTTGTGGTCAGCGTGATGTTCATCCCCTTGATCTTGTCCACGCGTGTGTAGTCAATTTCCGGAAACACCAGCTGGTCGCGCAGGCCCAGCGTGTAATTCCCGCGGCCGTCGAACGAATTCGGCGGCAGGCCCTTGAAGTCGCGCACCCGCGGGAGCACGATATTCGCAAGCCGGTCCAGAAATTCGTACATCCGCTCCCCCCGCAGCGTTACCATGCAGCCGATCGGCATCCCTCGTCGGATTTTGAAATTCGCGATTGACTTCTTCGCCCGCGTGATCACCGGCCTTTGTCCCGCAATCTGCCCTAATTCCTGCGCTGCCGCGTCCAGGAGCTTCACGTTCTGGCTGGCCTCGCCCAGCCCGATATTCACCGTGACCTTCTGCAGCCGCGGCACCGCCATCGTGTTCTTGTAGCCGAAGCGCTTCGCGAGCGCCGGAACTACTTCTTTCCTGTACCGTTCGTGCAAGCGGCTCATCATTTCCGATTCGCAAACCCCTCTCGTCCTAATTCTCGAGTGTCGTGTTGCATCGCCGGCAAATCCGCGCCTTCGTGCCGTCCGGAAGGTTGGTGTGGCCCAGCCGCGCCGGTTTGCCGCATCCGGGACAAACCATCAACACATTGGAAACGTGGATCGGGCCTTCCTTATCCAGAATTCCGCCTTTGATGTTCTTCGACGGGTTCGGCCGCGTATGACGCTTGATGATGTTGGCATGCTCGACCGTTACGGTCTGCTTCACCGGATTCACCGACAACACCCGCCCCGTCTTGCCCTTGTCCCGGCCCGTCATCACCTTCACCGTGTCGCCATGCCGAATGCTCATCGGCCCGCGCACTGCTCTCTCGTGTTTCATCGCTACCACACTTCCGGGGCAAGCGAGATGATCTTGGTGAACTTCTTCTCGCGCAGCTCCCGGGCCACTGGCCCGAAAACGCGCGTGCCCACCGGCTCGCCCGCTTCGTTGATCAGCACCGCGGCGTTGTCGTCAAACCGGATGTAGCTGCCATCCTTCCGCCGGTGTTCTTTACGCGTCCGGACAACCACAGCGCGCACCACTTTCCCTTGCTTGATCTGGCTGTCCGGGGCCGCTTCCTTCACCGATGCGGTAATCACATCGCCCAGACCGGCATTCAGACCCGTGTCGCCACCCAACGGCAAGATGCACATCAGCCGTCGCGCTCCGGAATTATCGGCCACGGTCAGCCATGTCCGCATCTGGACCATGTCGCTTGTTCCTCGCCTCGATGAACCGGTTACGCGACCCGCGTCGACCGCGCCAGAACTTCCTTCAACCGCCACCGCTTCAGCTTCGAAAGCGGCCGTGAAGCCACGATGCGCACTCTATCGCCCTCACGGGCCTCGCCTGCCTCGTCATGCGCGTAATACTTCTTCGCATGGCGCACCACCCGATGGTACATCGGGTGCTGAACCGCCCGCGTAACCTTCACCACGATCGTCTTCTGCATCTTGGCGCTGGTTACCACCCCGACCAATTCCTGGCGCGATCCGCGCTCCGCAGCCGTTTCCGTCGTCATCTAAGCTTTCCTCAATTCGAGTTCCCGCAACAGCGTCTTTACCCGTGCCAGATCGCGCCGTGCTTCCCGCAGCTTCTTCAGACCCTCCGACTGGCCGGTGGTCAACTGAAACCGCAGCCGGAAAATCTGTTCGCTGAGCTCGCGCTGCTGGACTTCCAGCTCGCTTTGACCCATCTCGCGAAATTTCTCCACACGCCGCGCCATCAGAGCCCTCCAGCGCGGGTGATAAATCGCGTCGCAATCGGCAGCTTCTGGGCAGCCAATTCCATGGCCTCGGTCGCCGACGCTAAATCCACGCCCGCCATCTCGAACATCACGCGTCCCGGTTTCACCACCGCCACCCAGCGTTCCGGCGGCCCCTTGCCTTTGCCCATGCGAGTTTCCGCCGGCTTCTTTGTGAACGGCTTGTCTGGAAACACGCGGATCCAGAGCTTGCCGCCCCTCTTGATGAATCGCGTGATCGCCACGCGCGCCGCCTCGATTTGCCGGTCCGTAATCCAAGCCGGTTCGAGCGCCTTCAGCCCATACTCCCCGAACGCGAGCGAACCGCCGCGCCACGCTTTCCCAGTGCGCCGGCCGCGCTGCTGTTTCCGGTACTTCACTTTCTTCGGCATCAACATCGTCGTTGTCCCGTGCTCTCCGCAATCACTCGTGCCGCCCGACTATGCTTCCGTGCCCGGTCCCGGCGTGCCGCGGTGCGGAATGTTTTCGCCCTGATAGATCCAACACTTCACGCCAATAACGCCGTAGGTTGTGTACGCCTGCGCAAATCCAAAGTCGATGTCGGCGCGCAGGGTTTGTAGCGGCAAACGCCCTTGCAGATACCACTCCTTGCGCGCGATTTCAGCCCCGTTCAGCCGGCCCGCCACCCGCACCTTGATTCCCTTGCAGCCGAACCGCAGCGCCGAATCCACCGATTTGCGCATTGCCCGCCGGAACGCCACGCGCTTCTCAAGTTGCAAGGCGATTGATTCCGCGACGAGCTGCGCACTCAGCTCCGGCCGGTGCACCTCCTGAATGTCGATGTGCACCTCGCGCTTCGTTCGTTTCTGCACCTCGCTCTTCAGCTTGTCGATCTCCGATCCTTTCCTGCCGATGATGATTCCGGGCCGCGCCGTATAAATCCGAATCACCAGCTTGTTCGCGGCGCGCTCGATATCGATCGTGTCCACACCGGCGGAGCGCAGGCGGTCCTTGAGCTGTTTGCGTAGGCCGACGTCTTCGTGGAGCAGGTCGGCATATTCGCGCTTCGCGAACCAGCGCGATTTCCAAGCCTTGTTGTAGCCAAGCCGGAACCCGTATGGATGTGTTTTCTGCCCCACCCTTCCTCCTATTTCTTCTTTTTTGGTGCCGCCCGCTTCTTGCCTTCCGTCAGCGCTTTCCGCGCCTTGCGTACCGCTCCGCGCACGCCCTTCGACTGCTCGGCTTCCGCGGCCGCGGCTGCAGCTCGGTCCGCAGCCGCGCGATGATGCTCGGATACTTCGACAATAATGTGGCTCGTGCGCTTCTGATAGCGGAACGCGCGGCCCATCGGCGCCGGACGCAAACGCTTCCAGCGCGGCCCGTCGTTCACGAAGCACCGCGTCACGTAAAGCGCGTCCACGTCGAGTGTGTCGCCCGCGTCTTCGGCCTTGCGCTCGGCATTGGCAATCGCGCTGCGCAGCACCTTCTCGATTTCCTTGGCGACGCGCTTTTTCGTAAATCGCAGCGTCTGCAGCGCATCCTCGGCGCGATGCCCGCGGATCAAATCCACCACCAGCCGCGCCTTCTGCGGTGACACGCGGATGAACCTCGCTCGCGCCAGCCCTTCAATCTGCGCCGGTGTTTGTATCTCCGCCATTGTTTATGCCTTCGGGGCTGGTGCAGCTCCCCCGCCAGTGCCTGTGCCTGGTGCTCCCGCTCCGGCAGGAGCCGCGCCCACCGGAGCGCCTGCGGCTGCAGCGGCTCTCTCAAGCGCCGCCTTCACCGCATGGCCTTTGAACGTGCGCGTAGGAGCGAATTCGCCCAGCTTGTGCCCCACCATCTGCTCAGTGATGTACACGGGAATGAACTTCCTCCCGTTGTGCACCGCGATCGTGTGCCCAACCATCTCGGGAAGGATGGTCGAGCGGCGCGACCACGTCTTCACCACTTTCTTTTCGTTCCTCGAGTTCATCCCTTCCACTTTGTCGCGGAGATGGTCGTCGATGAACGGGCCTTTCTTGAGCGAGCGTGGCATCGTCCTCTCGGTTCTACCTTACTCTTCCACCCGGCGCAGCTTTACCCACTGCGCCCGGCGGAACTTGCGAAATCCCCGCACCGGTCCGGGGACGCGGTGCGAAAGCGGGCAAAACGGGCAAACGAACCGTGTGCCCTGCGCGTTCGGAATCTTCTCCACGATCACGGCCCATCCCGGCTTGCACAGCCGGAAAAAGACCTGGGGTGGGGGTGTCAGTTTCGACGCTGGCTTGACGGGCTTCACCGGTTTCACCGCCCGCCGCGCAACGCTTTTCTGCGCGCGCGCCGGACGACGCGATGCCGACCGCGATGTTCTTATGGCTGTCATGTAGCTCTCGCTTCCCCGCCGCGCCGGGTTCATGGTTTTTACGTCTCCTTCGAACTCTCTCTTTACGGCTTCCGCCGCTGGATAATCATCTTGCTTCCGCCCCGCTTCTTGCGGGTCTTCGCCCCGAGCGTCGGGAAACCCCACGGCGTCTGGGGGTGATTTCCCTTCACCCGGCCCTCGCCCCCGCCGTGCGGATGGTCCACCGGGTTCATAGCCACGCCGCGCACCGTTGGACGAATGCCGAGCCAGCGCGACCTTCCTGCCTTGCCGTAGGTAACGTTCTCATGGTCGAGGTTCCCGATCTGGCCGACCGTCGCCATGCAATCCACGTGGAACTTGCGCGTCTCGCCCGAGGGCAGCTTTACGAGCGCGAAATCACCTTCCTTGCTGAGCAATTGCGCTGCTCCGCCCGCCGAACGAACTACCTGTCCGCCCTTGCCGGGAGAAAGCTCCAGATTGTGCATCATCGTTCCGGGCGGGATGTTCCGGATCGGCAGCGCGTTGCCGGGAAGAATGTCTGCGGCGGCGCCGTTCTGCACCGTCGCCCCGACCTCCAAGCCGATCGGGTGGAGAATGTAGCGCTTCTCCCCATCGGCGTAGTGCAGCAGCGCGATTCGCGCCGAACGGTTCGGGTCATACTCAATCGCCGCAACCCGCGCCGGGATGCCGATTTTGTCGCGGCGGAAATCGATCTTGCGGTATTTCCGCGGATGCCCACCACCGCGGTGCCAAATCGTGATTTCGCCGTGGTCGTTGCGCCCGCCGGTATTGCGCTGCGACTCGGTTAACGATTTTTCGGGACGCTGCTTCGTCACCTCGCTCTTATCAAGCGCGGTGAGGAAGCGCCGTGACGGTGTGTATGGTTTGTAGCTTTTGAGTGCCATCTTGCCCTCTTGCCTGTCGCCAGAACTCTTCAACCAGATCAGAGATTCTCTGCGTACTCGATCATCTTTTCGCCTGCGGCCAGCTTCACGTACGCTTTCTTCCAATCGTGGCGATAGCCCTCGGCGCGTCCCCGGCGGCGCATCTTTCCGTGAAAATTGGCGGTGCGCACCCCCGCCACCTTCACCTTGAAAATCTTCTGCACCGCTTCCTTGATCTCCGTCTTGGTCGCGTCGGACGCGACTTCGAAGACGACGGTGTGCTGCGTTTCCTTCACGCCCAAGCCCTTTTCCGTGATGATGGGCCGCCGAATCAACTGAAATGCGCGCGTGGTCATCGGTTAATCTTTCTTCGTCTTCGGCTTCGATTTCGACTTGCCCTTCGTTTTCGTCTTCGCTGGTGCGGCCTTCTTTTCCGCGCGAGCCGCGCTAGCTCCCTTTAGCGATTTCGCCACGCCGGCTTTCGCCGCCACCCGAGCCGCGCCTACCGCGGGAGCAATCTGCACCATCGCCGGCGTCGCCTTGTTCGCCCGCAGCGCGTGACTCAATTTCTCCGCCGCCTGGCGCGACAGCATCAGCCGGTCGTGCCGAAGCAGGTCATACGCCTCCAGCGCCGTCGTCGGCACCAGCTTCACGCCTTCTAAATTGCGGCTGGCCCGTTCGAGATTGACGTTTGCGCCATTCTCGACCAAAAGAATCGTCCGGCTCTCGTCGTCCAGCTTCGTGAGCGCCTGCCGAAATGGCTTCGTCTTGTGCGACTCGAGCGCCCAGGCATCCACGACTGTCAGTTTCGATTCCGCAAGCTTCGCGGAGAGCGCCGACCTCAGCGCGCCCACGACCATCTGCCGCGGAATGCGATAGTCGTAGCTCCGCGGTACCGGGCCGTGCACGGTGCCCCCCTTGCGCCACAGCGGTGACCGAATCGAGCCAATGCGCGCTCGCCCGGTTCCCTTCTGCCGCCACAGCTTGCGCCCCGAGCCGCTCACTTCGCTCTTCTGTTTCGTCTTGTGCGTCCCGGCGCGCTGCTTCGCAAGGTAATGCCGCACCGTCTCGTGTAGCACGTGCGGGTTTACCCGCGCCGCAAACACTTCGTCGGAAAGCTCGACCTTTCCCACCGTCTTGCCTTCCAGGTTTTTCACGTCCACAACAGGCATCGTCGTCTCGCTACTGGCCCTTCTTGGCCTTTCGAATCAGGATGTAGCTGCCGGTCGGTCCAGGCACCGCGCCGCGCACCAGCAGCAGGTTTTCCTCAGCATCAATTTTCACCACGCGCAGATTCTTCGAAGTCTTCCGCTCGTTTCCCATATGCCCCGGAAAATGCTGCCCCGGCCAGACGCGCGACGGAAATGAGCTCCCGCCGATTCCCCCGGGCGCGCGGTGAAACATCGAGCCGTGCGTGCTGTCGCCGCCGCGATAGTGCCAACGTTTCACGCCGCCCTGGAATCCGCGGCCCTTGCTCACCCCGGTCACATCTACAAACTCGCCGACGGCGAACCGGTCGACTAGCACCCGATCGCCCGCCTTCGTTTCTTCCTTGGATTCTTCCAGCCGGAACTCGCCCAGGAAACGCATAGGGGCCACGCCGGCCTTCTTAAAATGCCCTGTCATCGCCTTCGTGATACGCTGCGGCTTGATGAATTCCACGAGACCCAACTGCACCGCATCGTATCCATCTTTATCCTGTGTTCGCCGCTGCACCACCACGCACGGCCCAGCCTGCAGCACCGTGCAGGGCTCCGCCGTCCCCTCCTCGGTGAAGACCTGCGTCATCCCCAGCTTGATTCCCAAAATTCCGTTCACTGACATCGCGTTCGCTTTTCTCCAAGCCTTGTCTGTCGCGGCTTCAGCCACGACATCACTCGCTCCCAATCCCCTGGGGCTTTAGCCCCTGAAGTACAGCTACTTCGCAGTGTGGTCGCGCCCGAAGGCTTTGATCTCCACGTCCACACCGGGCGGCAAATCCAGTTTCATCAGCGCGTCCACCGTATCCGGCGTCGGCTCGAGAATGTCGATCAGCCGCTTGTGCGTGCGCATCTCGAACTGCTCGCGCGACTTCTTGTCCACGTGCGGCGACCGCAGCACCGTCCAGCGGTTGATCACCGTGGGCAGTGGAATCGGCCCAGCCACTTCCGCGCCGGTGCGCTTCGCGGTGTCCACAATTTCCTTGGTCGACTGATCCAGGATGCGGTGATCGTATGCCTTCAAACGAATCCGGATTTTTTCGCCGTTGGGCATGATCTACTCGACGATCTCGGTTACGGCGCCGGCGCCCACCGTGTGGCCGCCTTCGCGGATCGCGAACCGCAGCCCCTTCTCCAGCGCCACCGGTGTGATCAGCGCTACTTCCATGCTGATGTTGTCTCCCGGCATCACCATCTCTACCCCTTGCGGCAGCTTCACGTCTCCCGTCACGTCCGTCGTCCGAAAATAAAATTGCGGCCGGTACCCCGTGAAAA
>JBARRP010000058.1:0-9314 GCA_049644285.1 Candidatus Acidiferrales bacterium | reverse complement strand
CGTGGCTACAAGAATCTTCGCTACCTGCTGCTCAAAGCCCAGCGCATGGCCGCCACAAAGACCGAATTCATCGTTTTAAAGAAAGCAGCCTAAAATGCGGGTCGCGCCAAATTCTTGTGCAGAGCCCCTTTTTCTTAGTGGGTGCTTGAAGCCGAGGCTCTCAGGTCGAAAATGATGGCCCGATTTGCGCAACACCTGTCATGCTCCTCTACACAACCGCATGCTAGACGAATCGGAGGTTGGTATCTATCTGTTCAATTGCGCACACCTTCGCGTTTTCGAAATCACTACTGCAAGGAGTGCCTGCGGCGTTGAGCACACCGACCCAGAACATGGCAAGTGGGAGTTCGGGGCTTACCGGCGAGCCCCGCGCCCTTCCGCTTTCATTGAGGCCCATCTGACTCTTAATGATGCTGGGTCTGCTCCGGCGGCCGTGCAACCTGGCGAGCGCGGACGATGAAGCGGTTCGGCGCTGAGCCGACATAGTAAAACGGATGGCAAGTGATCAGCGTCAGGGTGCGGTCGGTCGATGGTTGCAGGACTTGGAGATCAGTAGGCGGCACCACAGCGGTAGATTCCACTTCATAGTGAAAATCGCCATCGGGTGTTTTGAGCGTAATGACGTCACCCGATCGGATATTGCGCAGCGGGCGAAAGAAACTGTCGCGGTGGCCGGCCAGAACGACATTGCCCTGTTCGCCCGGTAAGGCAGTATCGGAAATGTGGCCAACCGCGCGTCGCAAGATCTTGGATGAATCGCCCTGAACAACGATGGCTTTGAGCCCAAGGCGAGGAACCTCCATCTCACCAATAGTCCCGCCCTCAATCACGGGACGCGGCCCTTCACTCGGCCTCACAGTTCGGGCGGCATTTTCAAATCGCGACTCCTCAATCGCCTGATAGGTCTGCGCGTCAGCAAAGATATAGCCGGCGTAGGCAAGCCCGAAGATGCCGGCCGTCAGAAAAACGTAGGACGCAGCGCGAACGAACAGTGTCCTCGTCTTGCGGGGTCTGTTCGTCACGGGGCCGCGAGGATTCACGATGCACTCTTCCCAGGCTGTGCAGGCGACTGCTTCTCCTCTGCGGTAGAATAGCCGGACCGGGTTCGCACACGAATCTTGCCGCGGCCGGAAGCTGACACTTTCACTTGAATTCTTCGGAATGAATCGCCACCGGTTCTTTTCTCCGGAACGAACCCGAGCGTGTACTGTTCACGGAGATCCCGGGCGATCTGCGACGAGGTATCCATGACGGTTTGTCTGGAGCCCGGGAAGTAGGCGATCCCACCCGTGTCTTTGCAGAGCCGCCGAAGGACGAGCGGGTTTTCCTCTTCGTTGGCGCCCACGAGGCCGATGGAATAAATCACTACTCGTGATCGCTGAGCCAGCTTCAGAACCTGCGAGTATTTTTGCCGGCTGGCATTGTCTCCCCCGTCGCTGACGATGATCAGCGCTTTCTTATCCCAATGGCCGAGCTGCAAATGGAAGAGCCCCTCAGCCACCGCGTCATAAAGCGCAGTTCGTCCGCTCGCGGAAACGGCCGAAACGGCTTTTGCGAGCTCCTTTGGGTCGTTCGTGAAAGGCCTCCCGCCGAAGAGTTCAACCGAAACGTCATCATTGAAATCCACGACGAACAACTCATCGTGAGGGTTGCTCGATCGTGCGAAGCCGAAAACCGCAAGGGCCACTTCGGGGAGCTTGGGGCCCATGCTGCGGCTGTGGTCAACGAGCAGGCCCACGGTCACGGGAGTGTCTCCCTGTTGGAACGAAGTAACTTCTTGCAGCCGCCCATCCTCATACACGCGGAAATTTTGCACGTTTAGCCCAGAAACGAAATTCCCATTCGCGTCGGTCACGCTAACGGGCAGCGCAACCATTTGGGTCTGCACGGAAATTTTGAACTGGCCGGCCGAGGCCGGGGGTTGGGGTGGCGGTTGCAGAGACTGCGAATAGCCAGCGAGGCTGCAAAAGAGTAGAAAGACAGCGTAGCAATAGCAACTCCGAAACAAATTAAGTCGTTTAGATCCGACAATAAGAGTCACTGGTGAGTCTCCTCGCGCCGCGGGATAAGGAGTCCTAATCAGACCCGCGGCGCGCTGGAGGTTGATGCGTTTATGAGCCTTAAATCGCGAATCGCTTCAGAGCGAATGCGAATCCGAGCGACGCCAAGCCGAGTAACGCGATGAGTGGAACCGGGCTGGCCGTCTTCGGCAACTGCTTGGTCTCCGTCATCGGCGCAGAATCCTTCTCCGCGACCGGCGGAGTGGTCTGGATCACGTCAGATACTGGTTCCATCTTCTGCTCCGGGGTGACCGCGACAATCGGAACTGTCGCCAAGTCGGCGGGAACCGTTTCGGTGGTAAGGGCAGGAACGGGTTCCTTCGTCGTTGTCGCTAACTGAATCGCCCGCTGCTTCGGATAAACGAATTCTTGCCCGAAGTTATCACCCGGGTAAAACCAAGCCTTAAGAGCCTCCGGCTTGTCACCCGATCTCTCTGCAAATTTGACCACCGTATCGCTAGTCGGCTTGAGGCGGTAGTTGTTGATCGCGAGGACGGTGGCGATGATTTGAGATCCATCCTCATTGAAGATTTGTACGATATGGCGGTCGGACGGGGAATCCATCAATTTGAAAGTGTATGTCCCGGCGGGCAGAACTTGGCCGGGGATTTCGACCGGTTGACTGAACGTCAAGACGGTCTTTTTGTTCAATTCATCGGCTCGAGAGCCCGGAGTCAAAATGGCGCCGAGCAATGAGATTGCAAGAACAACTAGGACTGTCTTTAGAGTTTTCATGCTCATTTCCTCCCAAGAAATACAAGAACTTGCCGGTATGTAGTCTGCTGACGTGACCTGCCCAAGATGTTGCGCGAATTCTGCGTTTGTCGGAGAGCGGGAGCTTCAGCAAACCCCACATCGATAAATCTCGAGCCGGTGGACGGTCTGCAGAACAGTCCTCCTGTTTCAGACGCAACTACACTCTAAACGCAGCGAAGAAAAGGGTCTGTTCCATTGTGAACACATACGCATTGTTTGCACACCGGCCGGTCGGCGTAATGCCTGCCGCACGGAGCGGCACGGGTTCATACGGGGCGCCGGGAAATTCGGGGCTTGGCGCCGCCGGGCTTCGCCTTCTGCAATTTGCTTGGAGGGCCCGGTCTCAGAGGTTCTGAGGTGCTCTAACGCTTGCGGAACTCCTCCCGGAAACGTGCGATTCCCTAGTGGGGACGAACAGTCACTTTGCGGGGCTGCCCCCGAGAGTCGGAACCGGAGACACTGCCTTCAATTGATCCAGCGCACTCAGCACGTTTTGCCAGCGAAGCTTGTCCTTTTTCGTCGAGATGGGAGCAGAGAGGTCAGAATAGAAGTGCAGGATATCGTCGCGCAGTGCTGGCGTGGTCAAATCGAACTTCCTCCCTGACAGTTGGCCCAGCAACTTTGAATACGTCTCGTCCGTGAGCGAGTATTCCGCAGCTTTGGTTTCTTTGCCACTGTCGAAATCACGGTTGGGGAGTTGGAGTGAGTCAGTGCGCACTTCTTCGAGAAGAGCCCGATATTGGTCCACGGTGGTATTGATGCTCTTGAAATACAGGTCCTCTGTTTGCGGGGTCGGATTATTGAACGCCAGCGCCTTGAAGGGGCCAATTCTCGGCATGTAGCGCAAGAGTGTTGACAGCACCCGGGTGCCGAATCCTGGCTTCACGTAGTCCTTTCCCCACTCCTTCTCGTAATCGGACCGCGAAAGGCGGTACAGGAACTTTCGTTTCGCGAAATTAGGCGTCTCGCGCATCAGGTTTTTCTTATGGGTTTGCAGCGCAACCTGGGTCATTTCCGGAATGAGCCGGCTGACAGAGAATCGATACGAGCCGATTGCGAGATCCTCGTGCGGCAGAATGTCTTTCAACTCCACTCCGTAGACGATCGGAAAGGCCCGCTCCAGCAAGAGCTTAGACACTTGGAATCCGATAAAATCGTGGTACTGCTGCGACGCATAACGATTCTTTGCGACCTGCACCATGTCGAATCCGAACTCCGTTTTCAAATGCGCGGTCTTGTCCTGTGCATATTTGACCGAGTTGCCAAACTTCGCCCGCAGCTTCGGATATTCGATCGCAACGGCCTGGTTGACGGCGGGGTGGCCGGCAATGTCCGACGCGTAGTGTGCCAGGGCGCCCAGAGCGAAAGCGTACTCGTTGGCATCCTGGCTCTCCAGCAGCAGCTCGCGAACGAAGTCTCCGCTGCGCACGTAATGCACCAGGTTGCTGAATTCCGCGGTGCCGAATGGGTAGTAGCCGAGGTCTTGGATGACGGCGCCACCGTAAGCGTAGGCATGCGCCTCCTTGAGCTGGTCTTCCGTCAACTCCGGATATCGCTTAAGCAGGAGAGGCCGGATCTCATCGGTCCAGACCAGGTCCACGATTTCCTCGTGGGTGAGGACCGAGTATGCGAACGAGCTACCGCCGAACATCAGGAAAACCAGGAGTAGCGTAAACACGCGGACAAACAGAAGGCGCCAACGAGTGGCAATGGAGCCCAAGGGTGGTAGTGGCCTAGTTTGGTTTTCTGAGTTCATTTACAAGTTTCTTGGCCTCTTTCATTCTCTCTTTGTAAAACGTTGGGCTTAAGAGAATTTCTTTGTGGTCCACTCGCACACGTTCTTTGATGCCTTCCTTCGACAAAAATAAGGCTAGCGCCGTGTACGTCTTGATTTCCTTCTCCAAGAACTCAATCGCTCGTCGTTTAGACTCGTCCATTTCTTACCTTCGACTTGACGATCACGGTCAAATTAGCAAAAAGCAAAGCGCCCACTTCCATCGAGCTTCTAGGTACTTCCGAGCGCGGTCGAACGCAAGCGCTTTGGACGGACGAGCTCCGTCGGCGGTGGCCCAAGCACCGGCACATTGAAGGCCCCTCACTTACTTTAGATACGACCGAGGAGCAGGAGGATGACTACGATTACAAGAACCAGCCCCACTCCCCCCGTCGGGGCATAACCCCATTCACGGCTATGGGACCACCTCGGCAATACACCCAGGAGTGCCATCACCAAAATCACGACCAGTATAGTTCCGAGCATTGTTTCCTCCTTTTTCCCGGCGTTCAGACAGGATCGCCCAGACACCGCTTCTCTTGGTGCGCTCTAAATGCTTGAGAAATTTCCACGTTCTGGTTCGGGTTGCATTTTCGTCATCACGCTCGACGAACCCTTAGTTCGCGTAGACACTGACTGAAATTCCAACGTCGGGATGCCTACGGTCGTACAGGTAATATCCGTCATCGGCGTACGCAATATACACATCGTCGTTCTCGTACCAGTTGTCTGACCAGGCTTCCGGCCACGGGTCAACGAGACTGAACCAAAAGCCACCGTACTGGAAACGAGGATACCCGCCAACAACCAGCTCGGGGAGGCCGTAGATGCGGAACCCGTGGTCCCGACCAAAGTCGCCACGGTAACGGTCGTCAGGAATGCGGTAGCCATTGTAGCCACCGCGCTGCTGCCACGTCCGGTGCTCGGACTGCCAGCTATGTGCGCGATGCTCTTGCCAGGCGGCCTGTTGTTCGCCTTGCTGTCCATGTTGCTCTTGCTGTGAAGGCCGATTGGCCCGCTGCTGACGCTGCTGTTGCCCTTGCTGGTCTTGCTGACCATTGGCTTGCTGCTGCTGTTCCTGTCTTGCAGGCTTGGCCTGTTGCTGCTGCTGTTTCTGCTGCTGCTCCTGCTGACCCTTGGCTTGCTGTTGCTGTTCCTGTCTTGCGGACTTGGCCTGTTGCTGCTGCTGTTTCTGTTGCTGGTCCTGCTGACCCTTGGCTTGCTGTTCCTGTCTTGCAGGCGTGGCCTGTTGCTGCTGTTTTTCAGGCTTGGCTTGCTGCTCCTGTTTCGGCGGCTTGGCGTCTTGTTCGTGTTGCTCCTGCTGTGCGCACGTGGGAGCAATGGCTCCGAGAAGGAGTAGAACTCCCGCGCCGATACGTCTAACTGGTTTCATGAGTGTTACCTCGATACGGTGATTTCAGGCGCCGCTCGCTCGTCGCGTCGGGCGCGGTTATTGTTTCGGGTGGTTGTCTCGGGGTCGATGACATGCTGATCTTCCCCGCTATCGTTCATTCCGGTTTACTTACGCCCCTACGTGGATCCTGGAGAGGGAATGGAAAAGCCCAAAAATGTTCAGGAGCCACAGAACCACGGCGATGACCACGACCGCATTCAAGATCGACTTGATCGATCCAGCCATCGGGATGAAGCTATTCACCAGCCAGAGCAGAACGCCCACCACGACCAGAACCATTACTAGTTGAAGTAAAGGCATGATCTGTTTACCTCCCTCTTTTCGCAGGCAGACACCCTCGCCTGCCCCAAGGTCTTGCACCCATTTCTATGTTGGTCCGAGAGCTATAGTCGCGTTGTGGAGCGGAATGGAACCCGCGATGTCCGGTATAGGTTAGGTTGAAGCCTGTGGACTTATTTTCGCCTCGTTCCTTATGCTTCCTTCCACGGAACACATATTAGAAGCTTCGAAGGCACGCGTCTGTTCACTTGTGCACACGTTGGAATCTTGGTTGTAGATTCGCGCTCTCGTGCAATGATGCGAAAAGCCGGCCTCGGCACTCTTCGCTTTTGCATTGTCTTCAAGGTCCTAAGCACGGTTATTCTGTTGTCTCTGACGCCAACGATAAAATCGGCCCGGCACCGTGGTCGACCCAAATACCGTGCCGCTTCGAGCCCCAGCCTATAGCCCTGGGTGCAAGCTGCGTCACTGTGCTGGCGAGCCAGAGTCACTATGCAGGTCTGTTCACTTATGAACGCAACTGTATTTTTAGTTGCACATTCGCGGCAGAGTGCTACGATACCAATAACCAAGGATCGCGGACGAAGCAATGGCACGTTTGAATCACATGAAGACCAATGGAAAGACCAATGGAAAGAGTGCTTTCAACGCTCAAGTGTTTCTTGATTCTGCCGGCGTGGCGAGAAAAGTTTCCGAGTTTCGGCGAAAAGAGACCATCTTCTCGCAGGGAGATCTCGCTAAGAATATCCTGTATATTCAAAACGGCGGTGTGAAGCTTTCCGTAGTCAATGAGACCGGCAAGGAAGCTGTCGTGGCAGTTCTGGGACCGGGCGACTTTTTTGGAGAGGGGTGCCTCGCAGGCCAGCCGATTCGAATGGGGACGGCCACCGCCATTACGCCGACCACTGCACTGGTCATTGAAAAAAACGAAATGATTCGCGTTCTCCACGCTGAACATGAGTTCTCCGACCGCTTCATTGCTTACATGCTTGTGCGAAACATCCGAGTCGAGCAGGACTTAATCGATCAGCTCTTTAACTCGAGCGAGAAGCGCCTGGCCCGCACTCTTCTGCTCCTTGCCCGCTATGGCAAACAAGATCACCCCCAGCGGTTGCTTCCGAAAGTATCGCAAGAGACGCTGGCGGAAATGGTCGGCACCACGCGCTCGCGGGTCAATTTCTTCATGAACAAATTCAGGAAACTGGGCTTCATCAAGTACAACGGCGGGCTCCAAATCAACAGTTCACTCCTGAGCGTTGTCCTGCACGAGTAACCAAAAGTTTTCGCGCATCGGAATGAGATGTCCTCTTCGAGCGGTGCGCTGGCTATGGAAAAGGTCCGGGCATTGCCCTCTGCATCCCCCGCGGGTTGAGGAGCGTCAATCTGACGAACTGACCGGGCTTGAGCTGAAAGCCAGCGCGCAATGTCCAACCTCCTGCGGGCTTTTCGAAGTGGAAAGCCATCGTGCCTTCGGCAACGTCGCGGACAACCACGGGGGGAAACGACGTCATGAATGTGTTCACAAGTGAACAGACGCCCGCCTTCGTCGCCGCTAGCATGGCCCTGGCTGGGAGCTAGACGGCTGCTGTACAGACGAGTCCACCGGTCCTTAGGTAAGCGTAGTCGACTAGCCGAATTTCTGGTCTGCTCTTCCGCTTCTCAAGTCGAACCTTCGGAGGTTAGGGATGAAAGTCAAGATCGCGATGGCATTTCTTGCGTTGCTCATGTTTGCGGGCACTGCCGGACTGGCTACGGGGCAGGACACAACAAAAACCACCCACAAGAAAACGCGGACGCTCTCGGGCTGCCTTCAGAAGGGCGACGACGCCAATGAGTACCAGCTTACCACGGCGAAAGGCGCCACTTGGGAGATCAGGAGCGATACCCTCAAGCTCGGCGATCATGTCGGTCATACGGTTACGATTACCGGCGTGGTCTCCAATGCCACAATGCACGGCATGAAGGAAGACGCGAAGGCCGAGGCAAAAGAGCACGGCGTGGATAAGGACTCCACTGAGCATGGTCACATGACTGTAACGAATTTGACGATGGTCAGCGACACTTGCTCAAAGTAACGCTCATCACACATTCTTGAATACGCGCCCTTCACTAGCCCTTCGGAAGGTTAGGAGGGCGATCTGTGACCTCACGGAGATGGTCTCCCGGAATCTGAACCTCCAGGAGGGTCGAAAAATGTCATTCCTGGCCTGGATCGTGTTGGGTTTGATTCAAGGTCTCTCCCCCATCGCCCCAAGGCGAGAGGTGACACCATGGCACGCCCGATCGGTGTAACGATCATCGCGGTTCTGATGTTTGTCGGGGCGGCATTCCTTGCTCTAGGCTCTCTGGCTTCTTTTTTGGTTTGCGGGATGGTCGTGACAGGCGGGAATGCCGGGGAACCGCTGTCAGCGGTATTTGCGGGAATGAGCGTGTCTGGAGGAATTTTCTTGCTGCTCCTCGCCGGCGTTTACATCGTCTTGGCGATTGACCTGCTGAAATTGTTCAACTGGGCGCGTCTCACGTGTATGGCGATAATCGCGATTGGGGCACTGGTGGCAATAGGCGTTTTCGCCTCAATGGCGCATCTGGCGATCGAGGCGATCGTCATGCAGCTTTTTGTGATCGCTCTTGACGTTTGGATTTTGTGGTACCTCGTGCGACCCCACGTCAAGCAGGCCTTTGGTGCCCTAGCCGCGTAACAGCCTCTAGTCTGGCGCCGGACAATGAAAGCGTCAACGAATCGCAACGTTGGGGACCGGGGTCGGAGAGGCTCAAACCTGAGAGTGACTGCAATGGCCATGAGAACTACGATTCCCCCCCCGATATCGAACAGAGGTTTGCCGTTCTGTAGACGTGCGCTTTCGCAGCTCTGCTATCTTGGTCTCTCTCCCTGAAGTTTAAGTCGTGGCGGCTTTTCGTGCGGCCTTCATCACTGTTTTTTTCATGCGGTTTTCGCCTGCCCAATACAAGCTGATCTCGTGACCGTCGGGATCATTGAGATAAGCGTGCCGCCAGCCCCAGGGCATCATGC
>JBARRP010000057.1:0-4618 GCA_049644285.1 Candidatus Acidiferrales bacterium | reverse complement strand
GGCGATGCGAGCGAACGGCAGGAGTCCGACCTCGGCCATCGCGCCTCCTGCCTGTGTAGCAAACAACAAGCTCGCGCAGTCGGCTACTCCGAATTTTCATCGTTGTCACGAGGATGTCAACAGAGCCCTGCAGGGTCTGGCCTCGTGTGGAAAGTGTGGCCGTCGGCTACACACTCACTATCGAGGCAGAAACTCGTCGCCCGGTTATCATTGCTCCGGCAAGGATATCGTCCAGGGACGCGGTGTGTACTGTTTGAATGTCGGCGGCGTGCAAATCGATCAAGCGGTGGTTGATGCTTTTCTCCAAGCTTTGACGCCTGCGGCTGTGGAAGCAACGCAACTCGCCATGCAACAACTCGAAGCGGACCAGGATGCAGCGCTAAGTCAGTGGCGTCTGGCGGTGGAACGTACGCGCTATGAAGCGGAACGTGCCGAGCGTCAATATCGTGCGGTCGAGCCCGAAAACAGGCTCGTGGCACGGGGACTCGAAACCGAATGGGAACAACGCTTACGCGATCTCGCTGCTGCCGAAGTGGAACTGCAGCGGAGGGAACAACAACGTCCTCGCACGCTCAGTCAAGAAGAAAAAAATAAACTTCTCTCTCTCGGTTCCGATCTGAACAAAGTCTGGACAGCACCTACTACCACGGATCGCGATCGCAAAGAGCTTTTGCGCGCTCTTCTAGAAGAAGTGATTGTTACCATCGATCGGCCCGAACATCGTGCTCATCTGACTCTGCGCTGGCGAGGCGGCACTCTCACGGAAGTAGATCTCTCCTTGCCGCGCTCCCAACCTCATGGCATTCGCACCGATGAAGATACGATCTCCCTTCTTCGTCGTCTTGCCGCCCATTACTCCGACGATGTCATCGCTGGCATTCTCAATCGCCAAGGTCGCAAGACGGCTACCGATGAACGCTTCACGGCGAATCAGGTCGGCGGCCTGCGGCGCTATCGAAACATTCCTCGGTTCCAGCCGCCGATAGAACCGCCCACGGGGGAGCTGGCGACGATTCGCCAGGCGGCGAAAATCCTAGGCATTAACACTTCCACGATTCATCGTTGGTTGAATGATGGTTTTATCGCCGGTGAACAGATAACGCCCGGAGCACCGTGGCAGATTCGAATCACCGATGAGCTGCGTGCGCGCTTTGTCGAGCAAGCGCCGTCGGGTTATTTGCCCATGCTGGAAACAACGATGAAACTTGGGGTGTCGCGCCAAACCGTGTTGCAACGTGTAAAGCGTGGCGAGCTCGAAGCCTTGCTAGTTACCTGCGGACGGCGCAAAGGCTTACGAATCAGAGTGGTGGACGATCATCCGAATCTGTTTGAGAGTACTTCATGAATCCGGGGGCAGCATGAAGCTATATCCAAGAATTTCTCCAAGTCGAGATCGATGACCCAGCCGTAACCTTCCGCGAGGTACTGCTGCGCTTGGGCTACTGCTTGATGCGCAGATCGTCCTGGTCGAAAACCGTAGCTGTGATCGGAGAACGTCGGGTCCCACTGCCGCTGCAGAACCTGCATCACCGCTTGCTGAAGAAATCGATCGAGCGTAGTTGGGACGGTCAACGCGAACTGCACTTGAACGCAGCGAGCATTTGGGATGGGCTGAGATCCGTCATCCGTTCCATCCGCTTCGCGGTCAACGCTTCCAGGTGCTCAAGACGCGACGTATCGGTGGCATCGACACGCTGATCCTTCGCGAGCTGGCGCGCGGCAGCTTCAGTGTCGCACGGGAATGGACGGACTGGGCCGATACCTCTCTCTACGACTCGCTCGGCTTGCCGCCGCGACGGCTCGATGCCGACTCACTTTTTGAGTTGGCTGTCTTGTTAGAGCAACTCACCCAGAACCCCAAAAAAGAGATTGAACAATGAATCGGCTTGGAATATCATCAGACCAGTTATTTACGTGGTCTGCTATACATGACCAAAAAGCCCACGTCCGCCTTGCGAAAGCGCCGCCAGGCCCTACTGCGCAAACTCCCCTCTCTTTTAGCGATCCTCCGCGGCTCGCTCATCGAACGCTACAAGCGCTGTGGCAAGCCCGGCTGCAAATGCGCCAAGGGTCGCGGTCACGGTCCCAAATACTATCTCTCCGTAAGCTATCCCCGTTTGCGCCCGCAAATGGATTATGTGCCGCAGGAGTTTCACGCCCAGACCAAGAAGTTTCTCGCCAACTATCAGCGTGCTCGAGGTCTGCTAGAGCAGATCTGCGAGATCAATCGCGAACTACTGCGCCGCCGAGAGGCGCTCTAAGGAATCACGATGAGCGATTCCTCTTTCTCGCTCATCGCGCCAATCGATCCAGAATTGGGAGGCGTTCTCCTCGCCAATATGCTCGAGGCCTGGCTCGACGCCGATCCAAGCTGGTTGACAACCGCGGAGGTGAGCGATGAATTCGAAGATCACAGAACAGCATCAGAACAAGCCCGCCTATATTTATGTGCGCCAGTCGACCATGGCCCAAGTACGCCACCACCAGGAGAGCACGGAACGCCAGTATGCACTGCGACAGAAGGCGCTGGAATTGGGCTGGACCGAAGATGTCATTTGCACACTCGACAGGGATCTGGGCGTGTCCGGCACCCAAACGACGGGGCGCACGGACTTCAAGACCTTGGTCGCAGATGTTTCGATGGGACAGGTGGGAGCGGTGTTCGCTTTGGAGGCTTCACGACTAGCACGATCGAACGTGGACTGGCATCGGCTGTTGCAGCTGTGTGCGCTGACACAGACTCTGGTGATCGACGAAGATGGCTGTTACGATCCAGCGGATTTCAACGATGGACTGTTGTTGGGGCTCAAGGGAACGATGGCGCAAGCGGAGTTGCACTTTCTACACGCGCGCCTCCAGGGCGGTAAGCTCAACAAAGCGAAGAAAGGTGAGCTGCGATTTCCACTCCCCGTTGGTTTTTGCTACGACGACGAAGGCCGGATTGTTTTCGATGCCGATGAAGAAGTGCGAGGTGCCGTCGCTTTGGTGTTTCAGCTCTTTCGTGAAACAAGCAGTGCCTATGGGGTAGTACAGAGATTCGCCGAGCGTAGATTACACTTTCCGAAACGCGCTTATGGTGGAGCATGGAACGGCAAGATCGTATGGGGACACCTAGCTCACGCACGTGTACTTGGCTTGCTCAAAAATCCATCGTATGCGGGGGTATATGTTTTTGGTCGGTATCAGTATCACCAGGGGATCAGCCCCGAAGGTGAAGTCTACAAGCGAATACGAGCGGTCGCCATGCCTGCTTGGCGCGTCCAATTGAAAGAGCACCACGAGGGGTATATCACTTGGGAAGAGTTTTTGGAGAATGCGAAGCGTTTGGAGAAGAATCGCACGAACGGTGACCATACGTTGCTGAACGGGCCGGCACGGGAAGGTTTGGCCTTGCTGCAAGGGCTGCTCGTGTGCGGCAACTGTGGCCGTGCACTGACCGTGCGTTACACGGGCAACGGCGGCATTTGGCCAACCTATCTCTGCTCCTGGTTACGGCGTGACGGCTTAGCCACCAAGGACTGTATGAGTTTTCGTTGTGATCTGCTCGATGCCGCGGTTTCAGAAGAAGTGTTGAAGGCCGTGCAGCCGGCCGAACTAAAACTCGCATTGGCGGCTCTACGAGAGTTGGAATCGCGTGACCAAACCATTATGCGCCAGTGGCAGATGCGACTCGAACGCGCAGAGTATGAAGTCGCACTCGCCGAGCGGCGCTATCAAGAATGTGATCCTTCCAACCGTCTTGTGGCAGGCACACTGGAGGGTCGTTGGAATGAGTCGCTGCTTCATTTGCAGGATCTCAAAAAGCAGGCGACGGAATTTCAGCGGCAAGAAGCCCGTGTTGCTACGCCCGAGCAAAAGGCTAAAGTGCTGGCACTGGCGAAGGATTTCCCGCGTCTCTGGCATGCTCCCACGACACACGCTAAGGACCGCAAGCGGATGTTGCGGCTACTCATCAAAGATATTACTGTCAACAGATTAGTCGAGCAAAGGCAGCTCTCCGTTCACATCCGTTGGCACGGCGGTGCTTGCACCGACCTCACCGTGAAGATTCCACCGAGTGCGGCAGGTCGTGCTCGTTATCGTTCTCCGATTGTCGATCGCATCCGAGACCTGGCGTGTAGTTTGCTCGACGCACAGATCGCTGACCGACTCAATCGAGAAGGCTGCACGAGTGCGAAAGGTAAGTCGTACACTGCGAAAATGATTCGGTGGATCCGTTGGCGCTATCAGATTCCGCTTGCAAGGCTCAAGAAGTCTGAGGAGTTGACTGTTCAACAAGTCGCCAAACAGTTCGGTGTTAGCGATGGCGTGGTCTACTACTGGGTCGAGCACAACGTGATCCAAGCACGACGCCTCAACTCTGGAATGCCCTGTTGGATTACACTCACTGCAGCGGACGAGCAAAAGCTCCGAGATTGGGTGCGCAACTCAAATAGGATTCAAACGGTATCCTGAACGTGATTGGAGAAGGTGCATTATGAAAGCACCGTGGGGATGCCAAGCTTTCGCACCCCGCCGTCTGGTTTCTCGATCTCCACGCGCCTTACTGGTTGCGGTTTGTAGGTTCCGTTCAGCAGTTGTTCCCGGATTGCTGGCCAGTGCTGTTTCAGGTATCCAG
>JBARRP010000056.1:0-8786 GCA_049644285.1 Candidatus Acidiferrales bacterium | reverse complement strand
CATTTCGACCGTATCCATGTGAACCAACTCCGGCGTTCCTTGGTCAGGCGGCTGGAGCGTCTGGGACACCGAGTGACGCTAGAGCCACTCGCTCAGACCGCCTAGGCTGGATTTTCGTAGGAGTAGCCTGTCCTTCCAGGTTAGTCTAACTCCCTCGTCTTGGTTTCTTCCCTTTGAGGGCTACGCACGAACCGCCGCAGTGCGACTCGAGCGGCCGTACCGTTGCGTGGCATAGCCGACGATCAGCCCTACCAGCGAACCCGGAAGCATGATCGGGAAATAGTAGTGCTTACCAGTCGCGGATGGCATCGCAGCCACCGCGTATGCGAGCAAAAGGCCCACGCCGAGCCCGAAAAGGATTCCGAGCGGCAGTGAATTCACCTTGCGTGCAAAAAAGCCGATCAGCACACCGGCCAGAAGCCCCTTAAACGTGGACCCCAAGACGATACTCACAATCATCGGACGAGCCTCCGGTGTGAACCATGCCGTCAGGCCGTCGAAGATCCCCAGGATCCCTCCGAGCACCAGACCAAGGACGACTTTGCTCATCTCTACCTCCGCGGCCGAATCCACTTTGGCCTTCAACCTTCTACCATTCTCTTAACCACCGCGCCGGAATCCTTTAACGCCGCAAGAAGAACAGAATTAGCACGCGCACCAGAAGATACGTCAGGACCAGAGCAATCGCCACGCGGTATTTCGTGCTCCGTCGGGTCAACCTCTCAAGAATCCCCTCGGGATAGGCCGTCACCGGCAGGCCATCGAGGTAGCGCGCGACGTCAGCCTCGAGCTCCTCGGCTTTTCCGTAGCGGGCGGCAGGATCGGCTGACATAGACTTGGCGCCGATAGCAGCAAGAGGACGCGCAATCCTTTCTCCCGAGTCGCTCGCGACAAGCTCGAGCCTCGGAGAATGCCCGTCCGGCTCTTGTACTCGCGCAATTTCCTCGGGCTGCCTCCCAGTCAACAGAAAGACGAGAATGGCTCCTAAAGAAAAGATATCCGCACGCTGATCGAGTCTTGCGATTTCACCCCGGGCCTGCTCAGGAGCCATGTAACCGGGGGTGCCAAGCACGGCCCCATGACTGGTCTCCGAGCTCGGCCTGGGCGACGCGGCGATCTGATTTCTGCTCGAACTGCTCGCTTGCTCCGGCGACGCGCGAGATTCTTCAGAAGGCGTTCGCAGAATTTTTGCGACTCCCCAATCCATAACCAGAACCTCGCCGAACAGGCCAACCATGATGTTTTCGGGCTTCAGGTCCCGATGAAGAACCGCGCGCGAATGCGCGAACGCAACAGGCTCGCAGATGCGCTGAAAAAGGCGCAGGCGATCCGGAATCGATTCCAGCCGCGCCAAGTAACGGTCGAGCCGTTGGCCCTCGACGTATTTCATCGTGTAGAAGACGCGCCCATCCGCGAGCGTGCCCACATCGTGCACGGGCACAATGCCCGGATGCTCAAGGTGGGCAAGGATACGCGCCTCGCGCAGCAAGCGTTCAGCCAATTCCCCCGTTGAATCCGGAAGGTCGAGGACCTTGAGCGCAACTCGGCGCTCGAGCAAGGCATCCTCGGCGAGATAGACGGTGCCCATCCCGCCGCGCCCCAGGCGTTCGACCAACCGGTAGCGAGTCCCGGAAAGATCGGGCGCTACGCCGGCGGCGCGCAATCGAGATACGGTTTCGTCGGAGAGCCACGTCATTCGGGCTCGACTCCCAGAAGGGCGCGCGCCTCGCGGCGAAATTCCTGTTCGTTGGCGGTCATTTCGCGCAGGCGCTCGAGCACGATTCGGCGGAATTCGCGCCGCGCGAAGGCAAGATAGTTCGTAACATCAGTCACGGCGATGCCGAATTGGCGCGCGAGCTCGGCGTAGCTGGTCCTTCGCTCATTGTCATCTTCGAGGTCGTACATTTCGAATAGGCGGAATTGGATGTGCTTTTCGCGTTGCTCGCACTCGCGGCGAAGGTCTTCAACCGCGTAGCTGAAGAGGCTGCGCGCCCATTCGCGCTCGAACAAATCTTCCATCGCATCGACAGATGCAGGCGGTGAGCTCGGCAGACGAGCCCGTTCGAGCTCAACCTCGGCGCCTTCGAAATCCAGAGACAGATGGACAGCATCGCCGCCGCGTTTCAGCCGCTGCGCGGATTTCGCTTCATTGGCGACGTGCCCATCCACGCAGACGCGCAGAAACGTCCGCAAGCGCGCTTTGGCGGGATCAAAACCACCCAGAAAATCCTTCTCGATGAGCCGCGCGAAAAATCCCTGCGTCAGATCCTTCGCGTCTTCGTTCGATTTGCCCCAGCGGATTCGGATGTACTTGTAGACCGGTTTCCAGTAGGTAGTTACGATCGCGTCAAGGCCGCGCCGTCGCTCGAGAGTATCGTCGCTGCGCGCCGCGACCACCGCGGACCAACGCGTTGAAGGAAACCGTCCGCCTCGCCCACCCATTTTCGTGTCTTCGGACATGAATGCCTGCAAGAGCGCCCGGGCTAACTGCATTCGTCAATCGTCAGGCAAGCGCGACGACATCAATCTCGACGCGGGCGTCCCGCGGCAGTCGGGCCACTTCTACTGTAGCCCGGGTCGGCGGCGCCGACGGGAAATACCGGCCGTACGCCTCGTTCATCGCGGCAAAATCATTCATGTCTTTGAGATAGACGGTTGTCTTCACCGCCTTGTGCAGCGACGATCCTGCCGCTTCGAGAATCCCCTTCAGATTTTCCATCACTCGCTCGGTCTGGCGGGCAACGTCACCTTCCACGAGTTGGCCTGTCCCTGGATCAAAGGCTACCTGGCCTGATACGAAGATGAATCCGTTCGCCTTGATGGCCTGGGAATAAGGGCCGATGGCCTTGGGGCCGTGCGTGGTGGAGATGATCTCTTTCACGGTGCCTCCGTCGAAATAGAAGTTAGATGTTGGAAGTTCGAGGTTAGAAATCAGAAAAAGAAGCCCGCCTCTGTTTCGCTTGCGGTCCGCTTTCAGCGTTCCTCTTCGGCGCTTCAACTTCATACCGTTTGCGGAAATCATCCGGTATTCCCGGCTGATTGAGCCACACGCGGAAGAAATCGGCCATGTTTTTTCCGGCTTCCTGCTCGAGCGCTGCGCGAAGATCGCTCAGGCCGACGGCGTTACCCCGCAACGCGCTCACCAGACGGGCGATCCCACGGCGGATCTCGGCTTCGCCGTATGTGTCTTCGAGTGCGATGAAAAACAGCGACGCCCTATCATAAGCAATCAGTCTCTGCTTGAGCGGATCCCCGATGGTAATTTGAGAGAGCGGCTCATCGACTGCCTCATTCCGCGCACGATCATACGCGCGCAATACTGATTCGACTTCGCGGTGCCGCTCGGAAGCTCCACCGCGCGCCTCGGCCGCGAGAATAGTGGCATACTTGTCGAAGCCATCCGTCAAAACCAGCTCTGCCTCAGGCCGGATCCTCACTCGAGCGCCGATCCAAAGTTGAGCCAGCGCCGTCTCGGCAGTGCTGAGAAAGTCCTCGCTTTGGACGCCTCCGGGGAATGCCCCTTCATTGACCAGGAGCCCGTCTGGGAATCCACCTCCCCAAGCAGGTCCTGAATTGGAAGGGCTCTGGTCCGTCGCGGACCGAGCTCGGACGATCCAAACTTTCAGCGGCGGCTTCGACAGCGGCCCAAAGGCATCCGTATATGCCGCCAGGGTGGCGGTGAGGCGGGTTCTGGCGGCATTCACCGCATCGGTCGGAATCGGCTCGAACGTCCAGAACGCAACCTCGACGGTCGACGCTTTCACCACTTGCTCTTCGTACGCCCCCGCGATGACAAACGGATCCGGGTCGCGTCTCCCGATTCGATAGTGCCATTCGGTCTCGCCACCGTGGTGGCGTGTCCTAGCAGGAGATCCGGCGGCATGCAGCAGGAAATTGTGGGGAACACGAAGGGTAAAATCCATCCTGATCGGTCTCTCGACATCGTGCGCGAACAGTATTTTTGGTGCTTGAAACTCAGGAAAGCTAGAGGACGGAAGGTAAAAATAGCCACGATCCACCGCCCCGGCCGCGTCACCGCCAGCCGGAGCGTCGAGATCGTATTGAATCCCGAGGCTCCGTTTTTGCCGCATGGCCCACGGGGGGTCGAAGGGCAGCTCTATTTCTTCCTCAGAAGAGGCTTCGGCATTCTCGCGAGACGTCGACGCACCGCTTATCCGCTGGCCACCCATTTCCACCCGCAGATTCTGCATTCCGTAGGGAGTTTTGCCCGGGAGGACTACTGCCACGGATGTCAGCGCGCCGTTGCCAAGATTGTTGAGGAGATATTCCGCGCGAACAGCCAGGTGCGGAGGCGATCCGGGAACGTAGTGCACTTCGATTCGCTCGCGCTCGATACCATATCCAGGAGTGAGCGGAGTAGCGCAGGAAGCACAACCCAGCACTCCCAGCAGTAAGAGGGCGGTTGAGCAGCGCCATTGCGCGCTTCGGCGGTTCAAGATGTAGAGATTCTACCGGGCAGACGCGCCCCGGTCAAAACGGGCGTCCGTCAAAACTATGCTTCGGATTCCGGCTAATGATTCATGGAGGGAGGAGTGGGCTCTGGGTGCACCTGCGCTGGATAGCGGGCAAGGACTTCGGCATCCTTCGCACGGTGGCGCTTCATGGCAAGGATGGTTTGAGCCTGATCATCGGGCACGCCGCGCCGGATAAGCTCGAGTAACGTTTGGCGGCTCATCCCGGTATTCATGAATTGAGCGATGGAAGCGCCGGAGAGCACCGCGTGGCCATCGGAGTGCTGGTGCGCTACCTCGAGCACAATCGAGTCCGGCAGGCCCGCAAGCCGAATCGCCTGCAACTCCCCCACGCCTAGGCCGATCTGCTTCATGCGCGCGAGCTGCAGAATACTCTCCTCGCTCATTCCGACTTGAAGCAGGCCCGCTACCGCTTCAGCGGAATTGAAGGGATGCTGCTGGCTGCGTGCGATTCGCACCAGCTCCACGCACGTGGCGTCGGAAATGCCGGCCTGCTTCGCCTTGACCAGCTCTTTGATCTCAGCGTCGCTGATGTTGAGCGCCTTCAGATCCTGAATCGTGCTGTAGGACGTCCCGACCAGGTCGAGCGGAGTGGTGTCGATCCGATGAACTTTCTTGCAACTCGCCCCGACGATTAACACGAAGCTGAGAGCGCAAAGAATCTGTACAGCCGGCCAGCGTCGCGACCGATGCATACACGGGTTGTGTCGAGCCGAGATCACCAGATCTCCCCCTTTGGGAATTGTATCTGTGGTGTGACACCAACGGTGGGCAATGTCACGCAAAGATTACCAGGATTGCGAGTTTGGGGAACGCCTCAGACGTTGTAAACGCGCTCGATGTCAAACACGCCCGAGATTTTTTTCATCTGAGCGAGGATGCGTTCGAGCTGTTTGCGATCGTGGACGTCGAGGGCAACTTCGACGCGGGCGTGCAGGCCTTCACCGCCACTTTCGAGAGTTCGAATATTGGCTCCGGCGCCGCTGATCACCGAGGTGATGTCGGCAAGCAGTCCTGGGCGGTCTTCGGCCCGAATCCGCAACCGCACTGGGAACGTCGCTTCGGTCGACCCGGCCCAATCCACCGGGATGCGCCGCTCGGCTTCGTAGAGCAGATTCTGAACGTTGGGGCAGGAAGTGCCGTGAACCGCGATGCCCCGGCCGCGCGTGACGTAGCCCACGATTTCATCGCCGGGAATTGGATTGCAACATTTCGAGCGGTACACCATCAAGTCATCATGGCCGCGCACCAGAATTGCCCCGTCGTGCATGCCCAGCATCTTCTTGACGGTTGAAACCAGCTTGGGCGGCTTTTCTTCCGGGTGCTCGACCAGCGGCTCCTTGGCTGCTTTCGCCAACACTTGCCGCGCTGACCACTTGCCGTAACCGAGATCGGCATAGAGGTCATCCACCCGCGCGCAGCCATATTCGTTCGCGACGCGCTCCAGATCCTGAGCGGAGATTTTCTTCAGACTGATGCCGCAATTTTTCGCTTCGCGCTCAAACAGGCGTCGTCCGACTTCCGTAGCCTCCTGGCGCTCATAGAGATTGATCCAGTGGCGAATCTTGCTGCGAGCCTTCGAGGTCTGAACGAAGGTCAGCCAGTCGCGGCTGGGTGCATGGCCTTTCTGCGTCAGGATTTCGACCACATCACCGTTCGCGAGCGCATGACGCAAAGGCACGATCTGCCCGTTCACCTTGGCGCCCACACACTCATGCCCGACCTCGGTATGGATCGCATACGCAAAATCGACCGGCGTGGCGCCGCGCGGCAAGACCATTACGCGGCCTTTCGGCGAAAACGTATAAACTTCTTCAGGATATAAATCGACACGCAGTGTCGAGAGGAACTCGCTGGGCTCCTCCATTTCCTGGACCCATTCGATCAACTGACGCAGCCACACGATGCGTTGATCGTCGGCCTTGGTCGCCTCGCGTCCGTCCTTGTACTTCCAGTGGGCCGAAACGCCTTGCTCCGCCAGTCGATGCATTTCCTGAGTGCGAATCTGGACTTCGAAAGGCTGGCCGGCATGGATGACGGTGGTGTGGAGCGACTGGTAGAGGTTTGGGCGCGGCATGGCGATATAGTCCTTGAACCGGCCCGGCACCGGCCGCCAGATTTGATGAATCACGCCCAACGCCGCATAACAGTTCTTCACCGTATCGGTGATGACCCGGACCGCCAGCAGGTCATAGACTTGGTCCAGCGCGCGCTGCTGTTTTTGGATCTTCTGATGGAGAGAATAGAGACGTTTGGTCCGCCCTTCGACCTCAGCGGGAATACTGCTCTCGACCATCTTGCTCCGGATGGTGTCCTGAACCTCTTTCAGGAATTTTTCGTGGACTTTCTGTTTTGACACGACTTTCTTCTGTAGCTCCAGAAACGCCGCCGGCTCGAGGTAACGGAACGCAAGGTCTTCGAGCTCACCGCGAATCAATCCCATGCCCAGGCGATTCGCGACCGGCGCATAGATATCCAGGGTTTCACGGGCGATGCGCTCCTGCCGGTCGGGCGCCAGATACTCGAGCGTGCGCATGTTGTGCAACCGGTCCGCCAGCTTCACCATCACGACGCGGACGTCGTTCACCATCGCCAACAGCATTTTGCGGACATTCTCGGCTTGGCGCGCTTCCGGGGCCAGCAAATCCAGCCGGCTGATCTTCGTGGTGCCTTCAACCAGCCGGGCGACATCCAGGCCAAACAGATCCGAAATCTGCTCGAGCGGGATCTTGGTGTCTTCGACGACGTCGTGAAGCAGCGCAGCGCAAAGCGTGGTCACATCGAGTTTCATGTCCGCCAATACATGAGCCACTGCCAGCGGGTGCGAGAGATAGGGTTCGCCCGAAGCGCGCGTCTGCTCGTGGTGCTGCTCCGCCGCGAAATCGTAGGCGCGGCGCAGGAGCTCGAGATCATCCCCCGGACGATTTCGCCGCACCTTGTCCATAAGCTCGACAAAGCGCAGGTCGACCGCGCGACGCGCCGCCGCAGTGATTGCCGGTTTGCCCGCGGGTTCCATCGTGCCCCTATTCTAATCCCACCGCCTTAGTCCGGGCGAGTCTGATAGCCGCTGTGTCAAATCGACATAGGTAAACGGTTGCCCGTATTCCCTGTCACACCACCGTACATGCGGGTCCGCATACGGCGGTTCGGCGGGTTAAGCGATCAAGTACCGAGCAGTTGTGGAATGCCAAGCGAGTCGAAGTACGCATTGGGCAGGGCGAGCGCCAGTGCCGGTGAGTTCGCTAAGCGCCACGGGCCGCGGGGACTTTTCACCGTTCGAACGGCGAGGTCCTTGCTGACGCCCCGTCGGGTTAGCTCAGTGAAGCGCACCGGGCCGCGTTTCCACTGCTTCCACAGGAACGACCGGAGTCGCCTCCGTGTCCACTGATCAAGTTCGCCCAACACTGAGGGGGTTTCGCAGAAACCGAAGTAGCCTTGCCACCCTCGCAGGTAACGGCTCAGGTCTTCGGCCATTTTCCCCACGCTAACCCCGCGTGTCCGTCGCGTCAGTTCCCGAATCCGTTCTTTGAATCGAAGGATCGCCTTGGGCGCAATGCGCCGCTTCGGCTCCTGACTCGAAGTAAAACTGAATCCTAGAAACTTTCGCATCCGTGGCTGCGCCACCGCACTCTTCTGTTGGTTCACCTTGAGTTTGAGCTTAGACGTGATGAACGCGGTGATACTCGCCATCACTCGCTCCCCCGCTCGCCGACTGCGTACGTAGATATTGCAATCGTCCGCGTATCGAGCGTGTCGGAGGCTGCGTCGCTCCAACTCTTGGTCCAATTCGTCCAGCACGATGTTCGATAGCAACGGGGATAGAGGACCGCCTTGCGGCGTCCCCTCATCCACCGGACTCACCAGTCCGTTTTCCATCACTCCGGCTTGCAGAAATGCTCGGATCAGCTTCAGCAAGCGCTTGTCGCTAATCCGCTCCGCAATCTTTGCCATCAGTTTGTCGTGATTGACTCGATCGAAAAAATTTCTCTAAATCAAGATCAACCACCCAACGGCAACCCTCGGCGATGTACTGCTGCGCCGCTTCCACCGCCTGATGGGCCGAGCGCCTGGGCCGAAACCCGTAGCTGTGCTTGGAAAACGTCCGATCCCACCTGCGTTGTAGAACCTGCATCACCGTTTGCTGGAGAAATCGGTCCAGTACGGTCGGGATGCCAAGCTTTCGCACCCCGCCGTCTGGTTTCTCGATCTCCACGCGCCTTACTGGTTGCGGTTTGTAGGTTCCGTTCAGCAGTTGTTCCCGGATTGCTGGCCAGTGCTGTTTCAGGTATCCAG
>JBARRP010000055.1:0-19330 GCA_049644285.1 Candidatus Acidiferrales bacterium | reverse complement strand
GCGCCAAACTCTATCACCTAGCTCCAGCGTCTGGCCATTGCGCAGCAGAGGCTGCATGAGCTCAACAAGAAAAGGTTCTGCCACTCCAAAAGAAAAATTTCTTGACACCTAAGAGAGAATCTACGGTCACACAATACGGTTCAACCGGAGACCGCGCAGGGGCAGACGAAAGTATAGTGGGAGTTGCGACTTAGCCGGAAGCGGAGAAAGTTTAAGATGCAGAATGTCTTGGGTAGCGACCGAGGAGGCAGTTCCAGCGGATGCGGAGGAGCTCGAGGAACATGTCGAGGCTGTCGTGGATGACGTGGACTTTCGTTCCTGGGTCGTGGGCCCAGCGCACGGGGATTTCGACGCAGACAAGGCCGTGACGGCGGGCGAGGAAGAGCAATTCGGGATCGAAGCCGAAGCGCTCACTGCGCTGCTGTTCGAAGGGGATCCGGGCACGATCGCGGCGGAATGCTTTGAAGCCGCACTGGGTGTCGTGGAAGGGCAGGCCGATGAACAGGCGGACGAAGCGATTGAAAATGATTCCGGCGATTTCGCGCATGCTGGATTGGTGGACGGCGATGAGGCTGCGGTCGATGGCGCGAGAACCAATCGCTACATCCGCCTTGTCGAGGGCCGCGAGAAGCTTGTCCGCCTCCTCGATGGGAGCGGAAAGATCGGCATCGGTGAACAAGGCGATGTGACCACGCGCTTCGAGCATGCCGTGGCGCACGCTGTAGCCTTTGCCGCGGTTGCGGCCGTTCGAAACCAGGCGCAGGCCCGGAAATTTCGACTGCCAATCCTCAACGATGCGGGCGGTGGAATCGGTCGAGCCGTCGTCCACGACAATCACTTCCGTGGAATTCGGATTCCGGCGGCGGGCCGCGAGGTAATCATGGATTCGAGCGAGCGTGCCTGGCAGGCGCGATCCTTCGTTGTAAGCGGGAATGACGATGGAAAGCTCGGGCTGAGTTGATCCTGTGTGGTCACTCAAATTCTGGTCCCTTGGCGGCTGAAGCCGCACTGATATTGCGTCGCTGATGGCACGACTAAATAGTTTGCGGAAAAGGTACTCTCTCTGCCATCCCGAGCGGAGCGATCCGCTTTTCGCAATATATTCAAGGAAAAAGCAGATTCCTCGTCGCCTACGGCTCCTCGGAATGACCCGCCAGGGACTTTCTCCGCGAACTGTAAAGTCGCGCCCTGACGAAAATCGGAGTTGTCACACCGACTCGCTCCTGGCGCCCGTCAACATCTTCCGCTAGCCATCAGTTCAATCTCGCGTTTGGCTTGTCCGGAGTGGGCGTTCAGTTGAGATCCTTCGGCCTGTGGCCTCAGGATGACAACCGCTCCCTACCGCTGTGCGGGGTGCTTTTTCAAGAAGCACAAGCAAGAGTGCCCGTGTGACGGAAACCTGCTCCTGATCGACTTTTTCCGCAAGCTGCGAAGCGGTGCCCTGACGAAAAACAGTTTTGCCACTCAGACTGTGGGCTGCGTGGGCTGGAGCGCTCATGAAAGAGAAACGTCAGGCCAGGCGTAGCGGCCGACCAGCGGGACGAATCGGCAGGAGAAGAGCGCTTGCTGGACAATTCGTCCGGCTTGTTTGCGGACGCGAAAGAGTTCCTGATGTTCTGCGGAGCCCAGCGGAATAACGAGGCGTCCACCTTCGGCGAGCTGTTCGATCAAGGGCGGAGGGACCATGGGAGCCGCGGCCGCGACGAGAATGCCGTCGTAGGGCGCACTGGAGGGCCAGCCGAGGGTTCCGTCGCCAATTTCAATGCGAACATTGGAGTATCCGAGCCCGGAGAGGCGGTCGCGCGCCGTTCGAGCCAGCATCGGGCGGGCCTCGATGGCAATTACCTCGCGGGCGAGAACAGACAGTATCGCCGCCTGGTATCCCGAGCCGGCGCCAACCTCGAGCACACGCTCCGTGCCGGTGAGCTCGAGGGCCTCGGTCATCGCGGCGACGATGTAGGGTTGCGAGATCGTTTGGCCTTCTCCGATTGCCAGTGGCTCATCGCTGTATGCGGCTGCCGCTGTTGCCGGCGGCACAAACAGGTGCCGGGGCACCGCCTGCATGGCTTCGAGGACGCGAGAATCCTTGATCCCGCGACCGCGGAGTTGGCGTTCAACCATAGCGCGGCGCTGCTCGGCGAATTCTCCAGGGGCCGCGCTGCGAGCGCCTTCGGCGTTCCCGCTCACACGAATCCCTTCATACCATTTGGAGATGCCGCTTCCAAGCGCGGCTGGCAAGAATTCCGTCCATCTGGGAGAGCGCAAAGTCGATCTCCTCTTCGCGGTTATAGAAATGCGGGGAAAGACGCACGCCGGCGCCAGGACGGTAATCGACCAGAATGTCGCGCTCGATCAACTCGCTTTTCACTTCGCGCGCGTGTGGGCACTCAATTGAGACCGTCCCGGCCCGCTCCGAAGCTGTGCGCGGCGTATTGACGCGCCATCCGCGCGACAAAGCGCCCTGGATGAGGCGCTCGGTGAGACGGATTGATTTTTCGCGGATCTGATCGATGCCGACCTTCGCGAGGATTTCAAGGCCCGGCTGGCACGCGTAGAGGGCTGGGATGTGCGGCGTGCCGTTCAAGTAGCGGAAAGAATCTTCGCGTGGCTCGATCGGACCGACTTCAAAGTCAAAAGGCCGCTGGTGAGCGAGCCAGCCGGTCAACATCGGCGAGAACTTCTTGCGCAGATCGGCGCGAGTATAAAGGTAAGCAACGCCCGGCCCGCCACACAGCCATTTCAACACCCCGCCAACGGCGAATTCTGTCTCGAGGCCGCGGACATCGAGCGGAATCGTGCCGGCGGCCTGAAAACAATCGAGGATGACGTGAGCGCCGACACGATGGGCGCGTTCGATGATGGCGCGAGAATCGACGATCGAAGCGCTGCGGAAGAGAACTTGGGAAATCGGAACGAGGAGGGTGGTTTCGTCAATGGCGGCGAGGAGCTTTTCCATCGGCGCATAAATGCCGTCTTCGGACTTCACAATTTCGACGCGCGCCCCGCGACGGCGCTGTTCGAGATAAAAATAAACGATGGACGGAAATTCGAGATCGACCAGGACGACTTTGTTGCGGGGCCTGCAGAAATCGAAGCAGGAAGAAATCACCGCCTGGGTGATGGTCACATTCTGATGCAGGGAGATTTCGCCTGGCCCCGAGCCGATCAGAGCGCCGATTTTGTCGCCAGCGCTGACGGCCATATCCCACCAACCCTCTTCCCAGGCGCGGACACCGCGCAAGGCCCAGGAGTCGGCGTAATCGCGCAAGCGGTCGTAGACGGCGCGGGGCATGGCGCCCAACGAGTTGCTGATCAGGTAAGTGGAGCGGTCGAGGATGGGAAACTCCTCGCGCCACTTCAGAAGCTCATCCATTTTCTTCTCCGGGGAATCTCCCGTCCGCGCACTACACTCCTCGTCACAAGGTAACATAGGGTGACAAATACCGACTAGCGCCGGCGCCGGGCGCAGCGATGGCAAAGATTGGATCCTGCTAGGCTTAGAACTCGGACACATGTAGTTAGCAACCCCATTCTGAATTGCTCGTCCTGTCCTAAATCAGCTACGATGCAGCGGTTCTTTTTGTGGACCCTCTCCGAAGTGTTGGATTCAACTTCGACTCGACGAGAAGAGGAGACTGCAAGAACTACCAGCTGAGGGCAGCATGCCCACGGACCTTTCCCCACTTTGGATTTCGCTGGCGACGAGCGTGACGGCGACGCTTCTCACGCTGGTTGCCGGGCTGGCTGCAGCGGCTTGGCGCGAGCGGCGGACAGGTCCGGCGATGGCGCTCGTCGATGGAATTTTTCTGCTACCGCTCGTGTTGCCTCCCACGGTTGTGGGATTCCTTTTACTGCTGCTTTTCGGAAAGAACGGTCCGCTGGGGAGAATTCTTCTGCAATTCGGAGCCACGGTGGTTTTCTCGTGGCCGGCCACGGTGATCACCGCCGCAGTTGTATCGTTTCCGCTGATGTATCTCACGGCGCGGGCGGCGCTCGAGCAGTTGGAACCTTCTCTGCTTCAGGCGGCGCGGACGTTGGGGGCTTCGGAGTGGCGGGTGTTTCGTCGCGTGGCACTGCCCTTGGCGTGGCCGGGAGTGCTTGCGGGCACGATTCTCTCGTTTGCGCGCGCGCTGGGGGAATTCGGCGCGACGCTGATGCTCGCCGGCAACATTCCCGGAAAGACGGAGACGATTCCGATCGCGATTTATTTTGCGGTCGAAGCCGACGATCTCCGGGACGCCGTTGCCTGGTCGTTCCTGGACGTGCTGATCTCGATTGCAATGCTCGCGGGGCTTTACTACTGGACGCACACGCAAGGACCGGGTCGCGCGCGCGGGGCATGGCGCTGACGTGGCCCTGGAAGTCCAAATCGAGAAGCGGCTTTCCAATTACACGCTGGAGGTCTCGTTTACCACCGGCGAGAAACCTCTGAGCGTACTGGGGCCCTCGGGCGCCGGGAAGACGATGACACTGCGATGCATTGCTGGACTCGAGCGTCCGGACCGAGGGGGGATCGCCCTAAACAGGCGCGTTCTGTTCGATTCCGCCCGTGGAATCAATCTTCCCGCGCGAGAAAGGCGGATCGGCATGGTGTTCCAGCAATACGCGCTCTTCCCGCACCTCACGGTTGCGGAGAATATCGCGTTCGGCCTGAGCCAGCTACCGCGCGCCGAACAAGCAACGCGCGTCGGAGGACAGATCGTGCAAACACATCTCGCGGGAGTGGAACACCGCTATCCACGCGAACTTTCGGGTGGCGAACAGCAGCGCGCGGCGCTGGCGCGAGCGCTCGCGATCGAGCCGGAGGCGCTGCTGCTCGATGAGCCACTCTCGGCACTGGATACGCATTTGCGCGGCCAGGTGGAGATGCAACTGCAGGAAACGTTCACGGCGTATCGGGGAGCCTCGCTCCTGGTGACGCACAACATGGAAGAAGCGTACCGGCTGGGGGAGAACTTGCTGGTGCTATCGAAAGGGAAAGTTGCGGCATTTGGTCCAAAGAAAGAGATCTTTCAGCATCCGCTGAGCCTCGAAGTCGCGCGGCTGACTGGGTGCAAGAATTTTTCGCGAGCGAAGTCAATTTCGCCGCACGAAGTGGAAGCGCTCGATTGGGGCTGCCGGTTGCGCGTCTCGCAGGAGCCGGCAAGCGCAGTCGCGCACGTGGGCATCCGCGCTCATCACGTCGATTTTCTGGAGGCGGCGCCAAACGGCGGGGCAAGCTCTGAAAACGCGTTTCTCTGCTGGCTGGTCCGGGCGAGCGAGACACCGTTTCGGATCACCCTTTATCTCCGGCTGCACGCGCCGCCGGAAGATTCTGCCGAACACCATCTGCAGGCGGAGGTGTTCAAGGAAAAATGGCTGCGATTTCAGAATCGCCCGCAGCCCTGGCACGTGCGCCTGTCGCCCGATTCACTGTTTCTTCTGCCCTCGTAGCCGGGGAACGGGCACGGAATGCCGTGCCCTACGATCGCGGAATGCGGTTCCAAGGAGGGCGCGCGGAAGCCGGGTGAGAAATCCGGGCTTGGGAGTTACTTGAAATGCTGTCTGAATTCGATGGTGAGGGAGTAGGTGGCGTTGATGTCGCGGAGGAAGACGACGGAGATATCGCGGCGGATGGCGTATTCGACTTGGATAAGCTGATATTGCTGGTTGGAGGTAGCGTTGCTGCTGTAAGTGACGGTGAGGTCGCGAGTCACTTGCTGCTGGATGGTGACCCGCGCGGCCGCGTTTTGTTCGGTGGTGGTGCCAGCCAGGAACGGATCGACGCGGAAATGGCTGATGCCGAAGAGGCGCTCGATCCTGCCGCCGAGCTGGCTGGAGATGGCTTCGGAGAGAAGGGCGGTGGCGCCGTAGCTCTGCGAGCCGGAAGTGGAAGAACGGAGAGCGCTCTGCTCGCCGGGGGAGCCGAGGGCGAGGAGGGCGACGATGTCGCTATCAGGAAGCGGCGGATCGGAGCGATAAGAGAGATTGAGGCGACTGGCGGGGCCGGTAAAATCAATCGTGACCTGATATTGGCTGATCGTTGTTGTTGCTTCGACGTTCAACACCGGATCGAGGCGGAAGGGATTCGAGAAATTGACGTCGCCCCGGGTGAGACGGTAGATGTTTCCTCGAAAGGGCATTTCCCCGCTAAGCAGATGAATGTGTCCGAGGAGGAGTGGATTGTCCCAGGTGCCGCGAAGGCGCACATCGCCATCCATTTCAATGTGCGCTCCAGTCCATTCCAGGCGCGCGTTTGGAGTGGTCGTTCCTTGGACGTCGAATTGCAAATTCCGCAAGTAAGGCGAAGAAGTCGCCGGCCCATGAACCGCCTCCTGGGATGATGACGCGAAAAATGTGGCAATGTCCGTACCCTCGGCGAGGAGCAAGCGCTCCACCTGGACGTTGCCGGAGAGCAGAGCGCCGTTCGCCGTGCCCGCCAGTTGAAGATTTCCTCCGGCCAGCCAGCTCACACCCTGCGGATAGCGAATGATGGTGCGGGTGGCGTCGGCGTTGACCTCGTATTGAAGAGGCATGTCACCGAAGCTGAGTGAGCCGCTGAGTGTCAACGTGCCGCCTCCGGCTTGGGCGGTCACGTTGTCGAAGAGCAGGCGGTTGCGGCTGAAAAGGAATTCGCCCTTCACGTGATTGAGGCCGGTCGGGAAATCACCATAGTGGACGGAAGCGTCGGAGACGCTCACGCGTCCGGTGATGAGCGGTCTCGAGAAGGTGCCCTGGATCGTGGCGTCGACGATGGCCGCGCCGGCTGATTCCAGGCCCGGAAGCAAGGCAGCAGCGAGGCGTAAATTGACGCTGCCGGTTACGTTCAAGTTGAGCGGGCGATCCCGGTCGAAGCGCGCGAAACCGGTGACGCGCATGTCGGTCTCCATTCCGCGAAACTCGGCCTGCTCGACGCGCACTTCATTCCTGCGGTAACTGAGCCGCAGCGGACCGACATTCTCCAGCTTCACGTATTCGTAATCGAAGATGGCGCGGGAAATGTCCGCGTCGGCGACCAGCGTTTCCGGGCGGCGCAATGAGCCTGAGAGTTTGACCAGCGCCTCGAGGCTGCTGTGACCCGTCAAGTCTTTCAAGTGCAGGCCGGCAATGATCAGAGGATCGAGATCGAACTGCTGGATGCTGATTTCTCCGGTGAGAGGGTAATCATCGGAGAGGCCCATTTCGAGCTGGCCCTTGAAAGTTCCTTTCGTCCTCTCCGAGTTGACCACCAGCTTCACTTGATGGCCGTCCGAATCAACTTGACCGGCGAAATCGCCCTGTTCTTCGGCGCCGACGTGGAGCTTGGAAATCTGCAACGTGCCGTGGGCCACCGGCGCCCGAAGCGGGCCCTGACCCTGGATCTCGAATCCGATGCGGCCTGCAATCGGCAAGGAAGAAGACTGAATCTTTGAGATCTTTTCGAGCGGAAAGTTAGCACCGACGAGATGAAAGTCCGCTTCCCGCTCGCGAGGCCGGTAAAGGAAATCGCCGGTGACGCGGCCCGAGTCTTCGACAAGCTCGGCACGGGACAGGCCGATCTGATCTTCCTGGACGTGGAGCTGCGCGCTGAGCCGGTCGAATCGAAAACTTTCCGCCTTGATCTCCTCGAGGAGGAGATCTCCATCGAAAGTGGGCGCGGATCGGGTGCCACCGCCATGAAAATCTCCGCTCAACAGGCCGCTGACGGGATAAGACATCCCGAAGAGATCCTGAAGATCGTCGGTGGGGGCGCGTACGGCGCGCGCAATCAGGCTCCATGAGTTCGACGGGAGGAAACTCCACGAGCCGTCGAACTGGAGCCAAAGATCGAGCTGCATCGAGGTGCGCCCGCGCCGAACCTGCATCTGCCTGAGCCGCAGTTCATCGGGCGAATAGCTCATCTGGCCCTGCAACTCGTCCCAATAGAGTTTGTCGTAGCGAGCCTCGAAGCCGTGAAGTGCGCCGGAAAATGTGGGCCCGGCGAGGGGTCCGAGGACTCGCCCCTTCCACGTCACGCGCCCACCAATAGGTTCGGGCTGAGCCTCCGGACCTCGAAGGAAATTGATGAATTCGTCCCAGACGAGAAGGTTCTTTTCGTCGAGCTGAACCTCGAGCGCCGAGTCGAGTGCGCCGAGCGTGCCGTCCATCGCGAGCTGCGTGGTGGGCGTGGTGATTTCGCTGTGGGCCAGCGCGGCACGCTTCCGGTCCATCGAGTAGTCGAAATCGAGCCGCGCGGTTGCCGGGATTTCGCCGGGATTTGTCTGGGAAGGAGGCGACCAGCGGGATTCGCCGGTTGCGCGGAAATGCTTGAAGTCCGCCGTCCAGGTGGTTAGCGAATCAACGTCAACATTGCCCGCCCAGTGCAGCGTGTGCATCGGGAAACTCGGGTTATCCACGGCTGCCAGAATCGCGGCGAGGCTGGCGCCGCGAAGTTGGGAGCGGACGCGGAAGTTCAAGTCCTTGAGGTCCACTTCGAGGCGGCCGGCGAGTGAGCCGTTCAGGGCGCGCGTTCCGAACTGCGGGATAGTGACGCGGCCGGGCGCGGCCTCATAGTCTCCCCAGGTTTCGATGCCGCCCGCGTGAAACCATTGAAAGCGGAGTGCGATTTCGCTGGCACGGTAATGGCCAGTCGCGGACCATTGGCCTTGGCCATAGCGAGCGCCCCCGGTGAAGTCAATGAGCCCGGTAGGAGAGCTGGGCTTGCGCAAGATCGTGCGCAGGTCGTCGAGCGAAAACCGCCCGCGGTAGTGAAAGTTCCAGTCCGGGCGCGCGAAACTCGCAAGTTCCGCGCGAATCTGCAAATCCGAGTGCGGAAGTTTCAAACTCAGCTCGCCCAGGTCAAAGGAGTCTCGGGTGAGCGTGAATTTCGCAGAAATATCCGAGCGGAATGGCAGATAACGGCGCGCCGCGAGGTTCATCTGCTTCGCGCTGAAGAAACCAACATAGGACTCGCCGGCCGGAGCCGCGGCGTCGTAGCTCATGGCGAAATTGAAATCGTTCGCCTCGAATGCCAGGGGAATGCGGGCGTGATTGAATTCGGCGCTGCCGTCATCCAGGCGCAGCTTGCCGATCCGCAAATCGAAGAGCTGCTCGCGCCACGGCTTGCCGGCGCGGCGGACCGGCGGTGAAGGGACATTGCTCCTGCCATCTTCTGCGATTCGGACAAAGACCTCGGGCCCATCGACCAGAAGTTCATCGAGAGCGATCTTGCGCCCGAAGAAAGAGAGGATGCGGACCGCCACACGCACGCGGTCGGCATGGAAGAAAGGCGGGAGGCCTTCGGTTTCACGGCCATGCAGAGTGAGATTATCGAGCTCGGCGCGGAGGCCGAAGAGATGAAAGTGGAAGGCTCCGAGCTCGACGCGGGCGCCGGTTGACTGCTCGATTCTTCGCACAACGGCGGCGCGGGCCCACCGCTCGTCGAGGCCCGTCTCAAAGATAAGGATCATTGCGCCGATTATCACCAGCATGAGACAGAGGGCAACGCCCAAGCCGTATTTCCATCGCCGGGTCATGGTGTGCTCCCCGCGGGCATTTCTTCGATGTGGAGGCGCGCCCGCGCCTCCTCGAGCCAACGTTCGGTCCGCTGGTTGATAGCTCTTTGGGTGAGCAATTCGCGAATCTGCTCTTCAACGTCGTTGAGCGGCACCACTGCCTGGCCCCCAGACTTCAACTGCGGCGTGAGTTCTTCGCGGTAATAGGCTTCCATTTGGTCCGGGGTCACCTGCGCCGCCGGGCGGAACTTGAAATCGAGGAAGCTGGAGAGATAAAGCTGCTGTTCGAGGAGGCGGCGGACAACGCTTTCGGTGATGCCCGCTTGGGCCAGGCGGGTGTGAAAGATTTCGGGACTGGGAAATTGTTGGACGAGTTTCTCGAAGGCGGTGTCAACCGCCGGCTGGGACGGGCGGAGAAAATGAGCGGCGTTGGCCTCATTCTTGATGATCCATTGATCGATGAGTTCCCGAATCACGTCGTCGCGACTCATGGCACGACCATTCAGGAGCCTCTGGAAATTCTCGAGCTCGCGTACTTCGCTCTCCACCAGAATATCGTCTTCAATCCGCACAACGATTCCGTCGACGACGGCTGCTCCAGGAAACGGACCGTGGACTCCGAGGGAGTCCATCCGGCCCGCGGTGGGGAGACTGGTAGCGGGCGGAGAGGGTTCTTGGCCAGCCGGGCGCGCAGGATCAGTGGATTGTCCGGTGGCCACCGGCGCCATCAAAAAGAGCAGCACGAATATTGAAGTGACGGTACGCATCAGAAGACCGGCCCGATATTAAAGAAAAATTGAAAGTGCGGCAGTCGCTGGGTTTCGAGGAGCTTCGTGGTCGGATTTGTGAACTGAAATTGGGCGGGGTTGAGCTGATAACCGAAGTCCACCCGCACCGGCCCGATGGGCGTGGCGTAGCGCAGTCCGAAACCGATCGTGTGAGAAAGATAGTTCAAGTCGGTAGTTGAAGATGGCGAAGTCCGGAACGTGATGCTGCCCACGTCGGTATACACATTCCCGAAATCATAGAACGCGGTGCCGCCGATGCGATTCCCCACATAGGGCAGTTTCATGGGAAATCGAAGCTCTTGATTGAAAACGAGGAGAGCCAAGCCGCCGACCGGGAATCCGGTGGTGGGATCGCGCGGACCCGCCTGGTTCAGGCTGAAACCCCGCAGCGATGTCGCCCCCCCCGCGAAGAATCTTTCGGGCAGAGGAATCTGGTCTTGCGTCGATCCAGAGAATGTCTGCTCCACTCCGAACCGCGTGGATCGGGCGAACACGAAGGCGCGACCGAAGGGATGGAAGGTCGAATTTTGAAGAAAGATGCGGACGAAGTTGGCGGTCGAGCCGATCGATTGCGGGGCGATGGTGAAATCCGCAGTGTTGAAGATCCCCCGCGAGGCATCGGCCGGATTATTCCTGCGGTCGCGGACCCAGGTAAGTCCAAAGCCGGAGATTTTTGTAGGCTGGCTGAAGAGCGGAATCTGGTTGGGACTGACATGCAACGAGCCGGCCTGGACGATGACGTGGCGATAAAAATAGCGGTAGTAGAACGATGTTGCAGGAGATATGGCCTGCTCGAGTTGGAATGAGCCTTCGTAGCGCGAGGAGGTAAACGTGTTGACGTCCAGGGTTTTGTCCGCAAAACCGGTGAGTTGCAGAGTCCATTTTGGGTTCGTGAACAAGTTGGGCGCTAGAAAGCTCAACACGCCGCGATATTGAAACGTGCTGGCGCGCACCTTGAAGGAGATTGTCTGGGCGCGGCCGGCGAAGTTGGACTCAGAGATCTCAATCAAACCTCGCGGGCTGGCGCTGAGAGTCGTGCCGGCGGGGTTGGTGGTGGACCCGGGAAGGCGGAGGGCCTCGAATCCGAAACCGTAACCAATGGTGTAGCGCTTGCCCTCGTTCACCTGGACAACGACCGTTTTGTCAGGATCGGACCCGTCGGGATTCTGGGGAGCGATCTGGACGCGATTGAAGATGCCCAGATTGTAAAGGCGCCGCTGGCTCTCGACTACATCGCCCTCGCGGAGCGGCCCGTCCGGCTTTATCTGAACCTGCCGAGAAATGACGCCGCGACGCGTGTGCTCGTAGCCGGTGAGCAACACCTGGGACACTTCGATCTGGCGGCCTTCGGTGACGCGATAGGTGAGCTGCACCCGATTGGCCTCGCTCGTTTGTTTCACCTGGCTGTCGAAACGAGCTTCGGGAAAGCCGTCATTGAAATAGAGGGCGAGGATGTTGTTGCGATCGCTCGAGACGGTGACGGCGGAATACGGCTGACCGGGCGTGGAGCCGATGACACCGAGGAGGACATCGGTGGTAATGGCATGATTGCCCTCGAGGTTCAACTCGGAGACGCGCGTCTGAGGTCCTTCGTCGATTTGGAACGTCACAAAAATGTCGCCCACTTTCTTGCCGTAGTTATCGACCACTTCGGGCGTCGCCTTTGCCTCATTGAATCCGTTCGCGAGGTAGAGATCGCGGATCGAAACGGCGTCACTGCGGACGAGACTCTGGCTGAATCGGCCGCGGGACGCAAAGGAAGCCGTCTGGAGTTGAAGCCGGCTTTCGAGAAGATCGCTGCTAAAGTAGTGGTTTCCTTTGAAACTGACGCCCACAAGTTTGTGGCGGTCGCCGCGGCTCACTTCGTAGGTGATCACGCGCTCGCCCTTCTCGGTATTCATGGTCGAACTCACCTGCACGTCGGCATCAAAGTAGCCATCGCGCTCGAGTGAGTCGCGCAAGTTGCGCCGGCCCTCTTGCAGCAAGTCTTCGTCCACGGTGCCCTCGGCGTAAATCGGTATCAGCTTGCGCAGTTTGGCCTTACTGAACTTCGCCCCGCTGACCTCGACACGCACCCGGGGGCCTGAGGTCACGTCCAACGCCAGTGAAACCTTGTTCGTCTTCGGATCGTAGAATGCGGGGCGAAGGTAGGCATTTGCCGCCAAATACCCTTCGGACACAAGGAACTTCTTTACCCGGTTCGCGCCACGGTCCAAACGCGCCGAGTTTACTTCGTTCCCCAGAGAAAGCTTGAACTTGTTCAGAAGAGTCTTGTCGGGCAGGCCCGTGTGGTTGAGGAGCTGAATCGATGCGATGCGGGCTCGAGCCCCGGAATCGACGTGGACATTGATGTCCATGGTTCGAGTGTCCTCGTGAGGCACGAGCGTGTACTCCACCTTTGCCTGGTAAAGGCCCTCGTCGCGGAGCGTGTCCACGAGGTGACCCAGACCCTCTTTCAGCGCGCTCTCGCGAAATGGCTCGCCGAGGCTCATCCGCATGGATGCGAGCGCCGCCGCTTCATTGGGAGGCTCCTTCAAACCTTCGATGTGCACAACATTGTTGTAGTAATTTCGGCGGACGACGAAATCCACGCGCAACCCGTCGGGCTCGGGAGTAACCTCGACGCGGATGTCTGAGTACCGGCCCGTTCGGTAGAGCTGGCGAAGGCTCTGGCGCTCGGCATCGATATCGAATGGCTTGCCAACTTCCAACGGCAGGGGAGGAAGTCTGTCACTGAGGGCCTGCTCTTGCTCACCGCGGATGCGAATCTGTGCGATGCGTTGCCCTTCGAAACCGTCCCCTTGCGGCCAGGCGACGGGCGCGATCGCCAGCCACAGCGCCGCGAGGACACCCATGGCGGTGCGAATGCGGCGCGCCGAAGCTCGGCGCTTCTTAACCCATTCGAACAGCACGCTCCCGCGACCTGTATCTTTTCCCAACATCGATAAAAAGGCAGGTTAGCATAGCCGCTCGCAGCCCCGGACTTCAATCAGGCCGGCGACATCCTGTTGAGTTCGGCGCTATCATGAGCAAGTAGGCGACCCAGCAGGCTATGGATACAAAGCAGCACGATAAATATTCACGGCAAATCCTTTTCCCGGGAATCGGCGAGTCTGGACAGGAACGTCTGCTGGCCTCGAGCGCTGTTTTGGTCGGCTGTGGGGCTATCGGCACCTCGGTCGCTAATCTTCTGGTACGTTCCGGGGTAGGCCGGCTCAGGATCATTGACCGCGACTTCGTCGAGCCTTCCAACCTCCAGCGGCAGACATTGTTCGAAGAAGCCGACGCGCGAGATGCGCTGCCAAAAGCGGTAGCGGCCGAGCGGCGTCTTCGTGTCATCAATTCGGATGTGTGGGTGGAAGGAATCGTTGCCGACTTAACGCCGGCCAACACTCGTGAATTGCTGGACGGGTTCCCGCTGATCCTCGACGGCACTGACAACTTCGAGACCCGGTTGCTCGTGAACGATGCGGCTATTTCGCTGAATATACCGTGGATTTACGCGGCTGCGGTGGCAAGCTACGGCGTGACGATGACCATTCTTCCCGGCGAAAGCGCGTGCCTAGCGTGCCTCGTAGAAGCCGATGAAGCGTCGGCGCGCATGGCCCTCGAAGAAACTTGCGATACCTCCGGAGTGCTGAACGCCGCCGTTGGAGTGATTGCATCCATCGAAGCGAGCGAAGCCGTGAAACTGCTCGGGGGGAAACGAGAAGCGCTTCACGGGAAGCTGATTTCCTGCGATGTGTGGCCGGGACGCTTTCAGTCCATTCGGGTCGCGCGCAATCCGAAGTGCCGCGCGTGCGGACGGCGGGAGTTCAGCTATCTCGAAGGAGACGCGCAGCCTCACCTTACGATGTGCGGGCGCGACTCGGTGCAGATCCACGAGCGCCATCGCCGGCTCGACCTCGCGGAACTCGGGCGGCGGCTCGCCGGAGCCGCGGCCGCCGACGTGCGCCGAAACGATTTTCTCTTGCGCTTCCGCGTGCCGCCGTACGAGATGACAGTCTTCGCCGATGGGCGCGCCATCGTCAAGGGGACGCGCGATCCTGCCGTCGCGCGTTCGATTTACGCGCGGTTTGTCGGGGCTTGAGAACGCCGCTTAACGTGTCGGATCCATCGAATTGGAGATCCTTTGGGCTCCGCCCTCAGGGTGACTCGGCGGAGATTAGCGGCGGCGTTTCCGCCTGCGTGGGAAGTTGTCGCGCCAGAAACCTCTCTGAGATTCGGCGGGCCGGTTGCCGGTCGGAAAGTCCCCGGGTCTGAAGTCCCGCGCTACAACACCGGAGGCGAATCGTCGCCCTTAAGGAGAATTAATCTCCGAAGCGGCGGCGGGCGGCTTGGCGGTTTGCTGCTCGGTCGATGCTCTCGCGGCAATTCATCAAGGAAAGCAACGTGCTGAGAACGCGCGCCTTCAGTTCATCGGACATAGGGAAGCCGCTGGTGGCGACGTGGACCAGGATTTCGCCCCGCGAGGCAATCTGGCCCATGAATTCTACTTGGCGGTCGTGGCTGCAGTCACCCAAAGCGGTCTCACGGCGCATCGCGGCGCATTCTTCTTCGATGGTCAAAGTGAAATGCATCACGCATTTGCCCACGGATTCGAGGTCCTTGGCCACCTCGATTTTGCAGCCCTTCGAGTTGCAGATCTGTGCCATTGGCCGCATCGCCTGAAACGTACTGACTTGTAACATCTTACGGTCTCAAAATCCAGCGAGCCAAAGAGACAAGCGCCCGATGTGTTACCCGGCAGCCCAGGATTGAGGTAGAACGCATCACCGGGAACCTCGCGGCTGAGGTTCGGGGCTAGCGGGAAGATCAATACGAAGTGAGCGAAGTGAGTACGATCGTGGTATAGACGATTGGGCGTTGCCGCCAATCGTGAGACTCGGCACCTGAATTGAGCCCTTCCGATTGTGCAAGCTGCACCCGCTGGCGGGGCCGGAGCCATCTAAGGGAGGGGACGGCTGCTCACGGACGTTCACGGTCCCCTAACACATTTTCTTCCGCGATCAAGTACAGTAAGCCCAAATTGAAAATCGGGGGGCCAAGCACATGGAAAACAATGGAAGTAATACTTCGACCGTCGTAAGCAATGCGTCGCAACCTCTTACCCTGGAAGAGCTGGAAAAGATTAACGCCTACTGGCGGGCCGCCAATTACCTTTCCGTCGGGCAAATCTATCTTTACGAGAATCCGCTGCTGCGCGAACCGCTCCAGGTGGAGCACATCAAGCCGCGCCTGCTGGGACACTGGGGCACAACTCCCGGACTGAATTTCATCTATGTTCACGCCAACCGTCTGATTAAGAAACTGGACCTCAACGTGATTTTCATTACGGGCCCGGGCCACGGCGGACCCGGACTGGTGGCGAACACGTATCTAGAGGGCACGTATAGCGAGTTCTATCCCAATATCGCCCAGGACGAGCGGGGAATGCAGCGCCTGTTCAAGCAGTTCTCCTTTCCCGGAGGCGTGCCCAGCCATGTGGCTCCGGAAACTCCGGGCTCGATTCACGAGGGCGGAGAACTCGGCTATTCGCTCGCCCACGCCTATGGCGCGGCGTTCGACAGTCCCGATCTGTTGGTGTTTTGCGTCGTGGGGGATGGTGAAGCGGAGACCGGCGCGCTGGCTGCGAGTTGGCACTCAAACAAATTCCTCAATCCGAGCCGCGATGGCGCAGTGCTCCCGATTCTCCATTTAAACGGCTACAAAATCGCGAATCCTACGGTACTGGGGAGGATGACCGACGAAGAGCTGGCGCATCTTTTCACCGGCTATGGATACAAGTCCTATTTTGTCGAGGGTGACGATCCGCCCGAGATGCATCAGCGGATGGCGGCGACGTTGGAGGCAATCGTAGAGGAGATACAGGGCATCCAGGGCTCCAGCCGCACCGAAGCCAGGCCGAAACTCCCCGTGTGGCCAATTCTCGTCCTGCGGACGCCGAAAGGTTGGACAGGGCCAAAGATTGTGGACGGGAAGCCGGTCGAAGGCACGTGGCGTGCCCACCAGGTACCTCTTGCGGAGGTCAGGTCGCGGCCCGATCACTTGAAGATGCTGGAAGACTGGATGAAAAGTTATCGGCAGGAAGAACTCTTCGATGCCGACGGCAAGTTAATGCACGAGCTGGCTGAGCTGGCGCCGAAGGGCAACCGGCGGATGGGCGCGAATCCGCACGCGAATGGCGGATTGCTGCTGAAAGACCTAGTAATGCCGGATTTCCGCCAATACGCCGTGAAGGTGCCGAAACCCGGCAACGAGTTCGGAGAAGCCACGCGGATCGCCGGCCAGTTCCTCCGCGATGTGATGAAGCTGAACCTGTACACGAAGAACTTCCGTGTTTTCGGTCCCGACGAGACAGCTTCGAACCGGCTGGATGCGATCTACGAAGCAACGGACAAAGTTTTGATGGAGGCGATTCTTCCGACCGATGAACACCTTTCGCCCGACGGACGGGTGATGGAAGTTCTGAGCGAACACATGTGCCAAGGGTGGCTCGAAGGCTATCTGCTCACAGGCCGCCACGGACTCTTCAGCTGCTACGAGGCGTTCATCCACATCGTGGACTCGATGTTCAACCAGCACGCGAAATGGCTCAAAACGACAAGGTCCATTCTTTGGCGGCGGCCGATTTCGTCGCTGAACTACCTGCTCTCCTCGCACGTATGGCGGCAGGACCATAATGGTTTCAGCCACCAGGATCCCGGCTTCATCGACCACGTCGTGAACAAGAAGGCGGACATCGTGCGCGTCTATCTGCCGCCAGATGCAAACACGTTGCTGTCGGTGGTTGACCACTGCCTGGGGAGCCGCCACTACGTCAACGTGATCGTGGCGGGGAAGCAGCCGGCGCTGCAGTGGCTGACCATGGAACAAGCGATCGAACACTGCACCTACGGCATTGGCATCTGGAATTGGGCCAGCACCGACCAGAACGGCGAACCGGATGCGGTGATGGCCTGTGCCGGGGACGTTCCGACGCTCGAGACGTTGGCCGCCGTTGATCTCCTGCGCCAGTATTTTCCGGACATCAAGCTTCGAGTCGTGAATGTGGTGGATTTGATGACGCTGCAATCTTCGACGCAGCACCCGCATGGGCTCTCCGACGCGGAATTCGATTCCATTTTCACCAAGGACAAGCCCGTCATTTTCGCCTACCACGGCTATCCGACGCTGATTCACCGGCTGACCTACAAGCGGCAGAACCATGCCAACCTGCACGTGCACGGCTACCTTGAAGAGGGAACAACCACGACACCGTTTGACATGACCGTGTTGAACCAGCTCGATCGCTACCATCTGGCGGGAGATGTGGTGGACTACGTGCCGCGGCTCCAGCGGATCGGCGCGCATTTCAAACAGATGTTGCGCAACAAGCTGGTCGAGCACAGGAATTATATCTACCAGTACGGCGATGATCGGCCTGAAATACGGGACTGGAAGTGGCCGTATTAGGCTCATGAAGATTCTGGTCCTCAACTCGGGTTCCAGCAGCCAGAAGAGCCGGCTCTACGAAATCGGGGATACTTTGCCGCAGCATCCCCCGCAGCCTTTGTGGGACGCCAAGATCGAGTGGAAGGGAGGTTCAGCCGAAGTCGAGGTGAGGAGCGCCGAAGGAGCGGCCTTCCATGATCGTGTGAAGATTGAATCACGGCATCAGGCACTCGAGCACTTGTTGCACGCACTCTGGGACGGAAGAGGCGCCGCGATTGCGAAGCGCGCGGAGATCGGCGTGGTGGGTCACCGGATTGTGCACGGTGGCGGCCGGTTTGATCAACCGGCGGTGGTCACCGCTGAAGTGAAACGAGCGATTGCCAGCGTTTCAGAGTTTGCGCCTCTTCATAATCGCGCCGAACTTGAGGGCATCGAAATCATAGAGAAGTTGCTCGGCACGGTGCCGCAGGTCGCGGTCTTCGACACTGGCTTTCACCACAACCTTCCTTTGCCGGCCGCAGTGTATCCGGGTCCTTACGCGTGGTTCGAGCGGGGGATCCGGCGCTACGGTTTTCACGGCATCAATCATCAATACTGCGCCGAACGCGCCGCACAATTGCTGCGCAAGGAGCCGGCTTCCCTGAGGCTTGTTTCCTGCCATCTTGGAAACGGCTGTTCGCTCGCGGCCATTGATGGCGGCAAGAGCGTCGATACCACGATGGGCTTCACGCCGCTCGAAGGACTGATGATGGGGACGCGGTCCGGGACCGTCGATCCGGCCATTCTGACCTACCTGATGCGGCAGGATGGCGCCACTGCGGACCAGATTGACGATGGTTTAAATGAGGAATCCGGGCTTCTTGGAATTTCAGGTGTGTCGAGCGATATGCGGCAAATCCTTGAAGCGATGAAGGGCGGGAATAAACGCGCGCAGCTCGCATTCGATATTTTCGTTCATCGCCTGCGTGAAGGCATCGGCGCGATGGCGGCTGACCTCGGTGGGATGGACGCTCTGATCTTTACGGCGGGTATCGGCGAAAACTCAGCGGATGTAAGGGCGGCGGCGTGCAAAAAGCTTGATTTCCTGGGATTGAAGATAGACGAGAGCAAGAATTCCGGGTCACCCGTGGACATCGACATTGCGTCTTCGGACTCTCGAATTCGCGTTCTCGTCATCCGTGCCGAGGAGGACTGGAGCGTCGCGCGCTCTTGCTGGAAGCTCACCCGTCCCGCGAGCAAAGCCCAACCGCGGTAGACCCCTTCAGTCGGGGTTTGTCCGACGAGCAGGCAATTCCGTTAACACAATACGGCCACCCTCAACGTCGGCATCGAGCGAATCGCCCGGGCGAAGGCCCAGTTGGCGGGGGATGGGGCTAGGCAAAACGGCCTGTCCTTTGGTGGAAACCTTGGTTCGCATGGTAAGACGATCTGACCTCAACCGTTCCATCGCGGGGTGCGATACATAGTGGGTCAGCGATGGAATTAGCCCAGCGCCGGGGCGATCGGGGCGATCGGGGCGATCGGGGCGAGCAGCTATCTCGGAAGATAGACCCCACTCGATCGGATCTACCCTTTAAAATTAGGCTCGCGCTTAGTGCTGTTGCAGGTTAGGAACGGCGCCCTATTTTCGCATTCAGGAAGCGCTTGAGTTTTTAT